>NZ_CP079822.1:1630770-1956924 GCF_019334805.1 Rothia mucilaginosa
GAGACTCTCAAGTTCACCGTGGAGACCCCCTTCACCGAGCTGGATGCAGGTTTTGAGTTCTACGCACCGCAGACCATCTCCGGTACCGGCCTGACCGCCGACCCGGAGGCACCGCACGACGTATGCGGTGATGCCCCGGTGATGATTGCTTGGCTGGGCAATGCTGATCAGGATGATTTGCCCTCGTGGAGCCACCGCTGGGTGCACATGTTCACCTACCCGCGTGAGCTACACCTGCGTAACGGCAAGATTTTCCAGCGTCCGGTGCCGCAGCTTAATGACGCGATGAAGATGACCCCGCTGTACCGCGAGGAGGAGAAGGGCAAGCTCGTAGAGCTGAAGAATGCCCTGAGCTTCCGTCTGCGCGGCCGCGTAGACGTTTCTGATGAGCGCGTGAAGCTGAAGATTAAGGACACCCACGGCGTGGCTCTGAGCATCGTTCTGGATAAGGACTTTGTGCAGATGGACCGTGGCGGTACCCGCTACACCGAGGGTGGTAGTCTGCGCCGCCGTACCCTGAAGCGTTCGAAGATTCGCGAGTTTGACCTGCTCGTGGACGGCTCGGCTACCGAACTGTACGTGGGCGGTAAGCTGGTTGCCTCCATGGGCGCTGAGGTTATGACCGCTCGCACCTTCTTCAAGGGCGATAAGCGCCGCGTCCGCCTGACCGGTGGCGAGGTGCTGTCCCTCGAGTATGGCCGCCTCTAAGCCGTTTTCTATGCGTTGGGAGCCGCCTGCACGGGAGCTTTCCGGTAATTTCTGAATATGTCTGAGGGCTCACTCTCCGTATGGAGGGTGAGCCCTCGCTTTTAAGAACTTTCCCATGATAGGATGTTTTACAACCAATATGTCAAACGTATGACATATGCATGACATACACGCACAGACATATGCCCCACCCCATTCACAAAGCATCATACGGTGGTGCTCCAAACAAAGGAGAGCGAGCGTGAACCACAAGTCAGTGGCACAGCGCGTGCTGAAGGACGTCGGTGGCGCCGGCAACATTGTTGCAGCCGCACACTGCGCAACCCGCCTTCGCCTCGTCCTGAAGAACTAGGATAAGGTCGACCAGGCAGCAATCGACAACGACGAAGACCTCAAGGGCAGCTTCCTCAACGCTGGCCAGTTCCAGATCATCGTCGGCCCCGGCGGCGTCAACGAGGTACACAAGCACCTCATCGCCGCTGGCGCACCCGAGGCATCCAAGGACGAGCTCAAGGAAATTGCCTCCAAGCAGGGCAACATTGTCTCCCGCTTCATCAAGACCATTGCTGACATCTTCGTTCCGCTGATTCCGGTGCTGGTCGGTGGCGGTATGCTGATGGCGCTCAATAGCCTCCTGACTTCCAAGGGTATCTTTGGTCCCCAGGCAGTTATTGAACTTTACCCGGAATGGGCTGACTTCGCGGACATCGTCAACCTGCTCTCCGCAGCTCCCTTCGCCTTCCTGCCCGTGCTGGTTGGCTTCTCCGCAACCAAGGTCTTCGGCGGTAATCCTTACCTGGGCATGACCATGGGTGCCGCAATGGTCTCCCCGGCACTGATGAACGGCTACAATGTCGCTGCCTCTCTGGCAGGTGCCGAGGGTAGCGAACCGATGAAGTACTGGAACCTCTTCGGCCTGCAGGTCCAGCAGGCGGGCTACCAGGGTACCGTGCTGCCCATCATGTTGGTTGCCTTCATCCTGTCCCACATTGAGAAGTTCTTCCACAAGGTCCTCAAGGGCACCATCGACTTCATCTTCACCCCGACCCTCACCATCCTTATCACCGGCTTCCTGACCTTCATCTTGGTCGGCCCGCCGATGTTCCAGCTGGGTACCTGGCTGGGTGAAGGTATTAACTGGCTCTACACCGTTGCTGGCCCGCTCGGCGGTCTGATCTTCGGTACTTTCTACGCATTCATCGTGATGACCGGTATGCACCAGGCATTCCCGCCCATCGAGATGAGCCTGTGGGCAACCGGCGGTTCCTTCATCTTCGTCGTTGCCTCCATGTCTAACGTGGCGCAGGGTGCTGCCGCAGCCGGTGTCGCACTGACCACCAAGAACAAGAAGATCAAGGGTATTGCTTCGGCATCTGCACCCTCCGCATTCCTCGGCATTACCGAGCCCGCAATGTTTGGTGTGAACCTGGCTCTGCGCTGGCCCTTCTACATTGCAATCGTCTCCGCGGGTATTGGTTCGATGTTTACTTCTATTCTTGGAATTAAGGCGGGTAAGCTTGGCGCCGCTGGTTACCTTGGCTTCCCCTCGATTGAACCGACTGTTGGCGCTGGTATCCCGGGCTTCTTCGGCTGCCTCATCCTGACCACCGTCATCGCTTTCGTTGCCTCCTTCATCTGGGGTAAGAAGGTTGAGGCTGGCAACACTGAGGAAGCTGAGGCACCCGCTGCTGCGGCTCCCGTAGCAGCTGCCGCCGCCCCCGCTACTGCCGTAGCAGCTGAGGCTGGTGAGAGCGTCGAAATCGGCTCCCACATGGTTGGTTCCGTGGTTCTGCTGGCTGACGTCAAGGACCCCACCTTCTCCTCCGGCGCGCTGGGTGCAGGCACCGCAGTGGAGCCCACCGAAGGTAAGCTCTATGCACTGGCTGACGGCAAGATTACCGTTGCATTCCCCACCGGCCACGCATACGGTCTGCGCACCGAAGATGGCCTGGATCTGCTGATGCACATCGGCATGGACACCGTTGAGCTCGATGGCAAGCACTTCGAGCCCAAGGTTGCTAAGGGCGACACCGTCAAGCGTGGCGACGTGATTGCTGAGTTCGATATTCCCGCGATTAAGGCTGCTGGCTACCCGCTGGCAACCCCCATGGTGATTACCAACTCCAAGAAGGCAGCTGCTTCGGTTGAAGATGTCCAGGTTTCGGGCGCTTCTGTGACCAACGCGGATTCGCTCCTGAAGGTTGCACTGAAGGCAAAGGCTAACGCATAGTCTGCACTCTTGATGAGTAGATAACCTCAACGTGATATGTACCCCGTACCGCTCTCCCTAGAGCTGGTGCGGGGTGTTCAATTTTTCTTGCAAGAGCGTGCAAAAAATGTGTGAATAAATATTCACTAAAATTATGCATATTGGTGCAATATAAGCTGGCACACATTGGTGCATGGCCATGAAAAATGTCTTGATAAGGAACAATTTATTAGCCAGGAATGAATAATCCAGCTAATATTTATGTATAGTTTCAAGCTTTTGTAAAGGGTGAATATGACCTCAGCTTCCTATACCGTCCGCACCGCCGAGTCTCATGAATATGCAGATGCGCTCGAGGTGCTGATTGCCGCATTCGACGGAGATCCCGCCATGATGGCAGTCATCGCGGGCGGTAGCCGCCGACAGGAACTTGCCAAGCTCCGCGCAATCATGACCCTGCAGGTCTACGGCAACTTCCAGGGCCGCGGACGTATCGACATCGCTATTGATAACTCCACCGGCAAGATTGTGGGTGTCTGCCTCTGGAACACCCCCGAATCTCACGAAGGTTCCTTTGCTAACGAGCTCAAGCAGTTTGGCGCCTACTACAAGGCTCTCGGTTGCAAGACTCTGCTGAAGGCAATCCTGATGGAGTTGCACCTGCTCAAGTACCGCCCCGCGTACAAGCACTGGTACCTCTTCAACATTGGTGTTCTTGAAGAGTATCGAGGTCGCGGTATCGGCTCCCGGCTACTCGATTACGGTACCGAACGCATCGGTGACTACCCCGCTTACCTCGAAGCATCGACCTACGACAGTGCACGCCTCTACGAGCGCCGCGGATTCTTCTCCCTCGGACCGCTCCACGGTATCTTCTCCAAGGCGCACGCCGTCGGTATGGTCTACCCCGGAACCGGCCCGACCGAGATTGTGCAGCGCGCCTCCTAAACTTCCGGACGCGCACAAAACCGATAAATGTATATGCAAAATCCGCCCCACCGTGAGCACTCGCACGGTGGGGCGGATTTTTATCGTCAGAAGAGGAGCTTCTTATTGGAGCTCGTCTATTGGAGCTCGTCCGGGGCGGAGGTGTCAGGCTGAATCTGATCCAGATTCGGGATAGAACGCACCGTAGCCCCCAGATGGAGCTCAACCGGGAGTACATCCTCGGGCTGGGTAATTGGGGGAGTGGTCTTCTCTGAGGAATCCTCCTGCTGTAGCTCAATGAGCTCCAGCAGACGCTGCGCGGTACGCTCTGCCATGCCCTCAATCGGCTGAACCACGGTCGCCAACTCCGGCATGAGCAGCTGAACGCTCTGCGTGCCATCGTAACCAATCACCTGGAAATCCTCCGGAACACGAATAGCGCGTGCGCGCGCCCAGCCCAGCGCCAACGCGGCGTAATTATCGTTGGAGGCAAAGACCGCATCCACCGGCTCCGGACTATCGGCGCGTTCATCAAGGTAGCGGTAGAGCACCTCACGTTTAATACCCAGTGAAGGACGGAAGCCCAGCTCCAGGAACTCCGGCATGAGTCCGGCTTCGAGCATTGCCTCACGGTATCCGCGCTGACGCTCATTGTGCTCACCCAGGGTTGATGTCACGTGCACAATATTCTGCGCACCCGTGGCGATGAGGTGCTCCGTGGCGGCGCGAGCGCCTCCGTAATTATCGGAGCGGACATTCGGGTAAAAGCCGCTTTCGAGGCGGTCCACGGTCACCAGGGGAGCCTGGGCGTGCGGAATATTCACCAGCGCGTCAGAGTGCGCGCCGCTGATAATGCCGTCCACCTGGTTGGAGAAAAGCATCTCCAGGTAGCGCTTCTCTTGTTCGGGGTGGTCATCGCTATTGCAGAGAATGACCCGGTAGCCTGCTTCGGCAAGGTAACTTTCGAGGCGGTACACCATCTCCCCGTAGAAGGGGTTTGCGACCGTGGGGAAGATGAGGCCCACCATCTGCGAGCGCTGGCCCTGCAGGCTGCGGGCGATGGCGTTGGGGCGGTAGCCGAGTTCCCGCATTGCCTCGTGGACCTTGGTGCGGGTGCTTTCGCTCAGGTAGCCGCGGTTGTTGAGCACGCGGGAGACCGTGGTGGGGGAGACTCCCGCCAGGGCCGCAACATCGCTGAGTTTGGGCTTAGCCACGGGGGCTCCCTTCGGTATGCTAAACGATTGACATATCTCTCTACTATACCCCGACCGCATACCGCATAAACATTTCAACGCCGGAAAATAGCGCCTTACTACAGCACCGGAATAATCGGAACCCGAGCTCCCACCTCATGGGCAGAACCCCGAACCGAAGAATCATCCAACACCGCGCAGTGAGTAGCCGCCGCCAACGAGGACAGCATATGCGACGCCGACTTCGGCAGAGGATACGCCACACCATCATGCACCGACACAGGAAGCAGACGAGCCCCCGCCGGCTTACGCAAAGTATCAACAGGCTCACCCAGAACCGCCGAATCCAGCTCCGGCAGAGGCATGTCCCTCATGCCAGCCAGAAGCGGCGGCAAATACGAATACAGGGCAGTGTAAGCCGCCAAAGGATTACCCGGCAGACCCAGCACAAAACGCTCACGACCCGAATTCGGGCCAGTCTCCGGAACCGGCAGACGCGCAGCCAATGCCGGATGGCCCGGACGCACATCCACCGACTCAAACAAATAGGTTGCGCCCATGTCGTTGAGCACCTTACGCACCAAATCAACACCCGAGGTGCTCGACCCGCCCGTAAACACCAGCACACGAGCCGTCGACGTGGACAAGAACGTGCGGAACTCAGACTCAACATCCGCCAAACGAATCGAAGGGCGCGCCTCGCAGCCTGCAGAAATAATCGCATGCTCCATGAAGCCGCCAAAGGCATCACGCACCTGACCCGGCGCAGGCACACCAAACGTAATGACCTCATTACCCGTAAACGCGCAACGCACCGGAATCGGGGCGTACACCGGCAACTCATCAAAACCATTCGTGCCCAAGAACGCCGCCATACGCGCAGAGATACGGTCGCCGTGGCGTGCCAACAGCTCGCCACGCTCTAGCTCAACACCAGCATGGCGAATATCAGCACCCGGCGCCGGAGGCTCAAAACCCTCCGCCATATCCAGGTAATGAATACTGGACTGAGTCTCCAAATGAGCAGCTACACCAGGGCGAGACGAAGCCTCCGCACCCTCATACAGGCGCGAATGCTCCTCGCGCACAATCGCCTCAGCGCCCTCAGGGAGCAAACCACCCGTCAAAATCGGGGTCGCCTCACCCGGAGCAATCGGAACCGTCAGACGGTGAATATTCGCGCGAGAATCCTCCGGATACGCCGGGGTCACCAGACGCCACGGAGGCGCACCCGCCACAGCGTAACCATCCATCGCAGAAGAGCTGTAGTGGGGAACCGGCATCATCGAATAAACATCATCCGCCAAATAGTGGCCAATCGTCGCCAACAGCGGCAAAGACTCCGTCTTCACATGGTGAGCAATCTCCAGGCCCTGCTCATGCAGAATCTGGCGGGCCTGCTGCCACGAAACAGAAGGAATATGGTGAGACATCGTACCTCGTAAAAGTGTGTGCGGGACGCGCAACAGCGCGCGAGCTCAAAAACATCGCCCGGTCGGGCGTTAAGACCTACCACTAGGGTACTCGTAGCTTGGCAACTAGCGCTTCTGCGCGCCTCAACTACTGATAACCCCGTGCTAATAACTCGACCAGAGCGAGGTCGTATAGCCCAGAGCCTGCGCCTGCTCCCAGGTATCAACATCGGCGGTATCAGCGGCAGACATCTCCACCGCCACAGGGTTCAGACGGCGCAAAAAAGAACGAACAGAAGCGTCAGTCGTGCCGGTCGAAAAGACCGAACGAATCGCCTCAAAACGGTAGATACCAACCAGTGGCTGATAGATACCCTCAGCGACACCCCAGAAACCTGCAGATGCTTCAGCACCCTCAGATGATTCAGAATCGGTAGGGGAGAAGCCCGCCGCGCGCTCAGCACTTTGTGCCGCAGTAATCAGCTTCTGAACCGCCGGGGCAATACGCGGAGTATCCACACCCAAAATCAGACACCATTCAGGCGTAGGAGCCTGCAATCGCTCGCAATCGGCCGCAATACACTCCAAACCGGCATGAATCGCCGCGGCAGGCCCCGAAAACGGCGGATCCTCACGAGTACGCAACACCCCCGACGGCAACGGCAAGCTCTCGGGGCCCACCACCACGCGCGGGGATGCAGCGGCCACCGCCTCCAGAGCACAATCCAGCAGAGTGCTCGTGCCATCAGACAGGGATGCCTTCGGCACGTGGTTCAGGCGGCGAGAAGCGCCTCCGGCAACAACAACCGCGGCGCACGAAAAATCGGCAGAGCCCTCAATGGGAAGCGCAGAACCGGGCATCTTATCCGCCTGCATTATCCACCCGCAAAGGGAGGCAGAACGTCCACGCGGTCGGTATCCTGCAGGGGCGCCTGCACATCAGAACGAGCACCGTTGACCAGGAACGAGCACTGCTCCATCACCTGCGCAAGAGTCAGACCCGAGGGGGTCGTACCCTCCAGGCTCTGACCCAGATGCTCAATGAGCGCGCCAAGAGTCGCAGACGGCAACTCGGCCAGGGGCACCGACAGCTGCGCGGTACCCGCCGCAGAACGCGCGGCAGCGAAAAAATGAACCTGCATTATGCTCCTCAAGTCTTAACCAAACTCTGAGTGGGGTAGCCGAAAGCTGGGGGCGCCTGTAAAAACCGTGCCCACGCATATTCGGCTGAGAACAGTGGCTTCCTTAGCCGCCAATAGCGCTCATCGAGCGGCTTGCCTTGGCGAACTCCTCAATATCGAAGTCAGCGTCTTCCTTGCCGTGAGCGCGCGGCTTAAACCACATGCCCTCACGCCAACGCAGAGCCAGCTGCTGATCGTCAGCACCGGAACGCAGAAGCTGCATCAGGTCAGTCTCAGTGTCAGAGAACAAACACGAGCGAATCTTGCCGTCCGCCGTCAGACGGGTGCGGGTGCACGCATTGCAGAACGACTCCGTCACCGAAGCGATAATGCCCACACGGCCCAGCGACTCGGTACCGTCAGCCGGGAATCCCGCCTCATCCAGGGCAGTGCCGAGCGGGTACACCTCCCATAGCTGAGCGGGGGAATCGCCACGTGCCTCAGCCACCGAACCCAGAACGTACTCAGCCGATAGCTTCTCGCGAATCTCAGCGGCAGTAATCGTGCCCTCGCGGGTCCAACGGTTATCGGCATCCAGCGGCATCTGCTCAATAAAACGCAGCTGATAGCCACCCGCCAACGCCCAGCGCAGAAGCTCCGGAGCCTGATCATCATTCAGACCCGGCATCAGCACAGCATTAATCTTGATGGGCCACAGACCAGCCTCGGCAGCACCGTCAATACCCTTGAGCACGGCATCGAGCTTATCGCGGCGGGTCAACTCGGCAAAGGTTTCACGGCAAATCGTATCCAGAGAAACATTGATGCGGGTCAGACCAGCCTCCGCCAGGGCGGCGGCACGCTTCTCCAAACCAATACCGTTCGTCGTAATCGCCAACGGAATGCTCGGATGCGCCTCATGGATGCGAGAAATAATGTCCACCAAATCAGCGCGGACCAGCGGCTCACCACCGGTAAAGCGGATCTCCTCCACGCCCAGCTCAGTGATCGCAATATCGGCAAGGCGCGCAATCTCCTCGGCGGAGAGCAGATTATCCTTCGGAAGCCACTGCAAACCATCCGCCGGCATGCAATAAATGCAACGAAGATTACATTTATCGGTCAGAGAGATACGCAGATCCGTCGCCACGCGACCCCAACGGTCCAAGAGCGGACCGCTGTTCGTAATATTAGGGAGCTTACGCGCAGGCTTGACGCCGCTCTCAGATTTTTCGGGCGTAACAAAAGCAGCCCCGTTACCCTCCGCAGAAGATAAGGTGCTTAACGTTGGGCCCGCAATGAGTTCAGAAGAGGCCGAATTCGCCGTGTACGCCATGTAAAACCTATGTGGAAAATTTGCATATTTCAGGTGACAATATGATTATTCCATGTTCCGGCGCCCCGTACATAGTGTGTGCAGGGTAAGTTACAACTGCGCCACAGCAGACAACCACGACGAAGCAACGCCGCGTGTACAAGCTAGGGACGTACACGGAACGTCACATAAAGCCCGCACATGGACGCACCTCACCTTCAATAGCAGTACGAACCAACCAAGGAAATACCTCATGAAGAGCCCCCTCGCAGCCCTCAGCGCGCTCGCCGCAGCAACCCTCGCCCTCACCGGATGCGGCGCCACCCAGAGCTCCTCATCGTCCACCGCATCTGCAGCAAGCAGCCAGGCAGCCTCCGGCAAGGTCGAAGTCTTCGCCGCAGCCTCCCTGAACAACGCCGGTGCAGACCTCGAAAAGGCATACGAAGCCGCCAACCCGGGCGTAGACGTCACCTTCGTCTACGAAGGCTCCGCAAAGCTCGTCAACCAGATCGAGCAGGGTGCAACCCCCGACCTGCTCATCACCGCAGACACCAAGAACATGGACAAGGCAAAGAAGCTCGACCAGTTCTCGACTTCCGAAACCAACGTTCTGGTCACCAACAAGCTCGTGCTCGTCACCGCCGAAGGTAACCCCGGCAAGATCAACAGCCTTGACGACCTCAAGACCACCGAAGGCGTCGTCGCTGTCTGCAAGGAAGACGTTCCCTGTGGCACCATCGCCCACCAGGAACTGAAGAAGCACGACATCACCCTCAAGAACGCAACCACCGAAAGCAAGGTCACCGACGTAGCGACCAAGGTCACCACCGGTAACGCGGACGCGGGCTTCATCTACACCACCGACCTCGCCGCCGCCAAGAAGAAGGGCGCCAACCTCGGTTCCGTCGAACTGACCGACGTGGAACGCAACGAATACCCCGCAGCGCTGAGCAAGACCGGCTCCTCCTCCGAAGCCGCAAAGAAGTTCAACGAATGGCTGAAGAACTCCGATGAGGCGAAGAAGATCCTCACCGACTACGGCTTCAGCACCGCCAAGTAACGCTAGCGCCGTTCCGCACCGCTGAAACCCGGAGCGCAGAACGGACACCCGCAGGATGCGGCGGCACGCTCAACGAGCAAGCCGCCGCATCCTGAACGCGTCTCCTGCCGCGCTCTCAAGACCCCGAAGAAATACGCCGAGAAATACCCATGACAGACAGCACCGCAACCACCCGCCGCCGCGCCGGCGCCTCACGCACGCCCGGGAGCAGCCTCTTCGCCTCCGTGCCCGTGCTCTTCCTGGTTCCGGCGTCGCTGGGTATTTTCCTCATCGCGGGTCCGCTTCTCGGGCTCTTCCTCAACATCCCCTGGAGCCAGCTCGGTAGCATCTTCACCCCGCAGGTGCTCGGGGCGGCTAACCTCTCTCTCGGCACCGCCGCCGCATCCACCCTCATCTGTGGTCTTCTCGGCGCACCCCTGGCACTCGTGCTTTCTAAAGTGCTCAACCGCTCGCGGCTGCACCGTTTCGGGTCGGTCCTCTACGCCATCATCTACACCCCGGTGATTCTCTCACCGGTGGTCTCCGGCCTTGGGCTACTCTTCTTCTGGGGACGCAAAGGCATGATCGGTACCTACCTCTACCAGGCAGGAATCTCTATCCCGTTCACCTCGAACGCGGTGATTATCGCCCAGGTCTTCGTCGCCCTGCCCTTCTTTGTCGCCACCGCGGTTACCACCCTGCAAGCCATACCCCGTGAGTATGAGGAAATCGCTCTCGTCGAAGGCGCTAAACCCGCAGAAATCACTTTCAAAGTGTTGTTGCCCCTCGCCGCGCCGGGACTCGCCACCGCCTTTCTCCTCTCCTTCGCTCGTGCACTCGGTGAATACGGTGCAACCGTCACCTTCGCCGGCAACGTGCAAGGAAAAACCCAAACCATACCCCTCGCCATTGACCTAGCCATCAACAGCAGCGACATTCCCAGCGCCCTCGGAAGCGCCCTGATCCTCATCAGCCTCTACCTGGGAATCTTTGGGGTCCTCGGCCTGATTCGCGCCCTCAAAAAACTACGCGAAAGCACCCGATAAGCCACTCCGCCGCCTGCCCCGCATACCACCCGGCATACACCGGTCCTTAGGCAAAACTGCATTTACCAGCCCACAAACACACACCTACACTAGTCATAACCGCCACCGCACGATTGGAACCGCCATGATTTCCCCCGAATTCAATGGAACCCCTAGCACCGAGGAATACCGCGCCTACCTGGCGCTACTGTTGCGCGAAGTATTTATCGGCACCGCAGAAACGGTTCCCCTCTACCACGCGGCAGGACGCATCCTCGCGCAAGACGTCACCGCACGCATGGACGTACCCAGCTTCGACAACTCCCAAATGGACGGCTACGCCCTCACCGCGGCAGCCGTTGACCGCGAGGACCGCATCTTCACCGTCGGCCGCGAGATTCCCGCAGGGCGTCCGCTGCAGCGCTCCCGCTCCTCCGACGACCTGACCTACCCCATCATGACCGGCGCACCCATGCCCAAGGGCTACGACGCCGTCATCCCGGTCGAGCAGTCCGAACGCATCGAATACCCCGACCTGCCCGAATCCTTCGGCCGCCCCAGCGAAAAGGTCAAACTCGCCCCCGGCAAGCCCGGACAGTTCGTACGCCGCCGCGGCGAAGATGTCGTCACCGGCCAGGTACTCGCACGCGCCGGTGAACGCGTCACCCCCGCCCTGCTCGGTGCGCTCGCATCCCAGGGCTATGCGCGCCTGACCGTCGCGGCTGGCCCCCGCGTGCTCGTATGCACCGGTGGCGACGAGATCCTCTCCGGCGTTGAAGAAGACGGCAGCGCCACCACCCAGGAACTCGGCCAGGGCCAGATTTTTGACGCTAACGGCCCCATGCTCACCGCCATGCTCCGCGAAGACGGAGCGGAGGTGCGGCGCATCGCTATTGGTGATGACCCCGTCGAGCTGCTGCACCGCCTCACGGCAGAATACGAGAGCTTCAAGCCGGACATCATCATCACCTCCGGAGGCATCAGCCACGGCAAATACGAAGTGGTGCGCAACGCCATCGCCAAGGCACACGAAGCCGACATCCTGGTGCCCGTCTCCTGGTTCGGCCACGTCAGCCAGCAGCCCGGCGGACCGCAGGGTGTAAACGTTCTCGATTTCAAGGGCCACCGCGTGCCCATGATTTCCTTCCCCGGCAACCCGGTGAGCACCCTCATCTCGTACGCGCTGATTCTGCGCCCCTACCTGCGTGCAGGCGGCCCCTACGGTGTGCCCTATGCGGTTGCCTCCGAACAAGCAACGCTGAATAACGCACCGCGCGGCGTGCTCGTCACCGACGCCCCGCTCACCGCACCGGCGACCAAGCGCCAGTTCCTGCGCGGTACCCTCGCCATGGTCGAGGTGGAGCCCGGAACCTACCGGGTGGAGCTCTACCCCGACGTGCTCTCCGGCTCGCACCTGCTGCACCGCGCCGCACAGGCGGATGTGCTCATTGAGCTGGTGCCCGGAACCACCTACACCGGGGGAGAAGCGGTACCCTACCACCGCATCCGCCTCACCGATAACTAGGCGACGCACCCCCGCATTGTTCCCATCCAGAGCGACAGGGAATAATTGAGACTCACACTAACTAACGATTCGCGGCAGAAGAACACCGCGCAGAAGCCAGGAGAAACGATGACCTCTACCTCTCAGCCCAACCAGGAACTGACCCACGTGCGCGCCGACGGCTCGGCACACATGGTGGACGTTACGGAGAAGTCAGTCACCACCCGCACCGCCCTGGCTGAGGCGACTGTACGCACCCGCGAAGACGTCATCGCCATGATTTTTGACGCCGACCTGCCCAAGGGCGACGCCCTGCCCGTCGCACGCGTCGCCGGCATTATGGGTGCTAAGCGTACCCCGGAAATCATTCCCCTCTGCCACCCGCTGCCCCTGGGCAAGATCACGGTCGACTTCGAGCGTGGCACCGACTTCGTGCGTATTGAGGCATCCGTGAAGACCCGCGGTGTGACCGGTGTGGAGATGGAGGCGCTCACCGCCGTCTCCTCGGCGGCACTGACCGTTTTCGACATGATTAAGGCAGTCGATAAGCACGCCGTTATTACCGATATTCGTGTTCTGGAGAAGAGCGGCGGCAAGTCCGGCGACTGGTCCGTCCGCGAGAACTCCTAAGCTCTGGTAGCTCGCTGAGCTCCACCGTCATCTGGCAGATACAGAAAAGGAATTCCAATGAGTAGCGAAGACTACACTATGCCGGAGAACCTCACCGGCCTGGTCATTGTCGCCTCCACCCGCGCAGCCCGCGGCGTGTACGAGGATAAGTCCGGTCCCATCGCCGTGGAGTGGTTGCGCTCGCGCGGCTTTGACACCCCGGACGCCGTGGTCATTGAAGACCGTGAGATTGTCGAGTACTTCAACACCTTGGTGGCCGAGGGCAAGAAGAACGGTAACCTGCCGACGTTCATCCTGACCAGCGGCGGTACCGGCCTGAACTCTGACGACCAGACCGTGGAGGCGGTTCGCCCCCACCTGGATAAGGAAGTTCCCGGCATTATGCATGCCTTCTGGAAGAACGGTCTGAAGAACGTTCCTGCGGCGGTGCTTTCACGCGGCGTGGCGGGCGTCATTGACCGTACCTTCGTGATGACCCTGCCCGGTTCGCGCGGTGGCGTGAAGGACGGCGTGGCAACCCTCGACCCGCTCGTTGAGCACATTTGCCGTCAGATGGAGGACTACCATGACCACTAAGCCGCAGAAGGAAGAATCCCTGGACCACTCGGGCGCGCACGGTGCTGAGCCGAGCGGCTCGACCGTGGTGTTCACCGATATTACGGAGGCTCCCCTGGAACCGCTGTACGCAGCGGCTAAGGCTGAGGTTATGACTGACGCCATGGGTGCCCTGGTAATTTTTGACGGCATTGTGCGCAACCATGATCACGGTAGCGCGGTGCGCGGGCTGTCTTACAGCGCGCATCCGCAGGCTCGTGAGTATATTGCCGAGGTTGCCGCTGAGGTTGCCGCCGAGCTGGATGGCGTGCGTCTGTGGGCTGTGCACCGCGTGGGTCCGATTGCTATTGGCGAGTCGGCTCTGACCGTGATGGCGGCGGCTGCTCACCGTGGTCGCGCGTTTGATGCCTGCGAGCTGGTGGCTGACCGGGTGAAGGCTCGCGTGCCGATTTGGAAGGAACAGGAACTGCTCGATGGAAGCATCGAGTGGGTTGGCGTGGATACTTCGTCCGTCTAGCCTTCTGAATATTCTGAATATAAGCCTGTCAGGGGGATTTCTCTCGGGCAGGCTTATTCTCCTTGAAGCTTGGACCCCTAAAATTCAAACCATCTCTACTATTTGATGCGAGGAACCCCTATGTCTTCTCACACCTCTCGTAGCGCGAGCGAGCTCTCTGCCGCTGAGCGTGCGTTCTACTCTCGTCAGCTGATTCTGCCCGAAATGGGGTATGAGGCTCAGCTGGCACTCAAGGGCGCACGCGTTGTGGTGTTGGGCGCTGGCGGTTTGGGTGCTCCCGCGCTGCTGTACCTGGCGGGTGCTGGTGTCGGTCAGATTGTGGTGGTTGATGACGACGTCGTGGATGTTTCGAATCTGCACCGCCAGGTGATTCATACGCACGCCAGAGTGGGTAATTCTAAGGCTGGGTCTGCCGCTGAGTCTTTGCGCTCGCTGAATCCTTTTATTGAGGTTGTGCCGGTGCGTGAGCGTCTGACGGAGGCGAACGTTGATGATTTGCTGTCTGGCGCTGATTTGGTACTGGATGGTAGCGATAATTTTGAGTCGCGTTATATGGTGTCGGCGGCGGCGGCGCGTGCTGGGATTGCGCATGTGTGGGCTGCGATTCTTGGCTTTGATGCGCAGTTGAGTGTGTTTTGGGCGGGACACGGTCCGGTGTATGAGGATTTGTACCCTCATGCTCCTGCTGCCGGTAGTGTGCCTTCGTGTAGTACCGCTGGTGTGGTGGGTGCTATGGCTGGTGTGGTGGGTGCTGCTATGGCTATGGAGGCAGTGAAGCTGTTGACCGGGGTGGGGGAGCCGCTGATGGGTGAGGTTGGCCTATATTCGGCGTTAAGTGGGAGGTGGGAATATATACCTCTTGTAGCTAGCGTGCAAGCTCAGCCTAAGAAAAACGCTGATTTGCCGGCTAAAAAGAGTCATAACCCCAAAAATAATGTAACAATTCGTAATATTTCTCAGGATTTTACAAGCACTTCTGCCGACTCAAAACCTCGCTCGATAAGCGCTCAGGACCTTAAAAAGGTGTCATTGGGTGAAAATATTGCCCTTTTGGACGTTCGTGAGCAGGTGGAATTCAATGCTTTCGCCATTGAGGGCGCTATTAATCTGCCCCTCACTGAACTGCTTGAGGCAGCACGAAATGGCTCTCTCAAGGCCCTGATTGAGCGTAAAATCCCCGCAAATGCCCAGAAAATCGTTATTTACTGCACTGGATACACTCGAACGGTCGAGGCTGCTCGTGAAATAGCCCCTCTGGAGGAGCGTTCTGTGTACATGCTTGAGGGTGGAATTTCTGCCTGGCTTACGGTCTAAAACACCCTTATTTCGTATGAATTAGGCAAGGTTTTTATCTCGTATTTTCCATGCCAATTTTCAGATATATTGGGCAGTATGGAACAAGCATCACAGATTAAGGGCCCGGATGGCCCCCTTACCGATCAGCTGATCAAGTTCGGTAAGTTCTTCTCCCGCTGGGATGAGACTGAAGACGGCCGCGCCGTCTTCCGTGAAGGCGGCCGCGAAGGTGACGCCTTCTACCGCGACCGTTGGAGCCACGATAAGGAAGTTCGCTCTACCCACGGCGTGAACTGCACCGGCTCCTGCTCCTGGAAGGTGTACGTCAAGGACGGCATTATCACCTGGGAAGCACAGGAAACCGACTACCCCTCGGTTGGTCCCGACCGCCCCGAGTACGAGCCCCGTGGTTGCCCCCGCGGTGCAGCATTCTCGTGGTACACCTACTCTCCCACTCGCGTTAAGTACCCCTACGTTCGCGGTCTCCTGCTGGAGATGTACCGCGAAGCGAAGGCAATCCACAACGATCCCGTGGACGCCTTCCACTCCATCGTGTCCGACCCCGCTAAGCGTGCACGCTACGTGAACGCACGCGGTAAGGGCGGTCTGGTGCGCTCGACCTGGGCTGAGGCTCTCGAGCTGATGGCTGCTGCTCACGTGCACACCATCAAGTACTACGGTCCCGACCGTAACACCGGCTTCACCCCGATTCCGGCAATGTCTATGGTGTCCTTCAGCGCGGGTGTTCGCTACATCCAGCTGATGGGCGGCGTGATGACCAGCTTCTACGACTGGTACGCTGACCTCCCCGTGGCTTCCCCGCAGGTCTTCGGCGACCAGACCGACGTTCCCGAGTCCGGCGACTGGTGGGACGCTGCATACCTCATCATGTGGGGTGCAAACGTTCCGCTGACCCGTACTCCGGACGCTCACTGGGTCTCCGAGGTTCGCTACCGCGGTACCAAGGTTGTCACCGTGAGCCCCGACTACGCCGACAATACCAAGTTCGCTGACGAGTGGCTGCCCGCACAGGCAGGTACCGACGCGGCACTGGCTATGGCAATGGGCCACGTCATCCTCAAGGAGAACTATGTCGACCAGCGTGTCGAGTTCTTCGAGGACTTCTCCCTGACCTACACCGACCTTCCCTTCCTGGTCACCCTGGAAACCCGTGAAGACGGTGTGAAGGTCCCCTCCAAGTTCCTGACCGCGGCTAAGCTCGCTGGTGAGGCTGAGCAGGCTAACGCTGATTTCAAGCCCGTTCTGATGGACCGCGAGACCGGTGAGGTCTTCGTGCCCAACGGCACCATGGGCCACCGTTACGCTCAGGAAGACCAGGGCAAGTGGAACCTGGACCTGCAGGGTCGTAAGCCGATTCTGTCGATCCGCGACCTGCCCCAGGGCCAGTCTGCAGCTGTTGAGATTAAGATGCCGACCTTCGATAACCCGAAGGGTCACGGCGACGTCATTACCCGCGGTGTGCCCGTAGCCTACGTTGAAGGCCACGAGGTCACCACTGTCTTCGACATCATGCTGGCACAGTACGGTGTGGGCCGTGAGGGTCTGCCCGGTACCTGGGCTAAGGACTACGAGGACTGGAACGTTCAGAACACCCCGGCATGGCAGGAGCAGATTACTTCTGTCCCCGCCGAGGCTGTTATCCGCGTTGCCCGCGAGTTCGCTAAGAGCGCCCTGGATTCCGGCGGCCGCTCTATGGTCATCTTCGGTGCAGGTATCTGCCAGTGGTACCACGCTGACACCACCTACCGCGCTATCCTCTCCCTGCTGAACCTGACCGGTTGCCAGGGTCGTAACGGTGGCGGTTGGGCTCACTACGTGGGTCAGGAGAAGGCACGTCCGCTGACCGGTCTGACCAACATTGCGAACGCTCTGGACTGGAGCCGTCCGCCGCGTCACATGATTGGTACCGGTTTCTGGTACATGCACACTGACCAGTTCCGTCAGGATGCATACTCCACCGACTACCTGCAGTCCCCGCTGGCTAAGGGCGAGCTGCGCGATGTTCACACTGCTGACGTTGTGGCACGTTCTACCCGTATGGGCTGGATGCCGTTCTACCCGCAGTTCCCCGAGAACTCGCTGGAACTGGCTGAGAAGGCAGAGCAGGCAGTGGCACGCGGCGAGGCTTCCTCGAACGCGGACTACATTGCACAGCGCCTGAACTCCGGTGACCTGGAGTTCTCCGTTGAGGACGTCGACAACCCCGTCAACTGGCCTCGTACCCTGACCCTGTGGCGTTCGAACCTGTTCGGTTCCTCCGCTAAGGGTGAGAGCTACTTCCTGAAGCACCTGGTCGGTAGCATGGATAACGTCCAGGGCTCCGATTCGGAGAAGCTGCCGAACGAAGTGAAGTGGGTTGATGAGGCACCTCAGGGCAAGCTGGATCTGCTGGTCACCTCGGACTTCCGCATGACCTCCACGACCCTGCTGTCTGACATCGTTCTGCCGACTGCAACCTGGTACGAGAAGCACGATATCTCCTCGACCGATATGCACCCGTTCCTGCACGCGTTCTCCCCGGCAATTGACCCGCCGTGGGAGGCAAAGACCGACCACGAGACCTTCAAGGCACTGGCGTACGAGTTCACTCGCCTGGCTAAGAAGCACCTCGGCGTTCGTAAGGACATCGTTTCGGTCCCGCTGCTGCACGACACCCCCGGCCAGATTGCTCAGCCCGGCGGTCACGCACCCGACTGGAAGAACACCCCCGGTATGGTGGGTGTGCCCGGCAAGAACATGCCGAACTTCGTCACCGTCGAGCGTGACTACGGCGCACTGTACGACATGTACACCACCATTGGCCCGCTGTTCGACAAGCTCGGTGCTACCACCAAGTTCATCACCTATGACCTGAAGGACGAAGTCGCGAAGATGGCTAAGGAATTCGGTGTGATGGACTCCGGTAAGGGCGCAGGTCGTCCGGCACTGGACACCGATGTGAAGATCGCCGAATCCATCATGATGATTTCGGGTACCTCTAACGGTGAGGTTGCTATCAAGGGCTTCAAGGAGCTCGAGAAGCAGACCGGTCTGCACCTGATGGACCTGGCAGAAGGTAACGAGGAACGTCGTATCACCTTCCCCATGACCCAGGCCGCACCGCAGCCCGTGATGACCTCCCCCGAGTGGTCCGGTTCGGAGACCGGCGGTCGCCGTTACGCTCCGTTCACCGTCAACATCGAGAAGAAGAAGCCGTTCCACACCCTGACCGGCCGTATGCACTTCTTCCTCGACCACGACTGGATGCACGAAATGGGCGAGGCTCTGCCGATTTACCGTCCGCCGCTGGACATGACCGGCCTGTACAACGAGCCCGAGCTCGGTACTACCGATGGTGTTTCGGTTGCTGTTCGCTACCTGACCCCGCACAACAAGTGGGCAATTCACTCGCAGTACTTCGATAACCACTACATGCTGAGCATGTTCCGTGGTGGCCCGACTGCGTGGATGAGCCCGCAGGATGCTGACAAGATTGGCGTCAAGGATGGCGAGTGGATTGAGTGTGTGAACACCAACGGTGTCTTCGTGGGTCGTGCGGTTGTTTCGCACCGTATGCCCGAGGGCGTCTGCTTCGTTTACCACGCTCAGGAGCGTATGGTTAGCCCGAAGTCTGAAGTCACCGGTAAGCGCGGTGGTATTCACAACTCGGTGACCCGTATTCTTCTGAAGCCTACCCACATGATTGGTGGCTACGCTCACCAGGCGTTCGCCTTCAACTATCTCGGACCGACCGGTAACCAGCGAGACATCGTCTCGTACATCCGTCGCCGTAAGTCCCAGGAGGTAACTTTCTAATGCGCGTTATGGCACAAGTTGCGATGGTGATGGCGCTCGATAAGTGCATCGGCTGCCACACCTGCTCCGTGACCTGTAAGCAGGCATGGACGAACCGAGCCGGTACCGAATACGTCTGGTTCAACAACGTTGAGACTCGTCCCGGTCAGGGATACCCCCGCCGTTACGAGGATCAGGAGAAGTGGAAGGGCGGCTGGGTGCTGAACAAGCGCGGTCGTCTGGAGCTCAAGAGCGGTAACCGCTTCCAGAAGCTCTTCACGATTTTCGCTTCCCCGATTCAGCCCGAGCTGAACGACTACTACGAGCCCTGGACCTACGATTACCAGAACCTGACCAGCGCTCCTCTGGGTGATGACTTCCCGGCTGCTAAGCCTGTCTCCCTCATCACCGGTGAGGACACCAAGGTTGAGTGGGGTATGAACTGGGACGACAACCTGGCTGGTGCGACCGAGTACGGTCACCTGGACCCGCTGGTTGAGAAGGTTCGCAAGAAGGCTGAGGACAAGATTAAGTTCGAGTTCGAGCAGACCTTCATGTTCTACCTGCCTCGTATTTGTGAGCACTGCCTGAACCCCTCCTGCATGGCTTCTTGCCCCTCCGGCGCTATCTACAAGCGTGCTGAGGATGGCATCGTTCTGGTTGACCAGGACCGTTGCCGCGGTTGGCGTCAGTGCATCACCGGATGCCCCTACAAGAAGGTGTACTTCAACCACAAGACGGGTAAGGCTGAGAAGTGTACCTTCTGCTACCCCCGTATTGAGGCTGGTATTCCGACCGTGTGTGCTGAGACCTGTGTTGGTCGTATGCGCTACATCGGTATCTTCCTCTACGATGCAGACCGCGTGACTGAGGCTGCTTCGGTTGAGGATGAGAAGGATCTCTACGAGGCTCAGCTGTCGCTGATGCTTGATCCTTCGGATCCGGCTGTGATTGAGCAGGCTCGTAAGAACGACATCCCCGATGCGTGGATTACTGCAGCTCAGAAGTCGCCCGTGTACAAGCTGGCGAAGGAGTGGAAGGTGGCTCTGCCCCTGCACCCCGAGTACCGCACCATGCCCATGGTTTGGTACGTACCGCCGCTGTCTCCGATTGTTGACCTGCTCAAGGAGCAGGGCCACGATGCAGAGAACAGCAACAACCTGTTCGGCGCTATTGAGTCTCTCCGTATTCCGGTTGAGTACCTGGCTGAGCTGTTCACCGCTGGCGACACTGAGGTTGTTACTAACGTTCTGCGCCGCCTGGCTGCAATGCGTTCGTACATGCGTGACATCAACCTCGGTGGCGAAGGCAACGAGGAGATCGCTCAGGCTGTCGGCATGACCGGTCAGCAGGTGTACGAGATGTACCGCCTGATGGCTATCGCTAAGTACAACGAGCGTTACGTCATTCCTAAGGCTCACATGGAAGACGCCCACAACCTTGAGGAAATGGGTTGCTCCCTGAGCGTGGATGGCGGACCCGGCATGTACGGCGATGCGTTCAACGACATGGAGGGTCGCCCGACCCCCGTGTCCACCGGTGTCTACGAGGCTAACAACAAGGTCAGCTTGTTCAGCTGGGACGGTTCTTCCCGTCCTGACGGCCTCTTCCCGAATACCACCGGAAAGAAGTAATAAGTGGCTGGATTCTTTTCCAAGCTCATGGGCAAGGCCGGTTCCGAGGCTGCTGTCTCGGAGCCGGCTCAGCCGGAGAACCCGTTTGATATCGATTACGGTCCCGGCGAGGATAAGGACTCGGTAATCTACCAGGTGAGCGGTATGCTCCTGGGCTACCCCGATGAGGAAACTCTGAAGGTTCTGCCCGAACTGGTCGAGATTGCCGCTTCCACCCAGGATGAGGCTTTCATTGCTGCCGTTGATGCGGTTCAGCAGTGGCTGACTTCTAAGGACCTGGAGGATGTGCAGTCCGAGTACGTGCAGGAATACGACCTTTCCCGTCGTCATTCGTTGCATCTGTCCTACTGGACCGATGGCGATACCCGCCGCCGTGGTGAGACTCTTCTGCGTTTCAAGCAGATGTACCGCGACTCCGGTATGTTGACCGTTTTGAACGGTGAGCTTCCGGATTACCTGCCGCTGGTGCTGGAGTTCTGTGCGTTGGTGGATCGCCGTAAGGGCCGTTCTGCTTTGCAAGCGTACCGTCCGTCCCTTGAGCTTCTTCGTCTGTCCATGAAGGACGGAAATCTGCCCCACTACGGGTTGTTGCAGAGCATCTGCGATACCCTTCCTGGCGTCTCTCCGCAGACTCAGGAGGAGGTTCAGAAGATGGCTGGCTACGGCCCTCCCGTCGAGACTGTTGGCCTGAATGGTTACGCTGATCATCAGTTGCTCCAGCAGGCTTCGGCTCGTTCTAACTAGTTTTATCCCTTGTGAGGAGACAACACGTGTACGTACTTGCTTCTGAGAACGCAGGACATGCTGCACAGGCTGTAGCCGATCCGGGTATTGTTGACATCCTGCTGTGGGGCGTTCTGCCCTATGTTGCACTGGTCGTTCTGATTGGTGGCACCATTTGGCGTTACCGTACTGACCAGTTCGGATGGACTACCCGCTCGTCCCAGGTCTATGAGTCGAAGCTGCTGCGCATCGCTTCGCCCCTGTTCCACTACGGTCTTGCGGCCGTGTTCCTTGGCCATGTTGGTGGTCTGCTGGTGCCTAAGGCACTCACTGACCTGGTCATTTCGGAGGACACTTACCACATTGTGGCGCTGGCTGGCGGTTCTGTTGCCGCGGTTGCGACCATTATTGGTATGTTCGTTCTGATTGGTCGTCGTGTTTCGAACTCTCGTGTGCGTTCGGCTACCACTCGTAATGACGTTCTGATGTATGTCGTTTTGGTTCTGGTGATTCTCGCTGGTACTGCGGCTACTCTGCTTTCGGCTGTGAACCCCTCGGGCGGTTTGCCTCCGGTAAATGGTCACGAGGTTCACTTCAACTACCGTGAGACCATTGCTGTTTGGTTCCGTTCGCTGTTCTACTTCCACCCTGAGGTGGCTCTGATGGTGAATATTCCTGTGGCTTTCAAGATTCACATCGTGGTGGCTATGGTTCTGTTCATCATTTGGCCCTTTACCCGCCTGGTGCACGCACTGACTGTGCCCCTGCACTACCTCTTCCGCCCCTACACCGTGTACCGCTCTCGTGGCGGCCAGCGTGTTGGTGCACGTCGAGGTTGGGACCCGGTAGGCACTCTCCCGCGTGAGCGCGCCGACCGCTAATACACACATCCATATTGCAAAAGAGGAAATATGAGCACCCCTGCTGCACCGAGCTACGACCTGAAGAATGGTCAGCTCCGTAACGTTTTGCTTGCAACCTTCGCCTCAACCATTGGTTTCTGGGCGTGGACCGTTGTCGGCCCGCTGGCGAAGATGTATGCAAAGCAGATGCACCTGGACGCTGGTATGACCAGCCTTCTGGTTGCTATGCCGATTTTTATCGGCGCTATTGGCCGTATTCCCGTTGGCGGTCTGACTGACCGCTACGGTGGTCGTATCATGTTCACCGTTGTTCTGGCGATTAGCGCACCCCTGGTCTTCCTGGTTGGTGTTGCTGGTCAGATGAACTCGCTGCCCATGCTGCTTGTTGTGGCATTCTTCCTGGGTATTGCGGGTACCGTGTTCGCTGTGGGTATTCCCTTCTGCTCCGCATGGTATGACGCTTCCAAGAAGGGCTTTGCGACCGGTGTGTTCGGTGCCGGCATGGTGGGTACTGCAATTTCCGCATTCGCTACCCCCCGCCTGGTGCAGGGTATTGGTTACTTCCAGACTCACGTTCTGATTGCTGTTATCTGTGCTGTGACCGCTGCTATTTCTTTCTTCTTCCTGAAGGACTCTCCGGCAACTGTAGGCCGTGAGGTTACTCCGCTGATGCCGAAGATTGTTCAGGCATTCAAGGTGAAGACCACTTGGCAGCTATGCTTCCTCTACGCTGTTGTGTTCGGTGCGTTCGTGGCATTCTCGAACTACCTGCCTACTTACCTGAGCAACATCTACGGCTTCAACGCTAACGACGCTGGTATGCGTGCGGCTGGCTTTGCGGTTGCTGCTGTGATCGCTCGTCCCTTCGGTGGTGTCCTGGCGGATAAGTTCGGCCCGAAGGTCATCACCCTCATCTCCCTGGGTGGTGTGGTGATTCTGGCAGTTATTATCGCGTTCCAGCCTGATGCTGAGCACGTGTATGGTGCTGTCTTCATTCTGATGGCTGCTCTGCTGGGTCTGGGCCACGGCTCGGTCTTCGGCTGGGTGGGTCGTGTAGCTGACCCGAAGAACGTCGGCGCGGTGTCCGGTGTGATTGCTGCTGCTGGTGCTCTGGGTGGCTTCTTCCCGCCGCTGGTGATGGGTGCAACCTACAACCAGGCTGAGAACAACTACTTCATCGGTCTGATGCTGCTGGCTGTGACTGCGGCTCTGGCTTTCCTGTCGGCATTCCTGGTGCCGAACGGTGGCAAGCCCAACCACGCTAAGTAGGGTCTTCTAGTACATCCTTCTGCGGGATGTATGTGAAGTTTGCTTTGACTGAGTCCGGCTCGTTTTCTCTTCGGAGAGAACGAGCCGGACTTTGTGCGTTTCTGCGGTTTTTCGTATAGCGGGGAGGGGATTTAGCGGGGCAGAAGAGCTTGATATTCTGGCATGTCGAATGTTGGTAAAGGTGGCAAAACTTTGTGGAGATGTGGGACACTTAAGATGTTCGACTCGTCGCAATAGCGCGACGTGACCCCTCTACGGTTTGCGCCGACCAATAGGAGAATCCTATGTCCTTTATTGAACGTCATCTCGGCCCCCGTTCCGCAGACGCAGAGCAGATGCTCGAAACCCTCGGATATTCTTCCCTGGATGCGCTGATGGACGCTGTTGTCCCCTCTCAGATTCGCCTTGACGGCGATCTGCAGCTGCCTGCTCCGCTGTCGGAGCATGAGGCTCAGGCAAAGATTGCCGGCTATGCAGCGAAGAATAAGGTTCTTGCCCAGATGATTGGTGCCGGATACTACGATGCTGTAACTCCCGCGGTTCTGCGCCGTAACATTCTGGAAAACCCCGGTTTCTACACTTCTTACACCCCGTACCAGGCTGAGATTTCTCAGGGTCGTCTGGAGGCTCTGCTGAACTTCCAGAACACCGTGATGGAGCTGACCGGCCTGGAGGTTGCAAACTCCTCCCTGCTGGATGAGGCATCCGCGGTGGCTGAAGCAGCTGTCATGATGCACCGTGCAAACCGCAAGGTGAAGAACGGCTTCTTCGCTATTGACTCCCGTTGCCTGCCTCAGGTTATTTCAGTGACTCGTGGTCGTGCAGAGATGCTCGGCATTCCTTTCGTGATTACTGATTTCTCTGGGGGCCTGCCCGAGGGTGACCTGTACGGTATCATCCTGGCGTACCCCGGTAATGAAGGCGAGATTCGCGATATTGAGCCGCTGATTAAGGCCGCTAAGGAGCGTAACGCTCTGGTCACCGTTGTTGCTGACCTGCTGGCTCTGACCCTGCTGAAGTCCCCGGGTGAGCTGGGTGCTGATATTGCTGTGGGTAACACTCAGCGTTTCGGTCTGCCTTTCTTCTTCGGTGGCCCGCACGCAGCGTACATGGCTGTTCACAAGGGTATGGAACGCACTATGCCCGGTCGTCTGGTGGGTGTTTCTAAGGACTCTGCCGGTAAGCCTGCGTACCGTCTGGCTCTGCAGACTCGTGAGCAGCACATCCGCCGCGAGAAGGCTACTTCTAACATTTGTACTGCTCAGGCTCTGCTGGCGATTGTTGCTGGCGCTTACGCGATGTACCACGGTCCTGAGGGACTGCGCGCTATCGCGAACCGTCTGCACACCAACGCCGCTCGCGTTGCTACCGCGCTGAAGGCTGCCGGTTACGGTATCGCTCACGACACTTTCTTCGACACGGTCGTGGCGGAGGCTCCTGGCCGCGCTGACGAGCTGGTTGCGAAGGCTCTGGAAGCTGGCGTGAACATCCGCCGCTTCGACGAGAACCGCATCGGTATTTCCGTGGGTGAGTCTCACGGTGAGGAGCTGCTCAAGGGCCTGGTTGAGGCTCTGGGCGGCACCCTGGGTGAGGCAGATGCACAGTACGATCTGCCCGCTGAGCTGCTGCGTACCGATGACTACATGCAGCACCCGATTTTCCACAAGTACCGTTCCGAGACCGAGATGATGCGCTACCTGCGTCACCTCGCTGACAAGGATCTGGCACTTGACCGCACCATGATTCCGCTGGGTTCGTGCACTATGAAGCTGAACGCGGCCGCTGAGATGGAGCCCATCTCCTGGCCTGAGTTCGCGAACATCCACCCGCTGGTCCCGGAGAATCAGGCTGAGGGCTGGCACGAGCTGATTAAGGATTTGAGCGAGTGGCTGGTTGCTATTACCGGTTACGATGCTATCTCGCTGCAGCCGAACTCGGGTGCGACCGGTGAGTACGCTGGTCTGCGCGCTATCCGTTCCTTCCACGAGGCTAACGGTGACCACGAGCGCGATACCGTCCTGATTCCGCTGTCTGCTCACGGCACCAACGCGGCATCTGCTGCTCTGGCTGGTCTGAAGGTTGCCGGTGTGGCAACTGCGGCTGACGGTTCGATTGATGTTGACGACCTGAAGGCAAAGATTGAGAAGTACGGCCCCAAGGTTGCCGGCATCATGATTACCTACCCTTCCACTCACGGTGTGTTTGAGGAGCAGGTTGCTGAGGTTTGCCAGCTGGTTCACGAGGCTGGCGGCCAGGTGTACCTGGATGGCGCGAACCTGAACGCTCAGATGGGCTTCGCTCAGCCCGGTAAGTTCGGCGGCGACGTTTCGCACCTGAACCTGCACAAGACCTTCTCCATTCCTCACGGTGGTGGCGGCCCCGGTGTTGGCCCGCTGGCTGTTCGTGAGCACTTGGCGAAGTTCCTGCCCGGTGACGCATACCATGCTGACGCTGAGGGTAAGCTCCCCAATGACGCTGCACTGCCGATTTCGCAGGCGTTCTTCGGTTCTGCCGGCGTTCTGCCGATTAGCTGGATGTACATTGCGATGACTGGCGCTCAGGGTCTGAAGGACTCTTCGCAGTACGCGGTGCTGAATGCTAACTACATTGCGAAGAAGCTCAATGATAAGTACCCGGTGCTGTACACCGGCCCCGGCGGTCTGGTCGCTCACGAGTGCATCCTGGATCTGCGTCAGCTGACCGATCAGTCTCATGTGACCGCTGAGGATGTCTGCAAGCGTCTGATGGACTTCGGCTTCCACGCTCCGACTCTGGCGTTCCCGGTTCCGGGCACCCTGATGGTTGAGCCGACTGAGTCTGAGTCGAAGGAAGAGCTGGACCGTTTCATTGAGGCAATGGAGACCATCTACGACGAGATTATCGAGGTGGCTGAGGGCAAGGTCGCTGTGGAGGATTCGGTTCTGCGCAACGCACCGCACACCGTTGATGTGGTAAGCGCTGATGAGTGGGATCGCCCCTACAGCCGTACCCAGGCAGCTTTCCCGGTTCCGAGCCTGCGCGCTAACAAGTACTTCACTTCGGTGGGTCGTATTGATGGCGCTGGCGGTGACCGTAACTTCGTGTGCGAATGCCCCCCGATGGAGGCTTTCGATCTGGAAGCATAAGGAGCCTATAACGCTCCTGGGTAGGCTGTAGCGGTCTACCCGCCTCACCCGTCCTCAGATTTCTGGGGACGGGTGGGGGTCGCCTCCGCAGCGTATCTCGTGTCTGTGGGGGTGAACTAAATCTACGACGATTGAACGATAACAGCACAAGGCTGTGCGTGAGGAGAACCTAATGTCCCCCAAGAAGACCTCCCTGTACCCGGTTCACGAGAAGCTGGGCGCTTCTTTCACCGACTTTGGTGGCTGGGATATGCCCCTGAAGTATGCTAACGACGTTGCTGAGCACGAGGCTGTCCGTACTCGTGCCGGTATTTTCGACCTGTCTCACATGGGTGAGTTCCGTGTGACCGGCCCGGATGCGGGTGCGTTCCTGGATTACGCTCTGGTGTCGAACATGTCCATCCTGAAGGTCGGTAAGGCAAAGTACTCGATCCTGGTCAACGACAAGGGCGGCGTGATTGACGACCTGATTACTTACCGTCTGGGCGATGAAGAGTTCATGGTTGTTCCGAACGCTGCGAACATTGACACTGACTTCGCGGCGATGAGCGAGCGCCTGGGTGATTTCAACGTTGAGTTTGTGAATGAGTCGGAGCAGACTTCTCTGGTGGCTGTTCAGGGTCCTCGTGCTGAGGAGATTCTGCTGGCTGCTGGCGTGTCTGATGAAGAGGCTGTCCGTGAGCTGAAGTACTACGCTTCGGTACCGCTGACTGTTGCCGGCGTTGATGTTTTGCTGGCTCGTACCGGTTACACCGGTGAGGATGGCTTCGAGCTGTTCGTTCCGAATGAGAACGCTGTTGAGCTGTGGGATAAGCTGGCTGCTGCCGGTGAGCCTTTCGGTATGATTCCTGCCGGTCTGGCTTCTCGTGACTCCCTGCGTCTTGAAGCTGGTATGCCGCTGTACGGTCACGAGCTGGGTCTTGAGATTACTCCGTTTGAGTCCGGTTTGGGTCGCCTGGTTGAGATTGCTCTGGAGAAGAAGGCTGCTAACTTTGTGGGTCGTGAGGCTCTGACTGAGTTGGCTAAGAGTGAATCGAAGCGTATCCTGGTTGGTCTGAAGGCTCAGGCGAAGCGTCCTGCTCGTGCCGGTTCTAAGCTGGTGGATGCTGAAGGTAATGAGATTGGTGAGGTTACCTCCGGTATTCCTTCCCCGACTTTGGGCTTCCCGATTGCTATGGCGCTGGTGAACCGTGAGTTCTCTGAGGTTGGCTCTACTGTGGATGTTGATATCCGCGGTAAGCGTGCTCCGTTTGATGTTGTGGCTCTGCCGTTCTACAAGCGTGAGAAGTAAGAGTTTTTCTGCAGATAATCTGTAGGGTAGAGGCGTCGTGTCCCGTGTGGGCACGGCGCCTTTTCTGCGCCGTGAGGTGGGCGTTGAATAGCGAGGGAGGGCGTGAGGTGTTCTGAACCTTAGTTTGTGATGGTTCTGAAGTGCGTTAGGATTAGAGCGGCCAGTCAAGGGTGATTGTCCGCACTTATAGGCCGTCGCTTGGTGGGCTGCTCCTCCGTTGAAGGGCGCGTATCTTTTGGTGCGGTGCACAGACATTTTTATTTGAAGGACAGAACATGGCTATTAACCAGAGCGCACCCAGCAGTGCCCAGAAGAAGGCAGAGGCTCTGCCGTACGACATCAGTGTTTTTGAGATGTTCAGCATTGGTGTGGGTCCTTCGAGCTCGCATACGGTCGGTCCGATGCGCGCTTCGAACCGTTTTGTGGCGGAGCTGATTGATGAGGGCCTGCTGGACCGTGTGACGGGTGTGCACGTGGATCTGTATGGTTCGTTGGCGGCTACGGGCGCTGGTCACGGCACGATGAGCGCTGCGTTGAAGGGTCTGTGTGGTTTTGTTCCGGAGACGATCAATATTGCTGATTCTGAGGCGATGATTGAGCGTAATAGCGTGGATGGCACGTTGCCTCTGGCGGGTTACCCCTCCTCTGCTTACGGTGTGAGTGCTCCCGGTGGTGAGGATCAGAAGGTGTACGGCCCGGTGGTGAAGTACCGTGAGCTGGATATGACTCTGCGCCCTCTGACGGTTCTTCCGCGCCATACGAACGGTATGAAGATTGCGGCGTTTGCGGGTGAGCAGCTGCTGTTGGAGCGTACCTACTATTCGATTGGTGGCGGTTTCATTGTTGAGGGTGATGAGGAGGCGACCGGTGGCGCGTCGCTGATGAACCCTCCGTATCCGTTTGGTTCGGCGGCTGAGCTGCTGGAGATGGCGAATGATGCTGGCTTGTCTATTGCGCAGTTGAAGATGGCGAATGAGTGTTCGCTGCGTTCTGAGCAGGAGGTCCGCGATGGCATCCTGCATATCTACCGTGTGATGAAGGAATGTATTGGTTCTTCGTTGGCGCGTGTGGGTTATTTGCCTGGTCCTTTGAAGGTGCGTTGCCGTGCGGGTGCTTGGCATCGTGATTTGATGGTGGAGGACCCGGCGAAGTCTCCTGAGTTTGCTATTGACTGGGTGAACCTGATTGCTTTGGCGGTTAATGAGGAGAATGCTTTTGGTGGTCGTGTGGTGACTGCTCCGACGAATGGTGCTTCGGGTATTATTCCGGCGGTGTTGCATTACGCGATGAATTACACGCACGGTATTCGCCATTGTGGTCAGGCTGCTCGTGATCAGGCGGTTGTTGATTTCTTCTTGGCGTCTTCTGCTGTGGGTGTGCTGTATAAGAAGCGCGCGTCGATTTCTGGTGCTGAGGTTGGTTGCCAGGGTGAGGTGGGTAGTGCTTCCTCAATGGCTGCAGCCGGTTTGGCACAGGTGATGGGTGGTACTCCTGAGCAGGTTGAGAATGCTGCTGAGATTGCGATGGAGCACAACCTGGGTCTGACCTGTGACCCGGTGGGTGGTTTGGTACAGATTCCGTGTATTGAGCGTAATGCGATGGCGGCGTCGAATGCTGTGACGGCTGCTCGTATGGCGTTGCGTGGTGATGGTACGCACCGTGTGTCGTTGGATCAGGTGATTGAGACGATGCGTCAGACCGGTTTGGATATGTCTCACCGTTATAAGGAGACGTCTATGGGTGGTTTGGCTGTGAATGTGGTGGAATGCTAGGTGCAGGCTGTGGCAGGTTTGCACTCCTGATGAGGGTGTGGTAGACAGAAGGGATTTCTTCCTGTATCGTTAGTATTTACGCTTTCCCTAACCTTTGTGCCTTCATATAGCGGTGGGCACGGGCTGAAGGTGACGTTTTTCCGTCCGACTCTATAGCTTCGAGCACCGTTCTATTCGGGGGCTGAGGTTGTCGTGTCGCCGGTAATGTCGCCGGGAGGCTGATTGCTAACAGACATGTCTGTGGAAGGATCCCCATTTTGGTCGCTTCGAGCACCTCTAACCATGACGCCGCTAACGGCGCAGAGAACGTCTCGCGCCGAATTTCATTCGCGAAGATTAACGAACCGCTGAAGGTTCCCAACCTGCTTGCTATCCAGACCGATAGCTTCGACCGCCTCGTTGGTAACGAGCGCTGGGCGGAGCGTCTGGAGAAGGCGCAGGCTGCTGGTGACACTTCTGTCCCCGCTCAGTCCGGTCTGGCTGAGATTTTTGAAGAAATCTCCCCGATTCGTGACTTCCAGGAGACTATGCAGCTCTCCTTCTCTGAGCCTGAGTTTGCTGACCCCAAGTACTCCGTTGAGGAGTGCAAGGACCGCGACGCAACTTACTCGGCTCCGCTGTACATTAAGGCTGAATTCATGAACCTCGCTACTGGCGAGGTCAAGCAGCAGACCCTGTTCATGGGCGACTTCCCCCTGATGACCGAGGCCGGTACCTTCGTTATTAACGGTACTGAGCGTGTGGTCGTTTCTCAGCTGGTGCGTTCCCCCGGTGCTTACTTCGAGAAGGCTCCGGACCGTACCTCCGATAAGGACATTTACTCTGCCCGCGTGATTCCTTCCCGCGGTGCATGGTTTGAGCTTGAGATTGATAAGCGCGACCAGGTGGGCGTGCGTCTGGACCGTAAGCGTAAGCAGTCTGTGACTGTTCTGCTGAAGGCTCTGGGCTGGACCGAGTCCAAGATCCTGGCTGAGTTCGGTCAGTACGACTCCATCCGCGCAACCCTGGAGAAGGACTCCGTCAAGGACCGCGACGAGGCTCTGCTGGATATCTACCGCAAGCTGCGTCCGGGCGAACCCCCGACGGTTGAAGCTGCCCAGGCTCTGCTGGACAACATGTACTTCACCCCGCGCCGCTACGACCTGGCGAAGGTTGGCCGTTACAAGCTGAACCGTAAGCTCGGCGTGGACGTTCCCATGGATTCCCCCGAGGCTTCCGTTCTGAGCCAGGATGACATCGCTCAGATGATTCGTTACCTCTGCGCTCTGCACGCAGGCGAGACCACCATCCCCGGCGTCCGCGACGGTGAGGAGATCTCCCTCAAGATCGATATCGACGACATCGACCACTTCGGTAACCGTCGTATCCGCACCGTGGGTGAGCTGATTGAGAATCAGATTCGTACCGGTCTGTCCCGTATGGAGCGCGTGGTTCGCGAGCGCATGACCACCCAGGACGTGGACGCTATCACCCCGCAGTCTCTGGTGAACATCCGCCCCGTCGTGGCAGCTATCAAGGAGTTCTTCGGTACTTCTCAGCTGTCGCAGTTCATGGACCAGAACAACCCGCTGGCAGGTCTGACCCACAAGCGTCGTCTGTCCGCACTGGGCCCGGGCGGTCTGTCCCGTGACCGTGCAGGCATGGAAGTTCGAGACGTCCACCCCTCGCACTACGGTCGTATGTGCCCCATTGAAACCCCTGAAGGCCCGAACATTGGTCTGATTGGTTCGCTGGCAACCTACGGTCGCATCAACTCCTTCGGTTTCATTGAGACCCCCTACCGCGTGGTGACTGACGGCCGCGTGACCGATGAGGTCCGCTACCTAACCGCTGACGATGAGAAGGGTGTCGTCATTGCGCAGGCAAACGCACCGCTGAACCCTGACCGCACCTTCGCTGAGAACGAGGTTCTCTGCCGTGCGGGTGACGGTTCGGGTGAAGCTGTTATGGTTGCTCCCGGCGCCGTACAGTACATGGACGTTTCCCCGCGCCAGATGGTGTCTGTGGCTACCGCCCTGATTCCTTACCTGGAGCACGACGACGCTAACCGAGCACTGATGGGTGCTAACATGCAGCGTCAGGCTGTGCCCCTGCTGGAGTCTGAGGCTCCCGTGGTTGGTACCGGTATGGAGAAGTACGCAGCACTGGATTCCGGTGACTCCGTGCTCGCGAAGAAGCCCGGTGTGGTTTCCTCCGTGGACGCTAAGACCGTTATCGTCCGTAATGACGACGGTTCTGTCTCCACCTACCCGATCATGAAGTTCTCCCGTTCGAACCCGGGTAACTGCTACAACCAGCGCGTTGTGGTGAAGGAAGGCCAGCGCGTCGAATACCGCGACGTTATTGCTGACGGCCCCTCCACCGACGGCGGCGAGCTGGCACTGGGTAAGAACCTGCTCGTGGCATACATGCCGTGGGAAGGCCTGAACTACGAGGATGCGATCATCCTCTCCCAGCGCATGGTGTCTGAGGACGTGCTGACCTCGATTCACATTGAGGAGCACGAGATTGACGCCCGCGACACCAAGCTGGGCCCCGAGGAGATTACCCGCGACATTCCGAACGTGTCCGAGGATGTTCTCTCGGCTCTGGACGAGCGCGGCATCATCCACATCGGTGCTGAGGTTGAGGCTGGCGACATCCTCGTCGGTAAGGTCACCCCCAAGGGCGAGACCGAGCTGACCCCCGAGGAGCGCCTGCTGCGCGCAATCTTCGGCGAGAAGTCTCGCGAGGTTCGCGACACCTCCCTGAAGGTTCCTCACGGCGAGTCCGGTACCGTCATCGGTATCCGCATCTTCGACCGCGAGAGCAACGATGAGGACGATCTGCCCCCGGGCGTGAACCAGCTGGTCCGCGTGTACGTGGCTCAGAAGCGTAAGATTACCGACGGCGACAAGCTTGCAGGCCGCCACGGTAACAAGGGTGTTATTTCCAAGATTCTGCCGATTGAGGATATGCCCTTCCTGGAAGACGGTACCCCCGTGGATGTCATCCTGAACCCGCTGGGCGTGCCCGGTCGTATGAACATTGGTCAGGTTCTGGAAGTCCACACCGGTTGGCTGGCTAAGCAGGGTTGGAAGATTGAGGGCGAGCCCGAATGGCTCAAGCACATGCCGAACTTCCCGAAGGAATCCGGCCCGACCCGCCTGGCAACCCCGGTGTTCGACGGTGCCCACGAGGACGAGCTGTTCGACCTCATGGATCACTCGAACCCGAACCGCGATGGCGACCGTCTAATCAACCGTTCCGGTAAGGCACGTCTGATTGACGGCCGTTCCGGTGAGCCGTTCCCGGACCCGATTTCGGTTGGTTACCAGTACATCCTGAAGCTGCACCACCTGGTGGATGACAAGATTCACGCTCGTTCCACCGGTCCGTACTCGATGATTACCCAGCAGCCCCTGGGTGGTAAGGCGCAGTTCGGTGGTCAGCGCTTCGGTGAGATGGAAGTGTGGGCGCTGGAGGCATACGGCGCCGCATACACCCTGCAGGAAATCCTGACCGTCAAGTCCGATGACGTGGCGGGCCGCGTGAAGGTTTACGAGGCTATCGTGAAGGGCGAGAACATCCCTGAGCCGGGTATCCCCGAATCCTTCAAGGTTCTTATCAAGGAAATGCAGTCTCTGTGCCTGAACGTCGAGGTGCTCTCCACCGACGGCAAGATTATTGAGATGAGCGACTCGGAGGAAGAAGGCTTCCGGGCAGCAGAAGATATGGGCGTGAGCCTGACCCACGACGAGCCTAGCTCCGTCGACGAGGCATAAGCACCGCCTCCTTCTAGGGTGGGGAGCCCCGCATGCGCTCGCGTGCGTTGTGGGGTTCCCGCCCGCTAACCCAAGTCTTCAGAAACTTACAGAAAGAGATTAGGACCGATATGTCCAACGAATCTTCGCTTGGTTTGATGCGAATTGGCCTCGCCACCGCCGACGACATCCGTCGTTGGTCCTTTGGTGAGGTTAAGAAGCCCGAGACCATCAACTACCGTACCCTGAAGCCCGAGAAGGACGGCCTCTTCGACGAGCGTATCTTCGGCCCCACCAAGGACTGGGAGTGCTACTGCGGTAAGTACAAGCGCGTGCGCTTCAAGGGCATTGTGTGTGAGCGCTGTGGTGTTGAGGTGACCCGCTCTAAGGTACGTCGTGAGCGTATGGGTCACATTGAGCTGGCTGCTCCTGTTACCCACATTTGGTACTTCAAGGGTGTTCCTTCCCGCCTGGGTTACCTGCTGGATCTGGCTCCGAAGGACCTGGAGAAGGTCATTTACTTCGCTGCGTACATGATCACTAAGGTTGACGAGGAAGCTCGTCATGAGGATCTGCCGACGCTGCAGGCTGCTCACGACCGTGAGAAGCAGGAGCTTGAGGCTGCTCTGAACGCTGACGTGAACGCTATTAGCCGTGAGGTTGAGGCGGAGCTGGCTCGTATTGAGGCTGAGGGCGGCAAGGCTGCTGAGAAGCGTAAGCTGCGCGATAACGCTGAGCGTCAGCTCGCGTCGGTGCGTAAGCGTTACGAGCGTGAGGCTGAGCACCTGGACCGCGTGTGGGATCGCTTCAAGAACCTGAAGGTCGCTGACCTTGAGGGTGACGAGGCGCTGTACCGTTCCATGATTGATAAGTACGGCCTGTACTTTGAGGGCGCGATGGGCGCGGAGGCTATTAAGAAGCGTCTGGAGTCCTTCGACCTGGAGGCTGAGGCTGAGGCTCTCAAGGAGATCATTCAGACCGGTAAGGGTCAGAAGAAGACCCGCGCTCTGAAGCGTCTGAAGGTTGTTAACGCCTTCCTGACCACTAACAACTCCCCGCTGGGTATGGTCCTGGATGTTGTTCCGGTTATTCCGCCGGAACTGCGCCCGATGGTTCAGCTGGATGGTGGCCGTTTCGCGACCTCCGACCTGAACGACCTGTACCGTCGTGTGATTAACCGTAACAACCGTTTGAAGCGTCTGCTGGAGCTGGGTGCTCCCGAGATTATCGTGAACAACGAGAAGCGTATGCTGCAGGAAGCTGTGGACTCGCTGTTCGATAACGGTCGTCGCGGTCGCCCGGTGACCGGCCCCGGTAACCGCCCCCTGAAGTCTCTGTCTGACATGCTGAAGGGTAAGCAGGGTCGTTTCCGTCAGAACCTGCTTGGTAAGCGTGTTGACTACTCGGGTCGTTCCGTGATTGTGGTTGGTCCTCAGCTGCAGATGCACCAGTGTGGCCTGCCCAAGCAGATGGCGCTGGAGCTGTTCAAGCCCTTCGTTATGAAGCGTCTGGTGGAGCTGAGCCACGCTCAGAACATTAAGAGCGCTAAGCGTATGGTTGAGCGTTTCCGCCCGCAGGTTTGGGACGTCCTGGAAGAGGTTATTGCTGAGCACCCGGTTCTGCTGAACCGTGCACCTACCCTGCACCGCCTCGGTATTCAGGCGTTTGAGCCGAAGCTGGTTGAGGGTAAGGCTATTCAGCTGCACCCGCTGGTTTGCTCCGCGTTCAACGCTGACTTCGATGGTGACCAGATGGCAGTTCACCTGCCGCTGTCTCCCGAGGCTCAGGCTGAGGCTCGTATCCTCATGCTGTCCTCGAACAACATCCTGAAGCCTTCGGATGGCCGCCCTGTGGCTGTCCCCTCGCAGGATATGATCATTGGTCTGTACCACCTGACTACTCCTCGTGATGGTCAGAAGAACGAGGGTCACGCATTCTCCTCGGTGTCTGAGGCTCTGATGGCGATGGATCGTCATGAGATTGAGCTGTACACCAAGGTGAAGATTCGCCTTGATGGTGACCAGTTTGTTGCTCCTGAGGGCTGGGAAGCTCCCGAGGGTTACAAGCCTGGCGACCCCGTTCTGCTGGACTGCACTGTTGGTCAGGTTCTGTTCAACCAGGCTCTGCCGAAGGATTACCCCTGGTTCTCTGGCGTGGCAGATAAGAAGGGCCTGGGTAGCCTGATTAATGATCTGGCTGAGCGTTACCCGATGGATGTTGTGGCTCGTGCTCTGGACAACCTGAAGAACTCCGGTTTCTACTGGGCTTCTCGTTCTGGCGTGACCGTGGCTGTTTCTGATATTGCTACTCCTGCTGAGAAGCCGGCAATTATGGAACGCTACGAGAAGCAGGCTGCTGCAATTCAGGACGACTTCGAGATCGGTACCATCGATGACGAAGAGCGTCGTCAGGAGCTGATTAAGGTTTGGACCGAGGCTACCGACGTGGTCGCAGAGGCTATGCGTGAGAACCTGAGCTCTCACGGTGGTCTGAACACCATTTACCGTATGGTGACCTCCGGTGCACGTGGTAACTGGATGCAGGTCCGTCAGATTGCGGGTATCCGTGGTCTGGTGTCGAACCCGAAGGGTGAGATTATGCCTCGCCCGATTAAGTCCTCGTACCGTGAGGGCCTGTCGGTTCTGGAGTACTTCATCGCAACCCACGGTGCACGTAAGGGTCTGGCTGATACCGCGCTGCGTACCGCTAACTCGGGTTACCTGACCCGTCGTCTGGTGGACGTTTCGCAGGACGTTATCGTTCGTGAGCACGACTGTGGCACTCGCCGTGGTCTGGTTCTGCCTCTGATTGATGAGGACGGCGGCCTGCACCAGGATGTCGAGACCTCGATTCACGGTCGTACCCTTGCGGTTGACGTGAAGGACGAGGCTGGCAACGTTCTGGCTGCTGCTGGCTCGGATGTCTCGGATGAGCTCATTGAGAAGCTCTTCAAGGCAGGCGTGAAGGAAGTTCGCGTCCGTTCGGTTCTGACCTGTGAGTCTGCTATTGGTGTGTGTGCACTGTGCTACGGTCGTTCGATGGCTTCGAACGTTCTGGTGGACATTGGTGAGGCTGTTGGTATTATTGCGGCTCAGTCGATTGGTGAGCCCGGTACCCAGCTGACCATGCGTACCTTCCACACCGGTGGTGTGGCTTCGGCTGACGATATTACTCAGGGTCTGCCCCGTATTCAGGAGCTGTTCGAGGCTCGTACCCCCAAGGGTGTTGCCCCGATTTCTGAGGTGTCCGGTCGCGTGACCATTGAGGATACTGAGAAGTCCTACAAGATTGTGGTGACCCCGGACGATGGTTCTGAGCCCCAGTCCTACACTGTTCTGCGTCGTGCAGCTTCTAAGCTGCAGAACGGCGATCACGTTCAGGTTGGCGATCAGCTGGCTACCGGTTCTGTTGATCCGAAGGAGGTTCTGCGTATTCGTGGTCCTCGTGAGGCTCAGAAGCACCTGGTGAGCGAGGTTCAGGGCGTGTACAAGTCGCAGGGTGTGGAAATCCACGACAAGCACGTTGAGGTTATTGTTCGCCAGATGCTGCGTCGCGTGACCGTGATTGAGTCCGGTGATACCGATCTGCTGCCTGGTGAGCTGGTTGATAACATTGCTTTCCAGACTGCTAACCGTAAGGCACTGGTTGAGGGTAAGAAGCCCGCAGCTGGCCGTCCGGAAATGATGGGTATTACCAAGGCTTCGCTGGCTACCGAGTCCTGGCTGTCGGCGGCCTCCTTCCAGGAGACCACCCGCGTCCTGACTCAGGCTGCTATGGAGGCGAAGACTGACCCGCTGCTCGGCCTGAAGGAGAACGTGATCATCGGTAAGCTGGTTCCCGCCGGTACTGGTCTGGCACGTTACAACGATATTGAGGTTGAGCCCAGCGCCCAGGCTACTGCTGAGCGTATGCAGGCTCTGGACACTTTCGGTGGTTACCAGAGCGCATTCCAGATGGATAACGAGGTGTACACTTACGGCAACGGCGGCTTTATGGCTGTTTCGCTGGATGAGTACGGTCGTGGTCTGGACTAAGGCTTCTGCCATGAGGGGCAGGTTGGGGGTTTAGGCTCCCGGCCTGGTCCTTGATAAAGAACGCGGATACTCGAGTTTGTCTCGGGTATCCGCGTTCTGTGTTTAACGAATAGGTGGGGGAGGGTGGCATTCTTTTAAGCGGTACTTTAATATTCTTTATCCTTCAGGGGGAGGTTGTATATTTTTTGCCTAGTGGGTGAATTTATTTATAAAAAAATCATTGGAGTGCATTATTTTTCAAATCGGGAAAATTTCTTGACTGGGTAAGAAATTAGGTGGTGATCAAATTTTGTGGAACTCCCTGCAACTCGCCCCAATACAGCCATAAATAGAATATCTGCTCGTTTTTCTTTGAGGTATATACAGAATGAATATTCTTGATTTGAACAATGCTAATTTAACTTGGAAAGCCTTTTGACTAGGTTCTATTCTTGAAGGCATGCATATCACTCCATTCTCTTCCGGACGGGTGACGAATCAGAGCACCCAATTGTCTTCCGGATCGACACTGCCTCACGGATCTGAACAGAATTTCTCCCTGACTGCAGGTGGGCAAAAGCGCTCCTCTGTCTTTTCACGCTTTAAAGCACCCGTGCATTCTCTTGCTCGTATTGGTGCAGCGTGCCTTATTGCGGCATCCGCAATTCTTCCCGCTGGCCAGATTGCGACGGCAGCTCCTGCCTCTCAGCGCTCCAGTGCTACCCCCTACCTGGTTGGTGCAGGTGCGGCGGATATTACCGGTGAGCCCGGTGAGGTCGGCTTCATGGGTTACGGTGAGACCTCTCAGAAGGGTAGCGGTGTGCATACTCGCCAGTACGCACGCGCTTTCATTGCTGTGGATCGAGCCTCGGGTAAGCGCAACCTCATTGTTGTACTCGATACGTTGACCAGTTGGCAGTCTTTGCGTGATGAGCTGGTGAAGCGTATCCGCGCTGAGTTTGGTTCTGTGTACGATGAATCGAACATTATGATTACTGCAACCCACACTCACGCAACTCCTGGCGGTATCACGCACCAGAGCCTGTACAACATTACAACTCTGGGTTTCCATCAGGACACGTTTAATGCACAGGTAGATGGGTCACTGAAGGCGATTCGCCAGGCGACGAAGGACCTTGCGCCCGGTAACCTGACGATTTCTTCTTCAAAGCTGACTGGTGTCGGTGTTAACCGTTCTCGCGAGGCGTTCAACCTGGACTCTCCTGAGATTCGCTCTAAGCTGCCCGGCGGTACCGATCCGACCAATATGACTCTGCGTCTGGAGCGCAACGGTAAGACTCGTGCGGTGTTGAACTGGTATGCGATTCATCCGACGTCTTTGACCTCGAAGAATACTCTGATTTCGAGTGATAACAAGGGTTATGCGGAGTATCTGCTGGAGACTCAGGATCATGGTGTTGATCGCAATGTTCCCGGTAGCGGTGATGGTTTCGTGGCAGCGTTTGCAAATGCTAATGCTGGTGATGTTTCTCCGAATACTTGGTTGAAGCCTGGTCAGGGTCCCACTAATGACCAGTTCAAGAATGTGAAGATTCAGGGTGAGAAGCAGGCTAATGCTGTGCGTTCTCAGCTCAAGAGCGCGGGTACTCCGGTTGGTAAGGGTCTGGATTCGCGCATTTCGTACTTCAACTTCTCGGGTATGAACGTGGATGCCAAGTACACCGGTAGCGGCCAGAATGAGCGCACCTGTCAGGGCTTCCTGGGTACTCCGTTCGGTGCGGGTTCCACTGAGGATGGCGGCGGCGGTTGGGCTGTCTATAAGGAAGGCTCGGGTCGCCCCTCTATTCTGGGTACTTTGGTGTTCACTCCGAGTGCGGCGCAGACGCGTTGTCAGCAGCCGAAGGGCATTCTCTTCTCTGCAAAAAATGGAACGATCATTCAGGAAAAGTATCCGGTGCAGATTATGCGCTTCGGTGACTACTATCTGCTGGGTATGCCCGGCGAGTTTACCGGTGCAGTAGGTGTGCAGTACCGCCAGGATGCTGCCAAGCTCTTCGGCGTTCCTGAATCGCACATCATTCTGCAGGGCTACACCAATGCCTACGACCACTACGTCACGACTCCTGAGGAATACGACTCGCAGCAGTACGAAGGCGGTGCGACCCTCTTTGGCCGTTACACCTCCAGTGCCTTCCGCCAGACTATTAACGTTGTTGGAACTTCCCTGAAGAACGGCACCCCTCTGGGTATCGGTGATCGTCCGAATGATCGTCGCCCGGTAGCTAGCCTGCAGGGTAAGGTCGTCTACGACACTCCGATGTTTGGTACGCGCTACGGTCAGGTGACCCAGCAGCCCCAGGATGCTATTGCCGGCCGTCAGGAGGTATCAGCACGTTTTGTGGGTGCGCACCCGAATAACAACATGCATCACGATGGTAGCTACTTCGTGATTGAGCGTCGTGTGGGTAATACCTGGAAGTACTACACCGCGGATAACAACCCGGACACCTTCTTTGAGTGGAAGCGCATTGGCGTGTCTGCGTCTCAGGTGACGGTGCGTTGGAACGTTCCGGCAAATACCCCTAAGGGCCAGTACCGCATCCGCTACTACGGCAATGCTAAGAAGAATTCGAAGACTATCACCCCGTTTGAGGGTCAGACTCGAGTCTTCCAGGTGGCGTAGTCTCTTCCAGGTGGCCTAGCCCAGTAGCTACTGTGGCAGACCAATAACTGAATATTCTCTTGCGGGATTGCGGGAGGCGGGTGTAGATATGCGCTCGCCTCCCGTATCTGTTGGGGCCGCCAAGAATCATTGAGAGGTTCTTGGCGGCCTTCTGCTTTAAATTGCGTCAAAGAGGCAAAAGAAACAGAGGTGGTGGAGGAGGCCGCGGGGGAGCGGTAAATCCCAAAGATGTAATTAAGTGAGGTAAATCATCAGTTTTTACCCTTAGATGGGGACTTAAAAGCAAAGAATCCCTGCTCTGGCGCTAGATTAAGCGGGATTTAACCTGTATAGTCTTATCCGAAGTACTTGAGCTCGGTGCACAAGGATCCACCCCCGGTGGGTTTTACGCGGGATATTTCCCGAGGGCACGGGCATGATGAATCAATGGCAGTATGGATACCGTCCTTTGGCGTTGCTTTTTTGCTGACGCCTAAATGCCATTTTTAAGCGTGCCCAAAAACTTTTTCACCTCTGATGGTGGGGAATTTTAGCCCTGAGAACTCGCCGAGATGTCGAGGAACCTATAGAAACCAACCGGATATGCATCCGAGCGTTTCTGATAACCGAGAGCACCCATCCAACGCGATGGGGGCCAGTAAGTTTATACGGGATTTTCTAACGAAGAACCCGATCAAGCAACGGAGAAAACGTGCCTACTATTCAGCAGCTGGTCCGCAAGGGCCGGACTCCCAAGGTCGTTAAGACCAAGGCGCCCGCACTGAAGGGCAACCCCATGAAGCGTGGCGTGTGCACCCGTGTGTACACCACCACCCCGAAGAAGCCGAACTCGGCACTGCGTAAGGTCGCTCGTGTCAAGCTCAACGGCGGCGTCGAGGTTACCGCATACATCCCCGGTGAGGGTCACAACCTGCAGGAGCACTCGATCGTGCTCGTTCGCGGTGGTCGTGTGAAGGACCTCCCCGGTGTTCGCTACAAGATCGTTCGTGGCGCTCTGGATACCCAGGGTGTTAAGGGTCGCGGCCAGGCTCGCTCCCGCTACGGCGCTAAGAAGGAGAAGAAGTAATGCCTCGTAAGGGTCCCGCTCCCAAGCGTCCCCTCGTAAACGATCCTGTTTACGGTTCCGCTCTGGTCACCCAGCTGATCAACAAGGTTCTGCTGGACGGCAAGAAGTCCGTCGCAGAGCGCATCGTCTACGGTGCCCTCGAGGGCGTCGAGAAGAAGACCGGTTCTGACCCGGTCGCAACCCTGAAGAAGGCTATGGATAACATCAAGCCTTCTCTCGAGGTTCGCTCCCGCCGCGTTGGCGGTGCAACCTACCAGGTCCCGGTTGAGGTTCGCCCCGGCCGTTCCACCGCTCTGGCTCTTCGCTGGCTCGTTGGCTTCTCCAAGCAGCGCCGCGAGAAGACCATGACTGAGCGTCTGATGAACGAGATCCTGGATGCATCCAATGGTCTCGGTGCCGCTGTGAAGCGTCGCGAGGACACTCACAAGATGGCCGAGTCCAACAAGGCCTTCGCACACTACCGCTGGTAATTCTCCGTTTAGAGCCTGCCGAGTCGATTCGAGTCGGCAGGCTTTCGGAGTATCTCATTTAGGGAGAATAACGTGGCACTTGACGTGTTCACCGACCTTAACAAGGTCCGCAACATCGGTATTATGGCGCACATCGACGCCGGTAAGACCACCACCACTGAGCGCATTCTGTTCTACACCGGTATTAACCACAAGATCGGTGAGACCCACGACGGCGCTTCCACCATGGACTGGATGGCTCAGGAGCAGGAACGAGGTATTACCATTACCTCCGCAGCAACCACCTGCTTCTGGAAGGACAACCAGATCAACATTATCGACACCCCCGGTCACGTCGACTTCACCGTTGAGGTTGAGCGCTCCCTGCGCGTCCTCGACGGCGCAGTTGCTGTGTTCGACGGCAAGGAAGGTGTTGAGCCCCAGTCTGAGACCGTTTGGCGCCAGGCTGACAAGTACGATGTCCCCCGTATCTGCTTCGTCAACAAGATGGACAAGATGGGTGCTGACTTCTACTTCACCGTTCAGACCATTATCGACCGCCTGGGCGCACGCCCGCTGGTTGTTCAGCTCCCCATCGGAGCTGAGAGCGACTTCCTCGGTGTCGTTGACCTGCTCGAAATGAAGGCATACGTCTGGCCCGGCGATGCCAAGGGTGACGTGACCATGGGCTCCTCTTACGAGGTCCAGGACATTCCTGCTGACCTGGTTGAGAAGGCTGAGCAGTACCGCGCTGAGCTGGTTGAGGCTGTTGCTGAGGCTAGCGAAGAACTCATGGAGAAGTACCTCGAAGAGGGCGAGCTGACCATCCCCGAGATTAAGGCTGGTATCCGTCAGCTGGTTATCTCCGGTGAGGCATTCCCCGTTCTCTGTGGTTCTGCATTCAAGAACCGCGGTGTTCAGCCCATGCTGGACGCTGTGATCGAGTACCTGCCCTCCCCGCTGGACGTTCCGGACGTTGTCGGCTCCAACCCCTCCAATGAGGAAGAGAAGCTGACCCGTAAGGCATCCGCTGAGGAGCCCTTCGCAGCACTGGCGTTCAAGGTTGCAGCTCACCCGTTCTACGGTCAGCTGACCTACACCCGTGTGTACTCCGGTACCGCAGCTCAGGGCCAGCAGGTTCTGAACTCCACCAAGGGTAAGAAGGAGCGCATCGGTAAGCTCTTCCAGATGCACTCCAACAAGGAGAACCCTGTTGAGGAGATCACCGCAGGTCACATTTACGCAGCAATCGGTCTGAAGGACACCACCACCGGTGACACCCTGTGCGACCCTGCACACCCGATTGTTCTTGAGTCGATGACCTTCCCTGAGCCCGTGATCTTCGTGGCTATCGAGCCCAAGACCAAGGGTGACCAGGAGAAGATGTCCACCGCTATCCAGAAGCTTTCCGCTGAGGACCCCACCTTCACCGTTTCGCTGAACGAAGAAACCGGTCAGACCGAAATCGGTGGTATGGGCGAGCTGCACCTGGACATCATCGTTGACCGTATGAAGCGTGAGTTCAAGGTTGAGGCTAACGTTGGTAAGCCTCAGGTTGCTTACCGCGAGACCATCAAGAAGGCAGTCGAGAAGGTCGACTACACCCACAAGAAGCAGACCGGTGGTTCCGGTCAGTTCGCAAAGGTGCAGGTCTCCTTCGAGCCCCTGCCCCTGGATGGCGAAGAGCTGTACGAGTTCGAGGACAAGGTCACCGGTGGCCGCGTGCCTCGCGAGTACATCCCCTCGGTCGACGCTGGTATCCAGGACGCCATGAAGTTCGGTGTCCTCGCTGGCTACCCGATGGTGGGCGTGAAGGCAACCCTGATTGACGGTGCTTACCACGACGTCGACTCCTCCGAAATGGCGTTCAAGATCGCTGGTTCGATGGTCTTCAAGGAAGGCGCTAAGCGCGCTAACCCGGTCCTGCTCGAGCCGCTGATGGACGTTGAGGTTCGTACCCCCGAGGAGTACATGGGCGACGTTATCGGCGACCTGAACTCCCGCCGTGGCCAGGTTCGTTCCATGGAGGACGCATCCGGCGTTAAGATCATCAAGGCTATCGTGCCCCTGACCGAAATGTTCGGTTACATTGGCGACCTGCGTGGCAAGACCCAGGGTCGTGCAGTGTTCTCGATGGCATTCGACAGCTACGGCGAGGTTCCCAAGAACGTCGCTGACGAGATCATCCAGAAGAGCCGCGGCGAGTAATTTTCGCGTCTCACCCGTGGGCCACGGGCTAAAAACCTGTGGCCCACGCTAAAATTTTCAATTAAATCCATTATTGAGAGCATGAACAGTTTCATCTCTGCGGCGTAATCCGCTATTGTAGACGCTAGACCGTTTTATAACGGGATGCGCCGGAGCGAAGATCCGCGTGCATGTTTTCAATCGTTCTAGGAGGAACACTCTTGGCTAAGGCTAAGTTCGAGCGCTCCAAGCCTCACGTTAACGTCGGTACCATTGGTCACGTTGACCACGGTAAGACCACCCTGACCGCAGCAATCTCCAAGGTTCTGGCTGACAAGTACCCGGACCTGAACGAGAAGCGCGACTTCGGTATGATCGACTCCGCTCCCGAGGAGCGCCAGCGCGGTATTACCATTAACATTGCTCACATCGAGTACCAGACCGAGAAGCGCCACTACGCACACGTTGACGCTCCCGGCCACGCTGACTACGTCAAGAACATGATTACCGGTGCGGCTCAGATGGACGGCGCAATCCTCGTGGTTGCTGCTACCGACGGCCCCATGGCACAGACCCGCGAGCACGTTCTGCTCGCTCGCCAGGTTGGCGTCCCCACCCTGCTGGTTGCACTGAACAAGGCAGACATGGTTGACGACGAAGAGCTCCTCGACCTCGTCGAGATGGAGGTCCGTGACCTCCTCTCCTCGCAGGAGTTCGACGGCGACAACGCTCCCGTTGTTCGCGTTTCCGCACTGAAGGCTCTCGAAGGCGACCCCGAGTGGGTTGCTAAGGTCGAGGAGCTCATGGACGCAGTCGACACCTACATTCCGGACCCCGTGCGTGAGAAGGACAAGCCCTTCCTCATGCCCATCGAGGACGTCTTCACCATCACCGGTCGTGGCACCGTTGTTACCGGTCGTGCAGAGCGCGGTACCCTGAAGATCAACTCCGAGGTCGAGATCGTCGGTATCCGCCCGATTCAGAAGACCACCGTTACCGGTATCGAGATGTTCCACAAGCAGCTCGACGAAGCATGGGCAGGCGAGAACTGTGGTCTGCTGCTGCGTGGTCTGAAGCGTGACGATGTTGAGCGTGGTCAGGTTGTCGTGGAGCCGGGCTCCATCACCCCCCACACCGAGTTCGAGGCAAACGTCTACATCCTCTCCAAGGATGAGGGTGGCCGGCACAACCCCTTCTACTCCAACTACCGTCCTCAGTTCTACTTCCGTACCACTGACGTGACCGGCGTTATCACCCTCCCCGAGGGCACCGAGATGGTTATGCCCGGTGACAACACCGAGATGACCGTTACCCTGATCCAGCCCATCGCAATGGAAGAGGGTCTCGGCTTCGCTATCCGTGAGGGTGGCCGCACCGTTGGTTCGGGTCGCGTTACCAAGATCATCAAGTAATTGCCGTAAATTTACGACAATTCGCTAAAGATCTGCCGGAGAGAAAACTCTCCATCAGGTAGCGATACTCAAGGACCCCCGCAGATGCGGGGGTCCTTTTGTTATGCCCATTTTGGCCTGTTGAGGACTCCGCCGAAGCAGAGAAAGCGGCATTATCAGCCAGGGCCGCCAAAGTACAGCTCTGGGCATTCTCGGTCCCCTTTAGCAGCCGCTCAAGACTTCTGAGTGGGGAAACATGCGTAGTAATAGCGGAAGTTCACGTTGCATCCGTAACGATAGAAATCCCCCTGCGGCGGCATGGCAAGTCCGTACCTTCTAGCTGTAAATCCTGAACTCCCGGATATGGAAAGAGCACGGGCAGGTGAATGACTGCCTGATCCGTTTAGAGATTTGCAGACCTCAGAAAGAACCTGGTCATGTGGACCGGCTTGCGGCGGGGAAGCGTCTAAAGACCCTGCAGATAGGAATATAAGATCTGCGGACAAAGAAAAACGGTTCCCAGTCCGAAGGCTGGGAACCGCGATTCGAATGACTGCCCCTCGTAAGGGACATAGGTAATCCTACTACAGAATGCCGCAGGAAAAGAACCTATACCTGCAACAGGTTAGATATTCTCCCCGTCACGAGGCTGGTATCCCTGCTGAGGAACCGGAGGCAGCTGCATCTGGACATTACCCTGGGGGTACATACCCTGCTGATTTTGAGGCTGTGAGAAATCCCCAAGCTGCTCAGAATCCTGGTGCGGAGCTACTGCATCCTGCTTGTTCTGTCGCACCAGCAGACGCCAGATAACGCCGGCAATAAGCAAGATAGAGATAATCAGCAGGGTCAGCGGGTTCAGACCGTTGAGCAAAATTGCCAGATCGAGGGTGACCAAGGCGGTTGCAATATAGGTCCAGACTCGGTCGAGCAGCAAAGCGCTCAGGAGAGTCAGAGCGATGCCGAGTACCAGCACCACAATATCCGGACCATCAGCGGGAACTGCCCACGTTACCAGGGTGAGAAATACCTGCAGACCCAAAGCCCAGTACAGAGGAGAATCCGATACCTGCTCGTCTACAGGCCTCTTTGCGATGAAGTTCTTGAGAACCTTGGCAGCTACAACAGCCAGCAGAATCAGGAGAGCAACCTCAAGAATGACGCTCAGGGGATTGGACTTCGAGTAATCAATGACCAGACGGGCGATGAAGAGGCTGAACGCCGTGGTGCAGACAATCGGCAGGTTCTTCGCCTTGGTGACAGACACGAAAGACAGAGCGCCTAGGCCCCAGAGAAGTGCGTTGAGTTCTACCTGCTTGGGCTCAAAAACCAACCCAACGAAGGTGTAGAATCCCAGCACCGCCAGAGCGGGAATCATCAGCAGCGTATTGACCGGTGCATAGATGCCCTGGCTCAGGGGGCGGCGAGACATGAAACGTGCGTAGGGGGCACCTAACGGGCCGTGCATCGGCAAATCAACCATCGTATTCCCGACCGGTACAGCGATGCGGGGGCGAACATTTGTGTTCACACCGAAGACCTCAACCGGGAGCGTGACCTTCAGCGCGAACAGGACGATGACGGCGAATAGAGCGTAGTAGCCCAGAAGAGTCATCACCATTGTGCTTTCCCTCGTGTTGAAGAGATTCCATAGAGAACCAATGCAGAAAGTCGTGATACTGATGGAGGCACCAATCTGCATGCGGGGGATCCTGAAGATGAGTGCAAGTACCCATACGGCGATGAAGATCATCGGGGTTGCTACTGCGAACAGCAGATTATCAAAATCACCAATGAAACGGCCTGCGCTCAGGATAGAACCAAGAGTGAAGAAAATTGCTGCCGCGTATGCTTCGTAGCTTCGCTTGGAGTACGCGTAGAGTAGCACGCTACACAGTGCCTGAACCGCCAACAGTGCAAGTACGAGGAAGTCTACGAGCGATTCCTTCATATTGCCGCTGATAGCGAGCAGAATGACCGACCAGCAGATGGGGAATCGTGCAACGGTGAGTAGCTCCGAACGAATCGAAGAGCCAGCCGGCATAAAGAAACCAAGCGCACCATAAACAACGGTCAGGAGTGCCGGTAGCGCTACAGCGATGTACTCCTTCTGCAAGTCGTACAGCAGGTAGTGTCGTGAGCCGATCGTCGCGATAAGCAGAGTCGTGTAGAACGCGATACGGACAAACATGACAAGCGTTGAGCGGAAGGACCCAACGTCCGAAAGTCGCAACGCGCGAGCCAGAATAAGAGCGCCCAGCACGCTCAAGAAGAGGACGGCACCCGAGAAGAGAGGGAAACCAATCCAGAATCGGCCATGCGCTCCGCCATCAGCATGGTTAGCTACGTACCCGACGAAGAGAGCAAAAACGCCCAAGAAGAGGTAGACCGACATCTCTACAAGACGGTAGCTTGCGTTCTGCGCTGCAACGCCCTGAGAGAGGACAAAAGTCAGTAGCGCAATAACGGCGCAGACCAACGCAAACATCAAAAGCGACTCAGAAGTCTGCATCTCAGGAATGAGAGCGAGGAAGAGTTGAATCATACCAATGGCATAACCGATGTTGCTCAGTACCGCTCCAGCGGTACGTGCCTCAGGGGCCTTAGCACTGACCAGATAGATGACTACTGCCGCGGTAAAGAAGAGGTAGAAAGTACCCTGATTGCCGGGGGACGCGTACATGCCAACAACTGGAATGAGCGCTACAAAACTCATGAGTAGCAGAGGCTGGATTGCCTTGCGGTACAGCAAGAAACTCACAATGCAGAGGACACCAATAACCCAGGGGGCAGGGAAGATACCTTGATTACCTTCTGCATAAGGAAGGAAAGCGCTCCAGCGCGTTGCGTATACAGGGCTATCGGCAGCATGAGCAGTGAAGAAGGCATCAATGAGAGCGAAGAAAGAGAAGAACACGCCGACGCATGCGTCAATTGCCGGCAACCACTCCATCTTGTGAGCGGGATGGTGAGGAGCTTCCTTCGCCCAGGGGATAGCCGGGGTGCTTTGAACCTGCTCGGGCTGTTCATCAGTAGCAGGAGCAGAACCAGCAATAGTCTTCTGCAGACGAGGAATAAATACGTAAGCAGAAATCAGGTTAACAACCAGGACCGAGACGAAGAAAATGCTGGGGAACCACGGGCCATGATCCGAGTCCATGATGAAGGAGAGAACAGACGCAATCGGGTAGATACGTGCCTGGGCATAGTAATCTGCCGTACCGTTCAGCCACGTGAAAAGAATGGCATGCACAGACATGACTGCAAACGCAATACCCGCATCCGTATAGCTCAGATCGTTGGTGAAGAAGAAAATAGCGATGGCAGTAGCCGGAACAAAAATGCGGGAAGAATCAACAAGACCTTCGCGGATGCCCTTCGGAGCAGCATTCGGGGCAAAATGCAGAACCAAACCCAGAACGGTGGCAACTGCAGTCAGTGAAACAAAATACCAAACGAAAGGCAGAGCCGCTACCTTTGTAGCCGCCAACGAGTCCGAAACAATGAACGAAATCAGCAGGTACGCCATCACACGGTTACGCATGAGGGCACAGGCTCCAACAATGGCTGCAGTGCCAACCAGAGACGTGAGAAGCCAGACGTAGCGTCCTTCAACCCAAATCTTGAGGACATAGGTAGCAACGCCAGTCAGAGGAATAAACGCAAGACCGGTTGCTGCAAAAGAGTAGGAAGCGATACGTAGGCGCTCCACGAAGCGGTAGGTGAGCAGACCGGCTCCGTAGAAGACGACTGCTCCAAGCGCCATTGCAAGGACACGGAAGATAGCCGTTTCATCCTGAGAAGACGTCACCGAGGTGACAAAAAGACCCGCAGCACCGATGAGCAGGAGCGAACCGATGTACAGAACAATATTGAGGAAGATGTCTTCATTGACTCGGCGTCGTTGTACAGGAGGCTGAGAATATACGCCCGCTACCGTAGGGGGAGTGTACATGCCAAGAGCCGGCTGCTGAACATGCTGAGGGCTCTGAGATGAGGAGTGAGAGCTAGAGGGCGCCTGATGAGGTTGTGTCGGCTGAGACATGGTTTCTCCTTAGGCTGTAGTGATACTTCTACAATACGAGAGCTTTCAGTACTAAAACCTTGATTACGGGGAATAAAGCGCATGGAACTTACTGAAAATAGATTGAAAGCTCCCTGAGAGTTACATCGCGGGAGTACCCCCGGGTTGACAGAGATAGTTAAGTGTTCTTAAGCACTTAACTTGTGTTCGTATTGCATAAGGGCTCTATCTCTGAGAGAATTGACGACGTTGTCAAAGCGTCTACCTGCACTAAAGGTAGGCCCACGTATGACCCGGTCCGAAGGATGACGGGACGAGTTTGCCTAGAACATAGGCGACACGCCCGAGTTCGGGGGTCGGTACTCAGACGGGGTGAGGAACCCGGCAAAGCCGGATTCAGTCCGTTCTGAGTGGCGCACGTGATGAATATATCGCGTTCCTTAAGCGCTATAACAAAGGGGCAAAAGCTCCGATACAGGGAATACATCAAGAAAGAGAGTCCGACAGATGGCGGGACAGAAAATCCGCATCCGTCTGAAGTCCTATGACCACGAGGTCATCGATTCTTCGGCACGGAAAATCGTCGAAACGGTAAAGGGCGCAGGAGCAACTGTAGTTGGCCCCGTGCCGCTGCCGACCGAGAAGAACGTTTACTGTGTTATTCGTTCTCCCCACAAGTACAAGGACAGCCGCGAGCACTTCGAGATGCGTACGCACAAGCGTCTGATCGACGTTGTTGATCCGACCCCCAAGGCTGTTGATGCCCTCATGCGTCTTGACCTGCCGGCAGACGTAAACATCGAGATCAAGCTGTAGAGGATCGCATCTAATGACTAACAAATTCGAGCGCCAGGTGAAGGGCCTGCTGGGCACCAAGCTCGGCATGACCCAGGTCTGGGACGAGGACGGCAAGTTTGTGCCCGTCACCGTCGTCAAGGCTGATTCTAACGTTGTTACCCAGATCCGTAACCAGGAAACTGACGGCTACGAAGCTGTTCAGATTGGTTTCGGTGCAATCGACTCTCGCAAGGTTACCAAGCCCCTGGCTGGTCACTTCGAGAAGGCCGGTGTTACCCCCCGTCGCCACCTCGTCGAGCTGCGTACCGCAGATGCTTCTGAGTATTCCCTCGGTCAGGAACTGACCGTTGAGCTCTTCGAAGCAGGCCAGAAGGTCGACGTCGTTGGTAAGACCAAGGGTAAGGGCTTCGCAGGTGTTATGAAGCGTCACGGCTTCAAGGGTGTTGGCGCGTCTCACGGTCAGCACAAGAACCACCGTAAGCCCGGTTCCATCGGTGGCGCATCCTACCCCGCACGCGTGTTCAAGGGTATGCGCATGGCTGGCCGTATGGGCGCAGCACGTCACACTACCTTGAACCTGACTATCCAGGGTGTGGACGCAGAGAACAATGTCCTGCTGATCAAGGGCGCAATCCCCGGTCCCAAGGGCGGCGTTGTTCTGGTTCGTACCGCTGTGAAGGGAGCCTAATACATCATGGCTGTTAAGACCCTTAAGGTAGACCTGCCCGCAGAGATTTTCGACGCGCAGGCATCCGTGCCCCTGCTGCACCAGGTTGTTGTTGCACAGCTCGCTGCTGCACGCCAGGGCACCCACAAGACCAAGAACCGCGGCGAGGTTTCCGGTGCAGGCCGTAAGCCCTTCAAGCAGAAGGGTACCGGTAACGCACGTCAGGGCTCCATCCGTGCACCGCACATGACCGGCGGTGGCGTTGTTCACGGTCCGACCCCGCGTAACTACGCACAGCGCACCCCCAAGAAGATGATCGCCGCTGCACTGCGCGGTGCTCTCTCCGATCGCGCTCGTCACGACCGCGTCCACGTTGTCGAGAACTTCATCTCCGGTGAAACCCCCTCGACCAAGGCTGCAAAGGCTGCATTCGCAGCTATCACCGAGCGCAAGAACATCCTTCTTGTGATTGCTCGTGCAGAGGACGTTGTGGCTCTGTCCGCACGTAACCTGGAGAACGTCCACGTTCTGTACGCAGACCAGCTCAACACCTACGATGTGCTGGTTTCGGACGACGTGGTCTTCACCAAGGCAGCATTCGACGCATTCGTTGCTGCAGCTCAGAAGAAGGAGGGCGCTAAGTAATGAGCGTTTCCACCAAGTCTGTATACGACGTGATCATTGCTCCCGTCGTTTCCGAGAAGAGCTACGGTCAGCTCGACGAAGGTAAGTACACCTTCGAGGTCGCAACCGATTCCAACAAGCTGGAAATCAAGCAGGCCATCGAGAAGATCTTTGACGTCAAGGTTGCTTCCGTCAACACCATCAACCGTCAGGGCAAGCGCAAGCGCACCCGTTTCGGTTGGGGCGCTCGCAAGAACACCAAGCGTGCGATTGTGACCCTCAAGGAAGGCACCATCGACATCTTCGGCGGTCCGCAGGCATAAGCCCCGCGGAGACCACTTTAACGAAGGAAGAAATATCTAAATGGGTATTCGTAAGTACAAGCCGACGACCCCGGGTCGCCGCGGTTCGAGCGTTGCTGATTTCTCCGAGATCACCCGCTCCACCCCGGAAAAGTCCCTGCTTCGTCCGCTTCACAAGACCGGCGGCCGTAACAACACCGGCCGCATCACCACCCGTCACAAGGGTGGCGGCCACAAGCGCCAGTACCGTCTGATCGACTTCCGTCGTCACGACAAGGACGGCGTTAACGCACGCGTTGCGCACATCGAGTACGATCCCAACCGTACCGCTCGCATCGCGCTGCTGCACTACTTCGATGGTTCCAAGCGCTACATCATCGCTCCGAACAAGCTCGCTCAGGGCGACATCGTCGAGTCCGGCCCCGCAGCTGACATCAAGCCCGGTAACAACCTGCCCCTGCGCAACATCCCCGTTGGTACCGTGATTCACTGTGTCGAGCTCCGCCCCGGTGGCGGCGCAAAGCTGGCTCGTTCCGCAGGTGCTTCTGTACAGCTGGTTGCTAAGGAAGGCAAGTACGGTCAGCTCCGTCTGCCCTCCGGCGAAATCCGCAACGTGGATGTTCGCTGCCGCGCAACCGTTGGTGAAGTTGGCAACGCTGAGCAGTCCAACATCAACTGGGGTAAGGCAGGCCGTAACCGCTGGAAGGGCATCCGCCCGACCGTCCGTGGTGTGGTCATGAACCCGGTTGACCACCCGCACGGTGGTGGTGAAGGTAAGACCTCCGGTGGTCGTCACCCGGTTAACCCCAACGGTAAGCCCGAGGGTCGTACCCGCCGTCCCAACAAGGAAAGCGACAAGCTCATCGTTCGTCGCCGTCGTACTGGCAAGAAGCGCTAAGGAGCCTGAAACATGCCTCGTAGTTTGAAGAAGGGCCCTTTCGTTGATCAGCACCTCTACCTGAAGGTTGCAGCTCAGAACGAGAAGGGCACCAAGAACGTAATCAAGACTTGGTCGCGTCGCTCGATGATTATCCCCGACATGCTCGGTCACACCATCGCAGTGTACGACGGTCGCAAGCACGTGCCGGTGTTCATCACCGAGTCGATGGTTGGTCACAAGCTCGGTGAGTTTGCTCCGACCCGCACTTTCCGCAGCCACGTGAAGGACGACCGTAAGGGTAAGCGTCGCTAATCGGTTCATACCGATAAGCTAACGTTTCCCTTTCGGCAATAGACGAAAGAGAGATAGGCAATGGAAGCCAAGGCATCAGCGCGTTTCGTTCGCGTTACGCCTATGAAGGCCCGCCGTGTCGTCAACCTGATCCGTGGTAAGCAGGCGGAAGAGGCTCTGGCGATTCTGAAGTTCGCCCCCCAGGCAGCTTCGGAACCGGTATACAAGATCGTTGCTTCGGCAGTAGCTAACGCTCGTCAGAAGGCAACCCAGCAGGGTCTGCCCTTCCGCGAGGAAGAGCTGTTCATCAGCGAAGCATTCGTGAACGAGGGCCCGACCATGAAGCGCATTCAGCCCCGCGCTCAGGGTCGCGCATACCGAATCAACAAGCGCACCAGCCACATCACCGTGGTAGTTGCTACCCCGGAGAAGGAGGAGGACCGCTAAATGGGTCAGAAAATTCACCCGAACGGTTTCCGACTGGGCATCACCACTGACCACGTCTCCAAGTGGTTCGCTGATTCCAACAAGCCCGGCGAGCGTTACGCTGACTTCGTCCGCGAGGACGTAAAGATCCGCGAGCTGCTGGCAAAGAACCTGGATCGCGCAGGCGTTGCAAAGGTCGAGATTGAGCGTACCCGTGACCGCGTGCGTGTGGACATCCACACCGCTCGTCCCGGTATCGTGATTGGCCGCCGTGGCGCAGAAGCAGACCGCATCCGCGGCGAGCTCGAGAAGCTCACCAACAAGCAGATTCAGCTGAACATCCTCGAGGTTGCTAACCCCGACCTCTCCGCTCAGCTGGTTGCACAGAGCATCGCAGAGCAGCTCGCATCGCGTGTTGCATTCCGACGTGCAATGAAGAAGGCAATCCAGTCCGCACAGCGTGCAGGCGCAAAGGGTATCCGTATCCAGTGCTCCGGCCGTCTGGGTGGCGCTGAAATGTCCCGTTCCGAGTTCTACCGCGAAGGCCGTGTGCCCCTGCACACCCTGCGTGCGAACATCGACTACGGCTTCTTCGAGGCTAAGACCACCTTCGGTCGCATCGGCGTGAAGGTCTGGATCTACAAGGGCGACCTGACCGACAAGGAGCTGGCAGCTCAGCAGGCAGCAAACAACCGCCGTGGCAACCGCCGCGATGGTGACCGCCGCCGCCAGGGCAACCGTGGTCCTCGTCGCGAGCGCCGCAACGAGAACGCTTCGGCAAAGGTCGAGGCCAAGACTGCAGAGAACGGTGAGGCATAAATGCTTATTCCCCGTCGAGTAAAGTACCGCAAGCAGCACCACCCCAAGCGTAGTGGTCTCGCAAAGGGCGGCACCGAGGTTAGCTTCGGTGAGTGGGGCATTCAGGCCCTGTCGCCCGCATACGTGACCAACCGCCAGATTGAGGCTGCACGTATCGCAATGACCCGTCACATCAAGCGTGGCGGTAAGGTCTGGATCAACATTTATCCCGACCGTCCGCTGACCAAGAAGCCTGCTGAAACCCGTATGGGTTCCGGTAAGGGTTCGCCCGAGTGGTGGGTCGCAAATGTCAAGCCGGGTCGAGTCATGTTTGAACTCTCCGGTGTGTCCGAAGAAGTGGCTCGCGAGGCAATGCGCCTGGCAATCCACAAGCTCCCGATGAAGGCACGTGTTGTGCGTCGCCGCGAAGGTGGTGAATAAGCGAGATGGCAGTAGGATCCAAGGACCTGAGCATCGATAAGCTCGCAGAGCTCTCCAACGAAGAGCTGGCTGCAAAGCTGAGCGAAGCGAAGAAGGAACTCTTCAACATCCGCTTCCAGGAAGTCACCGGTCAGGCTAACGCAGGTCGTCGCCGCACTATCAAGCGCGACATCGCACGTATCTACACCGTGCTGCGTGAGCGCGAGCTCGGTATTCGTCCCGCAACTGAAGGTGAGTCCAAGTGAGTGAAGTAAAGAACGAAGAGCGCGGCTACCGCAAGACCCGCCGCGGCTACGTTGTCTCCGACAAGATGGACAAGACCGTTGTCGTCGAGGTCGAGGACCACGTGAAGCACGCACTGTACGGCAAGGTCGTTCGCCGTAGCTCCAAGATCAAGGCACACGACGAGCAGAACACTGCTGGTATCGGTGACCTCGTTCTGATTGCAGAGACCCGTCCGCTGTCCGCTTCCAAGCGCTGGCGTATCGTGGAGATCATCGAGAAGGCTAAGTAAGCCCTCTAATGACTCTCTGCTAGAGCAATAAAAGGAGCCCTCTCCTACTTAGGTAGGAGAGGGCTCCTTTGCGTTTAACCTTTATTCGGGAGAACTCAGCGGGAAGTTCTGTGAGCTACAGAATCAACGATAGAAGTCATGAAATGCCGAATAAATATTTGTCATAAAACTTTTGAAGATGTCATACAGAAAAGTGGTTACTTTTACCGGACAACGCTATCAAAGAGCCACGTAGCTTGAGCTGGAGGAAGAAATCCCCTTGTGGAGCGTGTATGCGGGGCTTTAGGGAGGATAGCGACGGTGGCTAAAAGAGTCGTGAGAAGCGTGGGCGCTGATAATAGCTGCTTGAAAATAACCTAACGAGGCACTTATTATCAACTTTATAGTTGCTTAGTCTAGCCTTGCTTCATCCATAGGGGCTTAGCTACGCATCTTCCGGAGGTTGCACGACCTTTGGAGAAGTACCACTACACATCATCGAGGATCAGCATGACTTCTTCACCCAAGCCCTCACGTAAGCTGCTCGCCATTGCTGGCGCACTTTCCGTTGTCGCAGGTTCTTTCGCTGCGGTTCCCGCTACCTTTGCGGCAAACGTCTCCGCTTCCGTCCCCGGAGGAAACTCCCAGACCTCTGCTGAGGAATGCCGCCACATTGCAGTGAGCGCTACCCAGTACCAGGGCCTGCCCGGCCAGTACCAGCTGGCATACTCGGCAGCAACCTCCTCCCTCTACACCTCCTTCTCCTCCGGCCGCCCGCCGGTACTGACCGGTGGTGTCGGCACCTGGAACGTTGGATCCACCCCGAGCCTCTCCACTGTCTACCAGTTCCCGACCACCGACTTCACCGCACGTGGCGCTACCGCACCGACCGGTAAGCAGATTGAATCTCCCTACGGTATTGCCTACGACGAAGCAACCGGATACGTATGGGTGACCCAGACCCGCGTCAACAAGGTATCTGTCTTCGATCCCGCGACCAACAAGATTATCTGGAGCAGCGCAGAAGGCGAGGTCAACCACCCGCGCGAGGTACGCATCGATCCCTCCAGCGGCAAGGTCTTTGTATCTGGCTCCGGCGGCATTAGCGTCTTCGACACCACCCAGCACGCCCTGGTCAAGAAGATTGAATTCACCGACGCCAAGGGCGAATCTGACATCGCAATGAACATGCACGTGGACTCCGCTGATGGCAAGCTCTACGTACCCTCCTTGAGTGCCGGCACCGTGAAGGTAATCGACACCAAGAGCTACGAGGTTGAGAAGACTATTCAGCTGCACAAGGACAATGCTGAAGCCGACCTGAACGCCTCTGACGTCACCATCGACAAGTCTCTGAAGGAAATCTACGTCAGCTCCCAGGGTGACCGTAAGGGCACTAACTCTGGTATCACCGTCTACGACCTGGAAACCGGCGCCTACAAGAAGACCATTCCTTTCGGCTCTCAGGCTCTCGCCCTTGCCTCCGACGAAGCCCGTGACCTGCTGTACGTGACCGATTACGGTACCGGCAACGTCGGCGTTGTTGACGCACGCACCGGCACCGTTGTGTCTCAGGTGTCCACCGGCGCAACTAGCGGTGCGAATGATGTTCTGGTCACTGCAGACGGTAGCGTATACGCTGTAGCACGTAGCGTCGAAGGCGCTTCCGCTATCGAAACCGACTACACCATCGATAAGACCACCGGTGAATACCGCACCTCTAGCACCGAGCCTAAGGGCAAGGACAACGCAGATTCCCCGATTACCCCCGGCGTCATGGTGAAGATCAACACCACCGTTGAAACTGCCGCGAAGCCGGCAGTGCAGACTGCTTCTGAAGAGCTGGTGAAGACCTATGCCGACGGCGCTAAGCTCTACGCAGTGAAGGACTGGACCACCGGTGAAACCCTGAAGCTGCGTGGTGAAGGTTTCAAGACTCAGGACGGTTCGAAGGGCTCCGTGCTCGCCGTTAAGCTGAACAAGGGTCGTATCTCCGCGAAGGAAGAGCCGAAGTTCAACGGCGTTGAGGGCAACAGCGCAGGTGTTTGGGCGTACATCCAGGCAGATGAAAACGGTAACTTCACCGCTGAACTGCCGTACCCGACCACCGAGAACTCCAACCTGACGGAAAATCTGAAGAGCGGCGATAAGGTATCGGTCTTCCTGCTCTCCGGCTCCATTGTTGAAGGTGACACTCCTCGCGGTGGTGAAGCGCTCTCCGCAACTGTTGCAGAGAAGAAGGCAGACACCGCTGAGACCTGCGCACCGGCAGAAACCACCCAGGTCGCTGCTACTCCTTCTGGCGTGACTACCACTTACCCTGCCGGCACTAAGCTGAGCCTGCCGGATAGCGAACAGTCCACTCCGGCTCCGAGCGAGTCTGCTAAGCCTGAGCCGACCACTCCGGCTCCGAGTGAGTCTGCTAAGCCTGAGCCGACCACTCCGGCTCCGAGTGAGTCTGCTAAGCCTGAGCCGACTACTCCGGCTCCGAGCGAGTCTGCTAAGCCCGAGCCGAGCACCCCGGCACCCTCCGAAAGCGCAAATTCCAATGAAGTTGTGCACGAGTACAAGGACGGCGCTAAGGTCTACTTCCCCAAGACTTGGGACGGCCAGAAGCTGACCTTCCGCGGTGAAGGCTTCAAGACTCTGGACGGTAAGGGCTCCGTTATCGCCGTCAAGCTGAACAAGGGCGCTATTTCTGCGAAGGTAGAGCCTAAGCTCGCAGGCGTTGAAGGCAATAGCGCAGGCATCTGGGCATACATCAAGGCGGACGAAAACGGTAACTTCACCGCAACCATCGACCGCCCCACCGTGGCAAACTCTAACCTGACTGAAGAACTGAAGACCGGCGATAGCGTTGCTATCTACCTGCTCTCCGGTTCCCTGACCGAGAACGATAACGTGCGCGGTGGTGTGGCTGCAGAATACACCTTCAGCGTTGACAACCAGGCACCTGCACCGAAGGCATCCGAATCGGCTAATGCACCTGTAACTAACCCCTCTGAGGCGCCTTCCGCACCGGCAGACTCCAAGGAACAGGTAAAGGAAAACGCTAAGGATCAGTCCAAGGCTCCCGCGGATTCTTTGAAGTCTGATGCTCAGAAGAAGGACAGCACTGCACCGAAGACCTCCGGCTCTTCGTCGCAGAACGTCACCTCTTCCAACAACGGCTCCACCGCTTCGAGCTCCTCGAAGTCTTCGCTGGCTAACACCGGTGCTTCGGGCGTCGTCGTTGCTGCAGGAATCGGCGTTCTTGCCCTGGTCGTTGGCGCAACCGTGCTGGTAGCACGTCGCCGCAAGGCATAGCCCGTACCCCACGGCAGCCCACGATACTACCGCTTGGCGGTAGCGAAAGAGGTAGAGCGGGATCTGCTAGATATTCAAGAACCCGCTTGACTCTCTGAAACTGCCGATAGGCGCTGAAAGGGGCGGTACCCATCGAACCGATGGGTACCGCCCCTATCGTTTTGCCTATACGTCTGTATTCGAGCGGAAGGCCTAGACCAGGATCAGAAGTAGTAGCGGGGGAGAGCGGAAGAGAAGCGGAGGAAGGGTGAAGCGCACCCTCTGCGCTCGCCCGCCCTTATTTGACGAGTTAACAGCCTGAAGAATGAAGTGCGGGATTCTAACGCCTCAAATACGAAGAAAACCCGCACCGAAGTGCGGGTTTAGTGTCAAAGCGAGGTTCGGTCCCTAGACAAACGGATTAGCGAGGAAAAAGGGACCCAAGAAATCTGTCCGATAAGGACCGAACCTCTTGTTTGACGCATGCGTCTCTTCTATTATGGTACATCTCGCTGATTTTCGCACCTTGAATCGCGATTTTTGCTAAAAAACTTGATTTTTGAAAAAACAACCCTTAATTTCTAAATTTTTAAGCAGATTTTTTCAGAACGCTGTTTTGAGGGGGTCAGAGGTGAAGAAATATTACAAAATCTATGGCTCTGGTCGACTCGATATAAGTCTTTTAGTTCTAGAAGATGCCGATAGTTCTAGATATATGTCTTTTATGCTAATTATGTTTAGATTGTAAAGCTTTCATGGGGTAAATTTGCCCCGCTCAGAGCCGGAGGGGAGAACAGCTCCGGATGCCAATATAGGACCTCTTGAGGATGAATTTCGTAGTGCATGGACTGCACTAGAAAAGCCTCAAAATGGTGGGCAAAGCGTAAGATATACAGCAGAAAGCTCCGGATGCTAAGCCCGCAAAATATAAGGTGAGCTAGCCTCCAAACTACACAACTCTGGAGATACTTATGGTTCCCCCTGTCGCAGGAGAAGAGCAGAAGAACGTGCCGGATGCTAAGCGTTTTTCCGTGGATCGTTCCGCGGGACTTGCTGGCCAGTATCAAGTGGCATACAACCCTGAAGAGAACGTTCTTTTTGTAAGTGGAAGCTATAACCACACAAAGACCCACGGCACTCTCTGCGCCACAATTGCTCGCATAAACGCGGATACCCTGCAGATTGAGCAGACGGCTACTCTGCCCGTTATCCCGGAAAATAACCCCGAACTAGCAAACCTCTTCCAGGTTCAAGCTGCCTATGGGTTAGCCGCAGACAATGAACGGGGGCTTCTCTGGACCGGAGGAACCCGCACAAACTCGGTTACCGCATACTCCCAAAAGGACCTATCGCGCGTATGGGATTCTCTCGTTCTAGAAGTAGAGATGCTGACTCCGCGTGAGCTATACGTCGCACCCAACGGTGCCGTACTCGTTACCGGAATGGGCGGCTACCAGGTGATTTCTGCACCCACCGCAGAGGGGGAACGTAGGGTTAGCCCCCTTCAAGGGGAAGGCCCTGCCATGCTACTAGGACCCGTAGCGGACGAAAGCCGTAGCCTCCTGTACATCCCGAATATTATGCGAGATGAAATCTGGGTTGTGGATATGAATACCTGGGAGCTTGCACGCAAGCTGCCCGTAATTGGCGGGGAAGACGCCAATACTCCAGTCGGTGTTCACGGTGTGGAGATTGTTTCGACGCGCGGTGAACTATATGTCTCTGCGCAAGGGCGCGAGGGTAAGAATGGCGGTCTGTATGTTCTGAGCTTTGAGGGTGAGCACCTCGCTTATCTTCCGTTCGGAAAGATGCCCACCGATATCTTGCTCGATGCAGAACGTCACCTGCTCTATGTTGCTGATTTCGGTGGCAAGGGGGAGGCGGCAGTTGCTGGTGGCGGAACTGTTACCGTCATTAATACGCTCAATCGAGCCATTATTGACACCGTGCAGGTGGCTCCCACCCGCATTAACCACCAGGTCCTGTTGAAGGACGGGAGTGTCATTGCTGTCGATAAAGCAGGAGACTACCCCGCAGCTGAGGTTCCCTACGTGCTGGATGCAAACTCTGGCGAATACTATGAGGCTGCAGAAGAGACTCGACCGGGAGAACCTCCTCGCCCTATCATTCGTGACGGTATCGCGAAAGTATATATGCCCTAGCTGATGAGTGAAGAGCGACTGAGAGCAGCTGATATATCAACGTAGTGCGTGCCGCGCTCTAGCACTGTGCGTATGTCTGAGAGGTGGGGAGTAGGACCGGGGTGGTCTCTTGCCAGTACTGCGGCAAGTCTGTCGTGGAGGGACATTAAAGCGTAGTAAAATATTAATATCTATCTTCTTTGTTTGACACATTGTTTGATAGATTTCTCGAGGCCCCTTCAGTTTCTTATGCGTCAGGAACTACACGAAGGGGCCTCCTGCTTTAAGTGTCAAATAAGGGGCCTTCTCAATCGATGGTGATGTGGGGTATGGGGTTTTTGCTCTCTAAGCCCGGCTATCCCCAGAGATAGGGTGGAGGAGACTGAAATCATAGTCGGCAAACTCTTGCGCTACATACCTGCTTCCTGTACAGTGTTAAGACTGTGTGGCTGTATCCAAATAGCCGCACAACCACGGGCTTCTCGTGCCAGTGCATAATGCCGCTATTTACGGGTGGGATACGCCCGCTTCACGCGGGTCCAAATGCTTCTGGCATGGGTTTGCCCCAGGCGTTTCCGCTAACCCCTTCCATAGAGTTGGGGCCCGGGGCGTCAACCAATCCCGTAAAAATGTTCCGCAAGGCTGGCTCGCGCCTAAAGCGAGTCGGAACCGGCGAGACGACAGGAGAAATATGATTCAGCAGGAGTCGCGACTGAAGGTCGCCGACAACACTGGTGCGAAGGAAATCCTGACCATCCGTGTTCTCGGTGGTTCCTCGCGTCGCTACGCAGGCATTGGCGACATCATTGTCGCAACCGTCAAGGATGCAATCCCCGGCGGTACCGTAAAGAAGGGTGACGTTGTCAAGGCAGTCGTCGTCCGCACCAAGAAGGAAACCCGTCGTCCCGACGGCTCCTACATCAAGTTCGACGAGAACTCCGCAGTGATCCTGAAGAACACTGATGGTGATCCCCGTGGTACCCGTATCTTCGGCCCCGTGGGTCGTGAGCTTCGCGACAAGAAGTTCATGAAGATCGTTTCGCTGGCTCCGGAGGTGCTCTAATTCATGGCTAAGATCAAGTCCGGCGACCTGGTTCAGGTTATTTCCGGTGCAGATAAGGGCAAGCAGGGCAAGGTTCTGAAGGTTCTCCCCAAGGAAAACCGCGTGATTGTTGAGGGCGTCAAGGTCGTCACCAAGCACACCAAGGCTAACCCCCTGACCGGCGCAGCAGGCGGCATTCAGAAGGTTGAGGCACCGATCCACGTTTCTAACGTTGCGATTGTTGACCCCGAGACCAAGAAGCCGACCCGTGTTGGTTTCCGCCTCGAGACTGTAGAGCGTGACGGCAAGGAGCGCACCGTTCGCGTGCGCGTTGCTAAGCGTTCGGGTAAGGACATCTAATGACCGAAACCAAGATCACCCCCCGCTTCAAGACCAAGTACGCTGAGGTCGTCGTTCCCGCTCTGCAGGAAGAGTTCAAGTACGAGAACGTCATGCAGACCCCGAAGATCGTTAAGGTCGTCGTAAACATGGGTGTCGGCGAGGCAGCTCGCGACGCAAAGCTCATGGACGGCGCAATCCGCGATCTCACCGCAATCACCGGTCAGAAGCCGATTGTTACCCGCGCGAAGAAGTCCATCGCACAGTTCAAGCTGCGCGAAGGTATGCCCATCGGCGCACACGTCACCCTGCGTGGCGACCGCATGTGGGAATTCCTGGACCGCCTCGTCACCCTGGCACTGCCCCGAATCCGCGACTTCCGCGGCCTCTCGGACCGCCAGTTTGACGGTAACGGTAACTACACCTTCGGTCTGACCGAGCAGTCCATGTTCCACGAAATCGATCAGGACTCGATCGACCGCGTGCGTGGTATGGACATCACCGTGGTGACCTCCGCGAAGACCGACGAAGAAGGCCGTGCAATCCTGAAGGCACTGGGCTTCCCGTTCAAGACCAACTAACGACTACGTTGTAGGTCCAGACCCCGTTACCGCGGGGTAGGGAAACCACAACGAGGAAGGGCTAAAGCCCACAATGACTATGACTGATCCGGTCGCAGATATGCTGACCCGTTTGCGTAACGCAAACTCCGCATACCACGACACCGTATCCATGCCCTACTCCAAGCTGAAGGCTCGCATTGCAGAGATCCTGAAGGCTGAGGGCTACATCGCCGACGTGAAGGTTGAGGATGCAAAGGTCGGCAAGACCCTGACCCTCGTCCTCAAGTACGGTCCGTCCCGCGAGCGTTCCATCGCTGGCGTGCGTCGTATTTCCAAGCCGGGCCTGCGTACCTACGCAAAGTCCACCAACCTGCCCCAGGTTCTGGGTGGCCTCGGCATCGCAATCCTGTCCACCTCTTCGGGTCTGCTCACTGACAAGCAGGCTGCGAAGAAGGGCGTGGGCGGCGAAGTCATCGCTTACATCTGGTAGTCGGTTAGAAGAGAAAGGAAGAGAATAATGTCACGTATTGGACGTCTCCCCATCTCGGTTCCCGCCGGCGTTGAGGTTAAGGTCGATGGCAACCTGGTCACCGTTAAGGGCCCGAAGGGCGAGCTCTCCCACAAGGTAGCTTCCCCCATCACCGTGGCTCTGAACGAAAACGAGATCCTTGTATCTCGTCCGAACGACGAGCGCCTGTCTCGCTCGCTGCACGGTCTGACTCGTACCCTGATTCAGAACCTGATTATCGGCGTTACCTCCGGCTACGAGAAGAAGCTGGAAATCGTTGGTACCGGTTACCGTGTGACCCCGAAGGGTAACGACCTGGAGTTCGCTCTGGGCTACTCCCACCCGATCAACATCACCGCTCCCGAGGGTATTACCTTCGCAGTGGAGGGTGCTAACAAGCTGACCGTGTCGGGTATCGACAAGCAGCTCGTTGGTCAGGTTGCAGCAAACATTCGTGGTCTGCGTAAGCCCGATCCCTACAAGGGTAAGGGTGTTCGCTACGCAGGTGAGCACATCCGCCGCAAGGTCGGAAAGGCTGGTAAGTAAACATGGCTATCAAGTCGAAGGCAGCGCAGCGTGCACGTCGTCACGCTCGCATCCGCAAGTACGTTTCGGGTACCGCTGCGCGTCCGCGCCTGTGCGTCACCCGTTCGACCCGTCACATGTTCGTTCAGGTTATCGACGATGTCAAGGGCGTAACCCTGGCATCCGCTTCCACCATGGAAGCAGAGCTGCGTGCAGCTGACCTGGACAAGACCGCTAAGGCAAAGCGCGTTGGTGAGCTCGTAGCAGAGCGCGCCAAGGCAGCTGGTGTTGAGGCAGTCGTGTTCGACCGCGGTGGTAACAAGTACCACGGCCGTGTTGCAGCCGTTGCTGACGGTGCACGCGAGGGAGGTCTTGCACTCTAATGAGCGAGCAGAACGTAAAGGAAACTCAGGTGAGCGAAGCAGTAGTAGCTGAAACCGCTGAGACCTCCAACCAGCGCGAGGAGCGCCGCAACAACCGCGGCGAGCGTCGTGGCCGTGGTGAGCGCCGTAACAACCGCGCTCGCGAGGAGGAGAAGGACAAGTACATCGAGCGCGTTGTGACCATCAACCGCGTTTCCAAGGTCGTCAAGGGTGGTCGTCGCTTCAGCTTCACCGCACTGGTCGTCGTTGGTGACGGTAACGGCCTGGTCGGCGTTGGCTACGGTAAGGCTAAGGAAGTTCCCGCAGCAATCTCCAAGGGTGTCGAGGAAGCAAAGAAGAACTTCTTCCGCGTTCCCCGCATCGAAGGCCGCACCATCCCGCACCGCGTGCAGGGTGAGGCAGCTGCAGGCGTTGTGATGCTCCGTCCGGCAACCGCTGGTACCGGTGTTATCGCAGGTGGCCCCGTGCGTGCAGTACTCGAGTGCGCAGGCATTCACGACGTGCTGTCCAAGTCGCTCGGTTCCTCGAACCAGATCAACATCGTTCACGCAACTGTTGCAGCACTCAAGGAGCTCGAGGAGCCCCTGGCAGTGGCAGCCCGCCGTGGCCTGCCCACCGATGAGGTTATCCCCAGCTACCTGCGCAACACCAAGTCTGAAAAGGCAGGTGCGTAGTAATGGCCAAGCGTATTCAGCCCAGCGACGCAAAGCTGGAAATCACCCAGGTCAAGTCCTATGTTGGTCAGAAGCAGAACATGCGCGACACCCTGCGTTCCCTGGGCCTCAAGCGCCCCGGCAACAAGGTAGTCCGCACTGCTGACCCCGTCACCGTTGGCATGGTTAACACCGTTGCTCACCTGGTGAAGGTTGAGGAGGTCAAGTAAAGATGGCAGAAGCTATCAAGATTCACGATCTGCGCCCGGCACCGGGTGCCCACAAGGCAAAGACCCGCGTTGGCCGCGGTGAAGGCTCCAAGGGTAAGACCGCAGGTCGCGGTACCAAGGGTACCAAGGCACGTTACCAGGTTCGTGCAGGCTTCGAAGGCGGCCAGCTGCCGCTGCACATGCGCCTGCCGAAGCTGCGCGGCTTCAAGAACCCCTTCCGCACCGAGTACCAGGTTGTTAACCTGGACCGCATCCAGGAACTGTTCCCCAACGGTGGCGACGTCACCGTCGAGGCACTGGTTGCTAAGGGTGCCGTTCGCAAGAACGAGCTCGTGAAGGTTCTGGGCAACGGCGAAATCTCCGTCAAGGTGAACGTTGTTGTCGACAAGGCATCGGCTTCCGCTATTGAGAAGATCGAGGCCGCTGGCGGTTCTGTAACCGTTAAGTAGTCTTCAAGACGAGAAAGCCCCCGTCCGTACACTGTACGGCGGGGGCTTTTTGCTGCTCGGAAAGACTCACAACGGGGTATATTCCTGTATTTGCATATTTGAACGCTTGGCGCGCGCCACATTAGTATCCAAAAATCACGCTAAGAGAATATAAAAGCTACATAATCTGCTAGGGAGTTATCGTTACCTGCTCCAAACACGATAGACTGGAAGGTGTGTTTAATGCGCCCTGAAACTCCTTCAGAGGAAAGGGTGCCCCATAGACTTACAGGAGGACATGTGCTGAGCGCATTCGGGCGAGTCGTCAAGACCGCCGATTTGCGGCGTAAGCTGCTGTTTACCCTGGCAATGATTGTGCTGTACCGCGTGGGCACTTTCATCCCCGCGCCAGGCGTTTCCTACGGAAATGTACAGCAGTGTCTGAACGCCAATGTTACAAGCGGTGGCGTCTACGATATCGTCAACCTCTTCAGTGGTGGCGCACTGCTGCAGCTTTCGATCTTTGCCCTCGGCGTGATGCCGTACATTACCGCGTCCATTATCATCCAGCTGCTACGCGTGGTCATCCCGCGATTCCAGGAGCTGCACGATGAGGGCGCGCAGGGTCAGGCAAAGCTCACCCAGTACACCCGCTACCTGACCATCGCTCTTGCTCTGCTGAATGCAACCACCATCGTCTCGATGGCACGCTCTGGCGTTCTGCTGGGTAACTGCCCGGGCATCATCCCCCAGGACGACGTACTGCACATCCTGCTGATTATCGTCACCCTGTGTGCAGGTACCACCGTCATCATGTGGATGGGTGAGCAGATTACCGAGCGTGGCGTCGGCAACGGCATGTCCTTGCTGATCTTCACCTCCATTGCTTCCTCCTTCCCGAGCGCTCTGGGTTCCATCCAGCGCACCCACGGTTGGGGTATCTTCGCAGCTGTCTGCGGCATCGGCCTGCTGGTCATGCTCGCTGTGGTCTACGTGGAGCAGTCCGTTCGCCGTATCCCCGTGCAGTACGCAAAGCGCATGATTGGTCGACGCACCATTGGCGGCACCAACACCTACATTCCGCTCAAGGTCAACATGGCCGGCGTGATCCCGCTGATCTTCGCCTCCTCCCTGCTGACCCTGCCCGGTCTGCTTGCCCAGTTCAACACCCCCACCGACGGCTCCACTCCGCCGGACTGGGTTAACTGGATCAACGCATACCTGGTGCGCGGCGACCACCCGCTGTACATTGCTCTCTACTTCTTCATGATTATTGGCTTCGCGTACTTCTACGTGGCGGTCACCTTCGACCCGGTAGAAGTAGCGGACAATATGAAGAAGTACGGTGGCTTCATCCCCGGTATTCGCGCCGGTAAGCCCACCGAGCGTTACCTCAGCTACGTACTCAACCGAATTACGTTGCCTGGCGCACTTTACCTGGGTGTAATTTCCATGATTCCCCTGGTAGCGCTTATCCTATTCAACGCAAACCAGAATTTCCCGTTCGGCGGCGCCTCGCTGCTGATCGTGGTGGGTGTTGGTCTTGACACTCTCAAGCAGATCAACGCTCAGCTCCAACAACGAAACTACGAAGGACTGCTCCGATGAACCGTCTGCTCATCGTCGGCCCTCCCGGTGCAGGTAAGGGCACCCAGGCCGTCAAGATCGCTGAAGCGCTGAAGATTCCCGCGATTTCCACCGGTGATATCTTCCGCAAGAACATCAAGGAAGAGACCGAGCTGGGCAAGGAAGCGAAGTCGTACATCGACTCCGGCAACCTGGTTCCCGACTCCGTCACCAACAACATGGTGCGCGCACGCCTGGAGGAAAGCGACGTCGTCAACGGCTTCCTGCTCGATGGCTACCCCCGCAACACCTCCCAGGTGCACGAGCTGGACTCCATCCTCGAAGCCAAGGGCGAGAAGATCGACCGCGTTCTCCTGCTGGTTGCAGACAACGACGAGCTCGTCGAGCGTCTGCTCAACCGCGCAGCAGAGCAGGGTCGTACCGATGACAACGAAGAGGTCATCCGTCACCGCCTGAAAGTCTACGAAGAAGAGACCGCACCGCTGATCGCAATCTACCGCGAACGCGGCATCGTCAAGGAAGTTAACGGCCTCGGCGAGATTGCTGAAGTCACCGAGCGCATCCTCGACGCTCTGAAGTAATCTTCTGCTGTACCCCCGCAATTTGAGGTGCATGATGCATCACAAAGACTTGCGGGGGTACAGTGCTGTCTGTAGAGTTCTAAGCTTGGGCGCACCGCCCCCTATACCTAAGGAGCCAGAATGGCACGAGTCGAAATCAAAACCAATGCACAGCTTCAGCAGATGGCTCGTGCAGGCGTCATCACCAGCCGCGCGCTCGATGCGGCAGTGGCGGCAGCTCGCCCCGGCGCAACCACCGCAGAGGTGAACGCCGCTTTTGAACGCACCATGCTGGAACTGGGTGGCACCTCCAACTTCTACGGCTACTACGACTACCCGGCAACCGTATGCACCTCCGTCAACCATGAGGTCGTTCACGGCATCCCCGGCGACTACGTGCTCAAGGACGGCGACATCCTTTCTATCGACGGTGGCGCATACGTTATCGACCCCGCAACCAACCGCCAGTGGCACGGCGACTCGGCACGTACTGTGCTGGTCGGTGACAATGTGAGCGAAGCACGCGCAGAGCTCTCCGCCGTCACTCGCGAAGCAATGTGGCACGGCATCGCCGCTCTGGCAACCGCAAAGAAGGTCGGCGAAATCGGCCTTGCCATCGAAGCATATGTGACCGAAGAATACGGCGATAAGTACGGCATTATTGAAGACTACGTGGGCCACGGCATCGGTTCCCAGATGCATATGGCACCGGACGTACTGAACTACGCAGTGCGTGACATGGGGCCGAAGATCAAGCCCGGCATGGCTTTCGCTATTGAGCCGATGCTTGTGACTGGTTCCATCGAGACCAAGGTGCTCTCCGACGACTGGACCGTTGTAACCGTTGACGGCTCCGATGCCTGCCAGTGGGAGCACTCCGTTGCTGTGCATAGCGAAGGTATCTGGGTCCTGACTGCAGAAGACGGTGGTGCAAGCGAACTTGCTCGCTTTGGCGTAACCCCGGTTCCGATCCCCGCCTAAGTCCCACCACTAGGGGAGGGGTATCCACCTTTAGCTGCCCCACCTCCACCCGAAGAAACCGGCGAATCCGGTCCGGTGCGTGATAGCGCATCCGAAAGCATCCACATCACAAGGAAGAAGCTCCATGAGCGAAACTCTCAATAGCGGCGAGGCAACCGCACCCGCTGCGACCAAGGTGCCGGTTGAAATCTCGAACGTTCGCCCCGCACCCGGCCAGATTGCCCTGAAAGCACCGCGCCGTGCGAAGCCGCCCAAGCATATCGCTGACTTCGACATGGCTGGCCGCCGTGAATTTCTGAAGGAACTTGGCTACCAGTCGTTCCGTGCATCCCAGCTGTCCAAGCACTATTTTGAGCGTCTGGTCACTGACCCCGCTGAGATGACTGACCTGCCGGCTAAGGACCGCGAGCAGATGGTTGCACAGGCGATGCCTCAGCTTCTGACCCCGGTCCGTACCCTCGAGGCTGACGGTGGCGACACCCTGAAGGTTGTGCACCGCCTCTTTGATGGTGCGCTCATTGAGTCTGTCATCATGCGTTATGACAACCGCGTGACCATGTGCATCTCTTCGCAGGCTGGCTGCGGTATGAACTGCCCCTTCTGTGCGACCGGTCAGCAGGGTTTGACTCGCAACCTGTCCACCGCGGAAATTGTGGAGCAGGTCGTTGCCGGTGCCCGCTACCTGAAGCAGATGAAGGGCCTGGAAGAAGCAGAAGGCGGTTCTGAGGATACTCGTCCGCTGCGTGTTTCCAATATTGTCTTCATGGGTATGGGCGAGGCGCTTGCTAACTACAAGGCAACCATGGGTGCTGTGCACCGCCTGATTGACCCTTCGCCCGAGGGCCTCGGTATTTCTGCTCGCGGTCTGACCATGTCGACCGTGGGCCTGGTGCCGGGTATTCGTAAGTTTGAGCTGGAGAAGCTGCCCATTACTTTGGCGCTGTCTCTGCACGCTCCGGATGATGAGCTGCGTGATGAGCTGATCCCGATTAACCAGCGCTGGAAGGTCGACGAGACTCTGGACGCTGCGTACGACTACTACCGTACGACCGGCCGCCGCGTCTCCATTGAGTACGCGCTGATTCGCGATATTAACGATCAGGGCTGGCGTGCGGATCTGCTCGGTAAGAAGCTGGCGCAGCGCGGCCGTGGTTGGGTGCACGTGAACCCGATTCCGCTGAACCCGACCCCGGGTTCGAAGTGGACGGCATCCCGTAAGGGCGTTGAGCAGAACTTTGTGGAGCGTCTGCGTGCCCACGGTATTCCGACGACTATTCGTGATACTCGCGGTTCCGATATTGATGGAGCATGCGGTCAGCTTGCCGCTAAGGAAGACTAAGCAGTTGAGCTGTGACCGGTGAACGGTGCCCCTTTCCTGCGGAGGGAAGTCAATAAGACTTTCAGGAACGTGGGGGAGGGGCTTCTTCCTTTTAAACATTAAGTGCCTGATGTCATAAAAATCACGGTTGTTTTTCCACGGCCTTTGCCGTAGAGTTAACAGTTGGTTGTTTGTGCCAGTGTTAAGTGCGCCTTAAAACGCCCTATCGCCTCACCGAGGTGAGCTCACAAACAGAAGATACAATTGCCCGCCGCACCTGCGACGGGCACCGACGTTAGCGGAGGATATGGCTAAGAAAGACGGCGTCATCGAGATTGAAGGCTCTGTGGTTGAAGCTCTGCCCAACGCGATGTTCCGTGTTGAGCTGGATAACGGCCACAAGGTTCTCGCACACATCTCGGGCAAGATGCGTCAGCACTACATTCGCATCCTGCCTGAGGACCGAGTAGTAGTGGAACTGAGCCCCTACGACCTTTCCCGAGGTCGTATCGTCTACCGTTACAAGTAAACCCGAGATAAACGTCGCCTCTGGCGGCGTTTAAATCGTGTTCAAAGGGATAACGCAGTTCCCCAACGTAAGTGAGGGAACCTCTTATCTCGCCAGTAATCAAGTTGCAATCAAAAGGAATGCGATGAAGGTCAAGCCGAGCGTTAAGCCGATCTGCGATAAGTGCAAGGTGATCCGCCGTCACGGTGTGGTCATGGTGATCTGCGAAAACCCGCGCCACAAGCAGCGCCAGGGCTAATCCCTAGCAGCTGACTTCATAGCCGCCCTATAAGAGGGTGGAATTGTCATAGGCACCGCTCCGAAGCAACGCCCCAAGAGGCGCCTTCGGATACCTCCGGACTCAGAGGCCGGGGACCGAGCCAGAATAACTCGGGCAGTGATGCTATAGACCTCTGGAAAACAACAAGGAGAAGCCAGTATGGCACGTCTCGCTGGAGTTGATATTCCCCGCGAAAAGCGCGTGGAAGTTGCTCTCACTTACATCTACGGCGTGGGCAAGACCCGTGCACACGAAACCCTCGCTGCTACCGGCGTCAACCCTGACACCCGCGTCAAGGACCTGACCGACCAGGAGCTCGTGGCACTTCGTGACTTCATCGAAGGCAACTACAAGGTTGAAGGTGATCTTCGCCGCGAGGTTGCAGCTGACATCCGCCGTAAGGTTGAAATCGGTTCCTACCAGGGCCTGCGCCACCGCCGCGGCCTGCCGGTTCACGGTCAGCGCACCAAGACTAACGCACGTACCCGCAAGGGTCCGAAGCGTACCGTCGCAGGTAAGAAGAAGTAAGCAACGTTGCTCTGTTGGATATCTCTATCCGACCAACGTATTAGAAAACCTTTGTAGGAGAATCAAAAATGCCTCCCAAGACTCGCGCTGCGGCAGCTCGTAAGACCAACCGCCGCAAGGTTAGCAAGAACATCGTTGCTGGTCAGGCTCACATCAAGTCGACCTTCAACAACACCATCGTCTCCATCACCGATCCCACCGGTGCAGTGATCTCCTGGTCCTCCGCTGGCGACATGGGCTTCAAGGGCTCCCGTAAGTCCACCCCCTACGCCGCACAGCTGGCTGCTGAGGCTGCTGCAAACCGCGCCAAGGAGCACGGCGTCCGCAAGGTTGACGTGTTCGTCAAGGGCCCCGGTTCCGGTCGCGAAACCGCAATCCGCTCCCTGCAGGCTGCAGGCCTCGAGGTCGGTTCGATCCAGGACGTTACCCCCGTTGCACACAACGGTTGCCGTCCCCCGAAGCGCCGCCGCGTCTAATTAGGTCTCGACCTAATCCCTCGACGGGTACACTCCGCACGGAGCTGTACCCGGAGAGTACAGACACCCGTCTGCTTCCTAAGATATGTTTTCCCCAACCTGTGGGCTCATATAGCGGAGCTCACCGAAAGGAAACAAAGTGCTTATTGCACAGCGCCCCACTCTGACTGAAGAGGTCGTAGCGCCCAACCGCTCGCGCTTCACTATCGAGCCTCTGGAGCCCGGTTTCGGCTACACCATGGGTAACTCCCTCCGCCGTACTCTGCTGTCCTCCATCCCCGGCGCCGCTGTTACCAGCGTCCGCATTGATGGCGTACTGCACGAGTTCAGCACCGTTCCCGGCGTGACCGAGGACGTCACTGAGATCATCTTGAACATCAAGAAGCTCTCCATCTCTTCTGAGAACGACGAGCCCGTCGTGGCCTACCTGCGCAAGCAGGGCGAAGGTGAACTGACCGCAGGCGACATCGAGGTTCCCGCTGGCGTGGAGATCCACAACCCGGAACTGCACCTGGCAACCCTGAACGCCTCGGCAAACTTCAACGCTGAGCTGGTTATCGAGCGCGGTCGCGGCTACGTGACTGCAGCTCAGAACAAGGTCGGCGATGGCGAGATTGGCCGTATCCCGGTTGACTCCATCTACTCCCCGGTTCTGAAGGTTACCTTCAGCGTGAACGCGACCCGTGTTGAGCAGCGCACCGACTTCGACAGCCTGACCCTGGACGTCGAAACCAAGGAAGCCATCGCACCGCGTGACGCCGTTGCTTCTGCAGGCAGCACCCTGGTCGAGCTCTTCGGCCTTGCACGTGAGCTGAACATTGCAGCTGAGGGTATCGAAGTTGGCCCGTCGCCCGCCGACGAGTCCATGGCCGCTGATTTGGCACTGCCGATCGAGGACCTGAACATGTCCGTCCGCTCCTACAACTGCCTCAAGCGCGAGGGCATCCACACCGTGGGTGAGCTCGTGACCCGCAGTGAAGCTGACCTGATGGATATCCGTAACTTCGGTGCTAAGTCCATTGACGAGGTCAAGGCAAAGCTCATCGAGCTCGGCCTGGCTTTGAAGGACTCCCCTCCCGGTTTCGAGCCTGCTGCACGCCCGCTTGATGACGAAGACGGTTCCGGCGAATAATTTCGACCGAATAGTTCACCCGGTTCCACCGGGATCAGTCAAACTTGATTCCCTAAGAGGCTCCGCTGCTGGGGCGTTAGGGAACGCAACTATGGAGATTTAACTATGCCTACTCCCACTAAGGGTCCCCGCCTCGGCGGTTCCCCGACCCACGAGCGCCACATGCTCAACAACCTGTCGGCGCAGCTGTTCCAGCACAAGCGCATCACCACCACCCTGACCAAGGCAAAGCGCCTGCGTCCGGTGGCAGAGCGCTTCATCACCTTCGGTAAGAAGGGCGACCTGGCTGCTCGCCGTCGCGTGCTGCGTTCCATCACCGACAAGTCCGTCGTGCACGAGCTCTTCACCGTTATTGCTCCGGCAATGGCAGAGCGCCCCGGTGGTTACACCCGCATCATCAAGATCGGTAACCGTAAGGGTGACAACGCTCCCATGGCAGTCATCGAGCTCGTCATGGAGCCCGTTGCAACCAAGGGTGCAGTTGCTGAGGCAACCAAGGTTGCTGAGAAGGCAGCTGAGGCTCCCAAGGCTGAAGCAGCTGAGGGCCTGCCCGCAGGTTCCCACGCACCCCTGGAGTCCGGCGAGGCTCCCGAGGGCTTCGAGGTTAAGGGTAACGCCGATTCCATGAAGTACCACGTGCCCGGTTCCCGCTGGTACTCCAGCACCAAGGCTGAAATCTGGTTCGACTCCGCTGAGTCGGCAGAGGCTGCAGGTTACGCCCCCGCAGGTGGCGCAGCAGCACAGAAGGTTTCCGAGTAATACGGATCCCAGCTGATTTAGGCTAAGCCTAAAATATGTCAATCCGCCGTCCACTGCTGTGGGCGGCGGATTGGTGTATCTGCATACTTAAGAGGACACGGTTCTTTGCGCATTCGCTATCCAAGAGCCGGCCCGTAGTCTTCAATCGTCCTTTACCGCTGAAAGGCACACCAATGCATAACGCTACTTCTTTAGAGAATTACGAAGAGCAGCCCTTCACCGCTACGCACCGCGTGCGAATTGATTGTGCTTACGACGGTTCTCTTTTCAGCGGGTGGGCAGCCCAGCCGAACCTGGTCACCGTGCAGGGAGTTATCGAGAACGCCCTCGAGCTGATTCTGCGGGCGCCTCACCGTGTGGTGGTTGCGGGTCGAACGGATGCGGGAGTCCACGCAGAAGCCCAAACCTTGCACTGCGATCTGAGTGATGAGGACTGGACTCGCCTGCAGGGGCGAACGGGGGAAGATGACCCGACGGCTGCCCTGGGGCGCCGCCTCACCGGGGCTCTTCAACGATGCCTTTACGATGCGGAAGAGCAGCTGAACCTTCCGAAGAACGTTCGCGGCATTTTGCAGGGCGCTATTCAGATTCACCGCGTGAGCGAAGTGCCCTTTGATTTTGATGCGCGCTTCTCCGCTACCGGCCGCCGCTATGTTTACCGCATCGCAGATGGTGCGGCGGACGGTCTTAACCCTCTGCACCGCACCTACACTTGGGCAGTACCTGAGCATCTGGATTGCGCTGATCTTAACGAATCGGCACAGCAGCTACTCGGTCTGCGTGATTTCCTCTCTTTCTGCAAGCCGCGTGAAGGGGCGACTACGATTCGTGAACTGCGAGAACTCAGCTTTACCCGCATAGAAAGCGGTCTGATTGAGGTGCGCGTGGTGGCTGACGCCTTCTGCCATCACATGGTGCGTTCGCTTGTGGGCGCGTTGGTGCTCTACGGTACAGGTAAGCGTGACGCCGCCTGGTTGCGTGAGCGGATCGAGAACCCTGGACGCGAGGCTTCGCTGACTTTGGCACCTCCGCATGCGCTCGCCCTGGCTGAGATTTACTACCCTGCATCGGAGCTCTACGGTGTGCAGGCGGAGCGTGCTCGAGCAAAGCGTGAAGACCACGAGGCACAGAGTGCTTAACGCCCTGTGTATATTGAGCGCCGTCACACGCCGGAAGTGATGAGGGGCTCAACGGAGGAGCGCAATCGTCGAGGGTGAATTACACGGATGGAATTTAAAAATGTGTTTAAGACAAAAAAGCCCTATTTTTAAGGCTTTGGCGGTGGATTAAGCACTCGACGTCCTGTATAGTCTTGATATGTTGTGCGTGTTCTACCCGAGCGCGCTCTAAATCGCTGTCTAGTTGCAGGACGTTAAGGCGGTATAGAGTACGGGCAGAACGGGCGGCAGCTCGGTCCTCACCCGGGTGTTCGTCATGCACGTAAGTAAAAGGCGCGATACCCAACTAAGCGCCGTATGTACATTTCGAGACAAAGGCCAATATTTTGCGCACTTATACTCCCAAGCCCGGCGAAGTCGAGCGCCAGTGGCACGTCATTGACGCCACCGACGTTGTTCTCGGCCGCCTCGCAAGCCAGACCGCTATCCTGCTGCGCGGTAAGCACAAGCCGACTTTTGCTCCCCACGTTGACACCGGTGACTTCGTTATCATCGTGAACGCTGAGAAGGTCGCCCTGACCGGTGCAAAGCTCGAGCAGAAGCGTGCATACCGCCACTCGGGTTACCCCGGCGGTCTGAAGTCCGTGAACTACGCAGAGCTGCTTGAGACCAACCCCGTTCGCGCGGTTGAGAAGGCTGTTAAGGGCATGCTGCCCAAGAACAAGCTTGCTGCACAGCAGCTCAAGAAGCTGAAGGTCTACGCTGGTCCCGAGCACCCGCACGCGGCACAGCAGCCCAAGACCTACGAATTCAACCAGGTCGCCCAGTAATTCGGGCCTACGAAGAAACAATAGGAGAAATCGTGGCTCAGAACGAAGAGCAGATCGTAGTCGAGGAAGAGCTGACCAGCTACACCTCGGAGTCCGCTGCCCCCGCAGCGGCTAAGGCAGCACGTCCGGCACTGACCGTTGCAGGCGCAGCAGTTGGTCGCCGCAAGGAAGCAGTGGCACGCGTTCGCGTTGTGCCCGGTTCCGGCAACTGGACCATCAACGGCCGTAGCCTGGAAGACTACTTCCCCAACAAGCTGCACCAGCAGGACGTCAACCAGCCCTTCAAGCTCCTGGAGCTTGAGGGCGCATACGACGTCATCGCACGCATCAACGGTGGTGGCCCCTCCGGTCAGGCAGGTGCTCTGCGCCTGGGTATCGCTCGTGCACTGAACGAGATCGACCGCGAGAACAACCGCCCCGCACTGAAGAAGGCTGGCTACCTGACCCGTGACGCACGCGTCATCGAGCGTAAGAAGGCTGGTCTTAAGAAGGCACGCAAGGCTTCGCAGTTCTCCAAGCGTTAATCGCTGGTTTTTACGAAGCGTTACGCCCCGCTTCTCCTTCGGGAGATTCGGGGCGTTTTGCGTATCTACTCACCGTGAGCGTTACAAGGTTATAGGGTGCATATAACTGTTACGTTTGTTCATTGAAGAGCACCCCGGTAGAGTTAAAGAGTCAAAGCAGACAGGAAGAAAAGAGTACTCATGGCAGAGCAGAATCCCTCCACCAAGCCCGAAGAAAAGGCAGTGGAGGCTCCTCAGGCTGAAGCCCCCCAGCACACCGCTGAAGGCGCACACGCACACACCGGTTCTGAGAAGAAACAGGCCATCAAGGAAGCCCTGAAGCCCCAGGCACGCCGTACCTCCGTCGTTGAAGACTACTCGGCAGAGCTGGACGAAATGGCTTCCCTCACCCGCGCCCTCGGCAAGGACAAGAAGGACGACGAAACCTCTCAGGCATGGAAGAAGGGTTACCCCTACGACACCAAACTCAGCCGTAAGGCATACGAGAAGGAAAAGCGTGCCCTGCAGATTGAGTTGCTGAAGCTACAGCTCTGGGCTAAGTCCACCGGTCAGAAGATCCTCATCATCTTCGAAGGCCGTGACGCAGCAGGTAAGGGTGGCTCCATTAAGCGCTTCACCGAGCACCTGAACCCCCGTGGCGCTCGCGTTGTCGCACTGGAGAAGCCGACCGATATCGAGCAGACCCAGTGGTACTTCCAGCGTTACATCAAGCACCTGCCCTCCGGCGGCGAAATCGTCCTGATGGACCGCTCCTGGTACAACCGTGCCGGCGTTGAGCGCGTTATGGGCTACTGCACCCAGGCACAGTACTTCGAGTTCATGCGCGAAGTTCCGGACCTGGAGCGCATGCTGGTGAACTCCGGTATCCACATCATCAAGTTCTGGTTCTCCGTCACCCGCGAAGAGCAGCTCGCACGCTTCACCTCCCGCCGTACCGACCCGGTTCGTCAGTGGAAGCTTTCCCCCACCGACCTGGCGTCCCTGGACAAGTGGGACGACTACACCGCGGCAAAGGAAGCAATGTTCTTCTACACCCACACCGGTGACGCTCCCTGGACCGTCATCAAGTCCAACGACAAGAAGCGCGCACGTCTGGAAGCAATGCGTTACGTGCTCACCCAGTTCGACTACCCCTCCAAGGATGAGGCAGTTGTGGGCGAGCTCGATTCGCTGATTGTCCGCTCCGCATCACACGTCTTCGAGGACGAGTCCGGTGACTCCCCCGACGGCTTCCCCGTCGTCAAGTAAGCGTGGATAAATAGGGGAGAATAAAAACTCAACCCTACGGCGATAGAGCCGCCAAATAGCTTGCATTATGAAGGTGCCTGTCTCTCTTTTCCCAACCCCGGGAACGGAGAGCAGGCACCTTTGCGCGTCTGCAGAAATATTAGCTATGAAGCAGATATGTAGCCGCTGAAAATCACTTTCTGATTATGAAGAATTTACGGTGTATGCGCCTAAGCAGAGTTACGCACAACGTAAAATAAAAGGGTGACTGAACGACTTTTTGGAACCGACGGCGTACGCGGTCTGGCAAACGATGTAATTACTCCCGCCCTGGCTATGGAGCTCGCGCAGGCGGCTTCTATTGTTCTGGGCTTTGACACGGTAGAAGAGGGCGTACGCCCCCGTGCCGTGATTGCAAATGACTCCCGATCCTCTGCAGACTTTATTGTCTCTGCGATGAAGGCTGGCTTCGCTAGCGCAGGTGTTGACGTGCTGGATGCCGGCATTGTCCCCACCCCCGCAGCAGCTTACCTGGTGGCACACACCGGTGCTGACTTTGGCGTGATGATTTCTGCATCGCACAACCCCGCAGCGGACAACGGTATTAAGTTCCTGGCTCGTGGCGGCCAGAAGCTGGAAGACTCCGTTGAGGACGCTATTGAGCGCGTTTACCGCGAGAAGTCCTTCCGCTACCCGACCGGTGGTGCTGTGGGTACCGTCAAGCCCCTGGAGAACGGTACCGAGGCTTACGTGAAGCACCTGGTCTCCACCCTGCCCGAAGGCAAGCCCCTCGACGGCATGAAGATTGTTCTGGACTGCGCAAACGGTGCAGCCTACGCGGCGTCCCCGGCAACCTTCGAGGCACTGGGTGCAGAGGTCATCGCACTGGCTGTAGAGCCCAACGGCACCAACATCAACGACGGTGTGGGTTCCACCCACCCCGAGAAGCTGCAGGCAGCTGTCGTTGAGCACGGCGCGGACCTCGGTATCGCCCACGACGGTGACTCCGACCGTTGCCAGGCAGTTGACGAAAAGGGCAACCTGGTAGATGGCGACCAGATCATGGCTATCCTGGCTGTTGCCGCTAAGCGCGAAGGTAAGCTCGCAAAGGACACCCTCGTCGCAACCGTGATGAGCAGCCTGGGTCTGGAACTGTACCTGCGCGAGCACGGTATTACCCTGGGCCGTACCGCTGTGGGCGACCGCTACGTCCTCGAGTCTATGCGCGAGCACGGCTACAACCTCGGCGGCGAGCAGTCCGGCCACGTCATCATGAGCGACTACGCAACCACCGGTGACGGCGTTCTGACTGGCATCCAGCTGGCTGCAGAGGTTGCACGAAGCGGCCAGACCCTCTCGAATCTGGCATCCCGTATGCAGCCCACCCCGCAGCGTCTGATCAATGTCAAGGGTGTTGACCGTGCGGCTGTGAAGACCAATGAGGCGCTCGCTACCGCTGTGAGCGAGGCTGAGGGCGTACTGGGTGAGAGCGGCCGCGTGCTACTGCGTGCATCCGGCACCGAGCCTCTGGTGCGTGTGATGGTTGAAGCTGCAACTCAGGAGCAGGCTGATGAGGTTGCTCAGCAGCTGGCTGACGTTGTGGCTAAGGAACTGGCACTCTAAACGTATTCTCTTCCGGCGCGAAGACCGTAATGGAGGATAGAGAAAGGGCTGGGAAGGTAACACCTTCCCAGCCCTTCTCCGTTATCTTGGGTGGGGGAGGGGGACGAGGATACGGAAAACCCCCGCATCCACAGGGGATACGGGGGTTTGAAACTTAGTGGTAGAGAGCAGAGAAATTACTTCTTTGCCAGAGCGTCGCGGATCTCCTTCAGGAGGTCAAGCTCGGTCTCTTCCTTTTCAACAGCCTCGTCTTCAGCCTTCTTCTTAGCCAGTGCGAGTTCAGTCAGCTTCTGAGTGGGGATAACAACTGCGAAGTACACAGCAGCTGCAATCAGGACGAAGTTGACAACAGCGGTCAGGAACACGCCAACCTTGATCTGGCCGAAGACCAGGAACTCATCGAAGTTGGGGGAGCCAACCAGCATGGAGATAGCCGGCATCAGGACGGCCTGGACAAGAGAGGTCACCACAGCGGTGAAGGCGGTACCCATGATCAGACCAACTGCGAGGTCGATGACGTTACCGCGGATCAGAAAATCTTTAAAACCCTTAAGCATGAGATATAGAATAGCGCCTTTCGGGTGTTCAAAATGCCATATTCTGAGAAAATTTTCACTGTAAAGTATGTGTTTTTCTTCACAGTGGTTCTATGGCACTCAATACTTAAGGTCTAGGTCACATGAAGCTGACTAAAACTCTCTAAAACCTGCGAAAAACCGCGGATTTACAGGACTTGTACGCGAAAAAATATGCATCTACTGTGCCTATTTAATTCCGACATGGAAGCCAGAAATACGACACGCATCACCACTCGACGCACCGGACAAAGCCAAAAACTTAGCTCAGAGCCTAGTTCGCACTTGCATAGTCGGGTGCCGCACCCGTACCGATAAACTCCTCAAAAGTCTTCGCACCCGAAGACACATACTCCTGAGCAATCTGCACACCCACATAACGGTAATGCCACGGCTCAAAACGATAACCGGTCACCGACTGACGACCATCAGGGAAACGCAAAATATATCCGTAACGCGGAGCATTCTTAGCCAACCACTGACCAGCCAGTGTATCGCGGTAACACTCCTCCAGACGGCAACCCTCAGGAGAAGCAAAGTCAATCGCCAAACCAGTCTGATGCTCCGAATAGCCGGGACGAGCCGACAACTGATCCGCCACCTGCTGGCCGTTCACCGAAACCCAATACTGATAGGTCTGCTGCTGCACCGCATACGAACGATATGCGCTAGAAACAAGCAGAGTCACGCCGTCGGTCGCCGCCGCATCAATCATCGTGTCCGCCGCCTTAGCCGCCTCAGCACGCAATTGATGACCATAGAACTCCACCAGGTCGCTCGGCTCCCAGTCCTGTTGCTCAAAGGGGCGCATCTTATTCACGAGGCAACGCAACGAGTCCGGCTGAGACTCAACACTGGGCTGAGCAAGAGCCAACGGGGACGAAGACGCGCTCGCAGAAGCCGAAGCGCTTGCAGAAGCACCGGTAGCAGAAGCAACAGGGGAGGGCGCGGCAGAAGAGGTCGCCGCAGTGGAAGAGACACTAGAAGAAGCCGTTGAAGCCGTCGCAGACTCAGACGCAGAAGCGCTCGCTGCAGAAGATGAAGAGGAGGCACCCCGGCCCTGCGAGCCACAAGCCGCCAACAAGGCGGTACCGCCAACCCCCAAAGCGGCACCCAAGAGAGTGCGGCGGTTCAGCGCAGAACTATTAAGAGACTCCTGAGCGGTAGACGTACGGTGCAGAGACTTCACAATAACTCCTCATCATGGCGTAGATGCAAACAAAAAGCGCCAGAAGCCTAAACCCACCCCGCGAGGGAGTGGAGCCTCCGGCGCCTTCTACTAGAATGCACCACAATACCGGCTAAAAGCCGCACACGAACACTAAAAACCTAAAGAACCTCTAGTTCTTACGCAGAAGAACCTGCTCCACGGTATGCTCGGCGCCCTTCTGCAGAATCAAATGCGCACGAGCACGAGTCGGCAAAACATTCTGCACCAGATTAGGCTCATTCACGCTCTTCCAAATGCCGGTCGCTACCTCAACCGCCTGCTCATCGCTCAACTCCGCATAACGCTTGAAATATGACTCCGGATTCGCAAAAGCTGAAGAACGCAGAGTCAAGAAACGATTTACATACCAGCGCTCAATATCCTCAGTGCGGGCATCTACATAAATAGAGAAATCAAAGAAATCACTCAGCGTCAGATCAGAAGTCTCCGGACCCTCAGCCTGCGAAGGCGCCAAAACATTCAAACCCTCAAGAATCAGAACATCCGGTGCGGTGACCTCAATATGCTCATCCGGCATGATGTCGTAATACAGGTGTGAATACTTCGGCGCCACCACACGCTCGGCACCGGACTTCACCTGCGACACAAAATTCAACAGAGCACGGCGATCATAAGACTCCGGGAAACCCTTACGGTGCATAATACCGCGACGCTGAAGCTCAGCATTCGGGTACAAGAAACCATCCGTAGTCACCAACTGAACCTTCGGAGTCGAAGGCCAACGGCTCAAAAGAGCCTGCAAAATACGTGCCGTCGTCGACTTACCCACAGCAACAGAACCCGCCACACCAATAATGAACGGGACGCGGCGCTGAGACACATGCAGAAAATCATTCGTCATATGGTTCAACGAAGAAGCAGCAGTCACATACAGGTTAAGAAGACGAGAAACCGGCAGATAAATACGCTGCACCTCCTCAAGGTCGACAGTTTCACCCAGGCCTCGAAGAGACTCAATTTCCTCAGCACTGAGGGGAACAGAAATCTCATCGGCTAGGTGCGACCAACGGGAACGGTCAAGATGCATGAAGCGGTCATCGCCAGAAAAATACGGTGCGGTGCTCATTTATCTAAGTGTACGAACTTTCAGCCCGTGGGGAAAATATCTACTCTCACGGTATGTCTGAAGAAATAAATGTATGGAAAGAAAAGGGTAAAACCTGAAAAAGCCAGGAAAGCCACAATAAACGTGACGTATAACGGTATTTCACCGTGCGCATATCTGGATACTTGTGGGATAAACTTATAGCATGTGTGGAATCGTAGGATATGTAGGTCTGGACACTGCTCCGGACGGTAACAAGTTTGACCACAACGCATACGATGTGGTCCTCGAAGGTCTGCGCCGCCAGGAATACCGCGGCTATGACTCTGCTGGCGTGGCACTCGTGTGCCCCGACGGCATCGTATTCCGTAAGAAGGCTGGTAAGCTCCTGAACCTCGAAAACGAGGTTAAGGAAAACCCCCTGCCGGACTCCCAGATTGGTATCGGTCACACCCGTTGGGCTACCCACGGTGGACCCACCGACAACAACGCTCACCCCCACGTTGTCGACAACGGCCGCCTCGCCGTCGTACACAACGGTATTATCGAAAACTTCGCAGAACTGCGTGCCGAACTGCTCGCCGAAGGCGTAGAGTTCGCATCTCAGACCGACACCGAGGTAGCTGCAGCAACCATCGCAAGCATCTACAACAAGCTCGGTACCGGTGACCTCACCGAGGCAGTACGCGTCGCATCCAACCGCCTGGAAGGTGCTTTCACCATCTTGGCTATTCACGCCGACCACCCGGACCGCGTTGTGGCAACCCGCCGCAACTCCCCGCTGGTCATCGGCCTGGGCGAGAACGAGAACTTCCTCGGCTCTGACGTCTCCGCGTTCATTGACTACACCAAGGAAGCCGTCGAAATGGGTCAGGACCAGATCGTGACCATCACCGGCAGCGACTACTCCATCATCGACTTCGAAGGTAACCCCGCAGAGGGCAAGCCCTTCCACATCGAGTGGGACGCAGCAGCAGCCGAAAAGGGCGGCTACAACTCCTTCATGGAGAAGGAAATCCACGAGCAGCCCGCAGCTGTTGAGCAGACCCTCATGGGCCGCCTCGACGAGAACGGCAACCTGACCCTCGACGAGCTGAACATCGACGACTCGGTGCTACGCTCGATCGACAAGATCATCGTCGTCGCATGTGGTACCGCAGCATACGCAGGCCAGGTGGCACGCTACGCCATCGAGCACTGGTGCCGCATCCCCACCGAGGTTGAGCTCGCACACGAGTTCCGCTACCGCGACCCCATCGTGAACGAGAAGACCCTCATCGTGGCACTCTCGCAGTCTGGCGAAACCATGGACACCCTGATGGCAGTGCGCCACGCACGCGAACAGGGTGCAAAGGTTATCTCCATCTGCAACACCCACGGCTCGACCCTGCCCCGCGAATCCGACGCTGCGCTGTACACCCACGCAGGCCCCGAAATCGCAGTGGCATCCACCAAGGCATTCCTGGCACAGATCACCGCAGCATACCTGCTTGGCCTGTACCTGGCACAGCTGCGCGGCAACAAGTACAAGGACGAAATTGCTTCGATCCTTGCCGAGCTGCAGAACATGCCCGCAAAGATCCAGAAGGTCCTCGACAACGACACCCAGGTCAAGGAACTGGGCGTCGAAATGAAGGATGCCTCCTCCGTGATCTTCCTTGGCCGCCACGTGGGCTTCCCCGTCGCAATGGAAGGCGCACTCAAGCTCAAGGAAATCACCTACATCCACGCTGAAGGCTTCGCAGCAGGCGAGCTCAAGCACGGCCCCATCGCACTGATCGATGAAGGCCAGCCGGTCATCGTAGTGGTTCCCTCCGCAAACGGTCGCGACTCCCTGCACGGCAAGGTCGTCTCCAACATCCAGGAAGTGCGCGCTCGCGGCGCCTTCACCATCGTCATCGCAGAGGAAGGCGACGAGGCCGTCAAGCCCTACGCAGACCGCCTCATCACCGTCCCGGCATGCCCCTCGCTGCTGCAGCCCCTGCTGGCAACCGTGCCCCTGCAGATCTTCGCATGCGCACTGGCAGAAGCTAAGGGCCTGGACGTTGACCAGCCGCGTAACCTCGCAAAGTCCGTGACCGTGGAGTAATCCTCTGGAGTAATCCTCGGAAATCGCCTCAGCGATAACGACAAGGGCGGTGGTTGAGTTCTTAGAGAACTTGACCACCGCCCTTGTCGTTTAACCTGGTGGTTATTCGTGGATGACCCAACAAAAATAGACGCTGTGAAACAGATATCAACTATGCGTCATATTTGCCGCTATCCCATCTAAAAGAAACGAATCTCGCTAGACTTAAAACAAGAGAAACCGCAAACAGGACGCGGCACCACCCCTAGCCCAGAAGGTGAAGCTCATGATCATGGGAATCGGCGTAGATACCGTCAACATCGAACGATTCGAACGAATCGTCACCGAAACACCAGCCTTCGTCCGCCGCGTCTTCACCCCCAACGAACGTACCCGGAATGTACGCTCCCAAGCCGTACGATTTGCCGCCAAAGAAGCCGTCGCAAAAGTACTCGGAGCACCCGCCGGACTCAACTGGCAAGACTGCGAAGTCGCCACCGCCGAAAGCGGCCAACCCTACCTCATCATTCAGGGCACCATCGCCCGCCGAGCCAAAGAACTCGGCATCAACCGTATCCACCTGTCGCTGACCCACGACGAACCCATGGCCATCGCCATTGCAACCGCCGAATACCTCAGCGATGCAGAACTGGCACACCTGCAAAAGTTCAACCCCGAAAGCTACCGACTCAGCGTCATCGCCGGCGACGATACTATCGACGAAAACTAACGCCACCGACGATTAACGCAGAGCCACATCAACACCACACCCGGTGACCCCTAAGGCCCGCACGGTGCCACCCAAGGAGACAGCAATGAAGCTCATCTACACTGCTTCCCAGGTACGCGAAGCAGAAAAGCCCTACATCGAAGCCGCCGACTACGACGGCTACCTCATGCAACGCGCCGCAGACGCCGTCGCAGCCGAAGCACAGGAGCTACTCCACGGCAAAGACACAGCAAAAATCCTGCTGCTCATCGGCCCGGGCAACAACGGTGCAGACACCATCTACGCCGGCGCCCGCCTCAGCGCCAAGGGACACCGCGTTGATGCAGTCATCTTCGACTCCAGCGAAAAGAACCTCGAACTCATCGCCCGCGAAGGCGGCGAAGGCACCCGCGTGCTCGACCCCGAACATACCCTCGAACAGCTTGCAGGCTACGACCTGACCATTGACGGCATCCTGGGTACCGGCTCCAGCGGCGCCGTACGCGGTAGCGCCGGTGAATACCTTGGCGTACTCCGCGCCGCGCAGCTCGACGGTAAGCTCGGCGCAGTCCTCGCCGTCGACACCCCCTCCGGAGTCGACAACAACCGCGGAACCGTGCACGAACCCTCCCTGCGTGCCGACCGCACCGTCACCTTCATCGGTCACAAGCTGCCGGCAGGCACCAGCCACAGCGTCCACTCCGGAGACATCAAACTCTACGACCTGGGCGTGCCCGAAGCCCTCGACGCCCACAAGCCCGCCCTGCGTGTTCTCGACCGCGAAGACTACCGCGAACTCATCGAAATCCCCGACGAGCACTCCCACAAGTACACTCGTGGCGTACTCGGCATGCTCACTGGAAGCCTCGAATACCCCGGCGCAGCCCTCATGAGTGTGCGTGCTGCCCTCAACACCGGCGTTGGTATGGTTCGCTTCGGTGCCAACTCCCACGAGCTCCGCCAGCTCATGATCGCCCACAACCCCGAAACCGTCTACTTCAGCGGCGCACCCGCCCTGCAGAGGGTCACCGTGTGGGCCGGCGGCTCCGGCTCCAGCTACGACTCGCTGGACAAGAACCGCTACCTGCTCCACTCGCCCGAACCCGCAATCCTCGACGCTGGTGCCTGCGACCTGGCGGCAGAATACATGGCAACCGGTAAGCACCTCGGATCCCACAAGATTCTCACCCCGCACGCGGCAGAACTCGAACGATTCCTGCGGGTCGTACACGAGCTCGCCCCCGAAACCTGGAAGAAGCACCTGGGCGAAGCCATCGTACCCAGCCGCAAGGACATTGACGCAGAGCCCTTCCGCTGGGTGCGTGCCGCCTCCGAACTCTCCGGCGCGACCGTCATGCTCAAGGGCGGTTACACGCTCATTGCGGCACCCAACGGCGCCACTTACAGCGTTGCCGGAGGAAGCCCCTGGCTCGCCACCGCAGGCAGCGGAGACACCCTCACCGGCATCTACGGCGCCCTGCTCGCCCAGACCGTAGCCGCCTTCGAAGCCCGCGGAGAAACCCTGGAAGACTGCACCTACGCCTCCATCGGTGCGCTCGCAGTCTACCTGCACGGTGAAGCCGCACGCGCCAGCGCCACCGGAAGCGTCAAGGACGCACTGCTGGGCCCCGCCCCGGCAACCCGCGTCGCGCAGATGCTCCCCGAAGTCATTGCGCGACTCATCGCCGAATAGGGCAGAGGCGCCCAGTACGCCGCCTCCAGCCTAACGCCCTCCAGAGATTCTAGAGCGTCTCTCAATGAACCAGGCAGAAGGCACAAAGGAAGGGGCGTGAATCCACCGGAAATGGATTCACGCCCCTTCTGTGCGTTTATATCAATGGATGATGCCAAGCTGCCTGTGCCGGAACAGCATCTTCAAAAACGGCATACATACCAGCGAGAGACCCCCAACTCTTCTTAGTACGCGCCTTCCTTAGCGAAAACCGCACGGACAGTACGCAGAAGAATAATGAGGTCACCGGTAAGCGACCAGTTCTCAACATAGTAGAGATCCAGACGAACCGACTCTTCCCAAGAAAGGTCACTACGGCCAGAAACCTGCCACAGACCGGTAATACCGGGCTTCACCAGCAGACGGCGGTACGCAATGTCCTCGTACTGCTCAACTTCCTCAACCAGCGGAGGACGCGGACCCACCAGCGACATATCGCCAATGAACACGTTCCACAGCTGAGGCAACTCATCAATCGAGTACTTACGGATGAACTTGCCGATGGGGGTAATACGCGGGTCGTCCTTCATCTTGAAGAGCACACCATTACCCTCGTTCTGCTCCAGGAGGCGCTTCTTAACCTCTTCGGCGTCAGTACGCATCGAACGGAACTTCACCATCTTGAAAAGCTCACCGTTCAGACCCACACGATTCTGCAGGAAGAAGACCGGGCCACCATCACGCTTCACCAGCAGCGCCACCACCAGGAACAGCGGAGACAGCAGAATCAAACCCAGACCCGAAGACACAACATCCACAGCGCGCTTGAAGAACGCCGACAGACCGGTAATACGCGGCGTCGACACGTGCACCAACGGCAGACCATTCAGCGGCTGCATGTGCATACGCGGACCAGCAATATCGGTCGTCGCAGGAGCCATAATCAGCGAAATATGCGCATCAGCAAGCTTCCAACCCAGCAGACGAACCTGATCCGGGCTCAAGTGGTGACCATTCGTAACCGCGACCATGTGAATATCGTTCTCGCGGATGGCCTCCATAATGTCAGCCGGAGAAGTGCTGTAACCAAGGACCGGAATCGGAGCGCCAGCAACAGTAGTACCCGGGGTGAAACCGGGCAGGTAGAACGCAGCGGGGGACAGGCCGGAAGCAACCACATCCTTCAGGTTCTTGTACAGGTGCTGACCGGTCGTCACATCAGAAATAATCATGACGCGAGTCAACGCACGACCGCGAGTACGCGAACGCACCAGACCCTGACGAATCAGCCAACGCTCAACGAGCAGAAGGAACAGACCCAGCGGGTAAGCAATCAGCAGGTACATACGGGTGACGTCAACCTTAAGGAAGAACGCCACAATAATCAGCAGGCAGAAAAAGTAAGTAGTACCGCGAGTAATGAGGCGGTACTCCTCAGTGCCGAACCCCATGATGCGCAGGCTGCGGGAGCCGTTCACCTGGAGGATAAACCACCAGCCGACAACCATACCAACGCCCAGGAAGATGTAATCAATAGCGGGAATACGGCCATCCAGGGCGTTAATAGGCCAAACGTTCACATAGGGCAGGTCAGCATTCTCCCACCCGAAACGAATCAGATGCGCAGCGACAACCGCAATAGCAATGGCGAGAAAATCGCCAAAGTAAAGGGCACGCTGAACCTTGGGATGCCAGCTTCGCTTGACGACGAAGTCTGAACCCCACATTTTTTTAAGACGATCTTGTACTTTCAACGGTGTAATCTTCCCCGGAAATTTGTCCTGTGTCGTGGACTGAGAGCGGCGAATAGGCACATTTACCCCTAATTATCGGTGAATAGGGAATCGTGTCCTAGTCTTTGTCCTGATGAATGAGTGAACCCTTAATCTTACTGAGTGAAAATAATGGCAGAGACTACGGCAAAGGCGCTGGTAAGACGCCTAGTGGAGCGTTATATGAGCCCACAGAGCGCATAAACGTGTTCCGTAAACTATTCTACGGGGTCGGGGGTCTTCCGTCTCGAAGAATGAAGAGGCAAAGTCGCTCCGGTGTGATGAAATCAATCACAGAAAAAGAAGAGAATAAGAGCCTCCGGGAAGAATGCCTAGTGGAGCTAAGAAACTCCCAAAACTACCGGTATGTTTCACGCACCTGCAGAAAAACAATAACCGGCATATAAAAAGACAAACCCCGGAGGCTCAATAACAAACCCTACGCACACGGCGTAAAAGGGACATTAAGGACGCTCAAGCCCCGCACGATCCAAAATGAAATCAATCATCGGCTCATAACGGCGCGGCGGAACGTTATCGTCCATCGGCACGCACACCGGCAAATCTCCCTGCTCAGCCGCAACAAACAGACCCGGATCATTACAATCCGCAATGCCAATCGTCAGCAGCTTACGAGTAGACGCCGCATAACCACCCATACCGTGATCCGAAACCACCAGGTCCGGGGTCACGCCACGCGCCTCCAGCTGATCCAAAGCGATGCGCATCGGGCCGGGGAAATGCGTATGCTGCAGGTTGCCGTACTGCTCAAACATCACGACATCCATAATCTGGCGGACGTCGCCGTCCAGGAAACGCTCGCCCTCCTCAATCTGAAGAACCTCAGCACCAGCAGCCTTCGCCGCCGCAGCCATCACCGCGTACATGGGGAACAGACCCGCCGGGTGACCGGTCGCAAACAGAATACGAGAACCCGCACGCACCGCCTCGCCAAAGATACGGGCGTACTCCTCCAGCGCGCTGATGCACTGCTCGGCACCAATAGTGTCCTGACCGTGAGTATGCGAACGGTCCGGGTTCAGACCCGCGCGGCGGACCATCACCTCAAACACCGAATCGTAATCCCACTCGCGGGTCCACTGCACACCAAACTCAAGGTGCTCATTACCATCCAGGAAACCCTGAATATGGTCCAGGTTATTCTCTCGGGCGGTCGCTACCTCACCGGTAATACGCACCGAATCCAGGTACGCGGCGAACTCATCGCGGCTCATGGAGAAAGACATTAAAACTCCTCACAACGTGAAAAATACATTACTGCGAGATACCCTGACGTACCTCGGCATAAGCTTCAAGGGTTCGGCGCGCCGTCTGATCCCAACCCATCGTGCGGGCACGCGCCGCGGCGTTCGCACCCAACGAATGACGCAGATACGGGGCACGCACCAGACGCTCAATAGCCGCAGCCCAACGCTGCGGAGTACGAGGCGCCACCAGCAGACCCGTACGGTGGTTCTCCACCGCATAGCGCAGACCGTCAGCATCCGTAGCGAGCACCGCCGCGCCGCATGCCTGCGCCTCCAGCGCCACCAAACCGAACGTCTCAGATGAGGACGGGGACGCCACAATATCGGCGGCACGGAAAATGTTCGCCAACTCAGACGCCGGAACCGGGTCCTTCAAATGCACCCGATCCGCCACACCCAGCTCAGCTGCACGCTGCAACAGGCGGCGCTCATAATCCGAATCGGAACGACCAATAATATCTACGTCCACCTGCAAGTCATCGGGGAGCAGCGCGAGTGCCTCCACCAGCAGATGCGGGCCCTTCAACGGCTGAGGCCTACCGGCAAAAACAATGCGGCAACGAGTCTCAGAGGTGTCATTGAGCGGATGCACGCCAGGAATCGTATGGAAAATCGAGGTGTCAACACCCGGCGGGATAGTGGCAAGCTTCTGCGCGTCCGTACCGTAATACTCGCCCATCTGCTGCGCCTCCAGGGGAGTATTCACAATCACCCGGCTCGCGGAGCTACTCATCAGGCGCTCGGCGGCATAGCGCTCCTCGGGTTCGGGCGCCTCACCTTCGCCGCGGCGCGCATCCTTGGCAGCAGCCGTCGTATGCGGAGTAAAAAGAACAGGAACCGGGAAGCCAACGCCCTGAGCCGACCACAGGTCGGATGCACGAGCCGCAGCCTGACCCGACAGCCAATAGTGGGCGTGAATAATATCCGGGGTGTACAGTGCCTGCTCCACGCACGCCTGCGCAAAATCATCGGTGACCGCAGCCAGCTCATTCTTCGAAAGACCACGGGCGGAGGGCAGATCAAGACTGTGGCGCACAAGGCGCTCGCCGGGCTGAGGAGGCTGACGGAACGGCGAATCGGTCGGAAGCGCCTCACCGCGATCCAGGGTGAAAACCTCAACCCGCAGCTCCGGATCCAGTTCCAGCATGGCATGCACCGACCGGGCAATATAGACGTTCATGCCGCCTGCATCTCCGCTACCGGGCTGCGCAAAAGGGTCGGTGTGCATGGAATACACGTGAACCGTCCGAACCGGCGGCAGAGTGCTCATCGATGCTTTCCTCTCTAAAGGGGTACCTGACCTAGTGTAGCGCGACAGGACTTTCGCACAGCGGGAGGTCTAGAATTTAGTAGAAGAGAGGCTGCTCAAGTACAGCCTGTAGTACCCGCCCGTCAGAAACGAAGGACCATGACTCACCCTCAGCAGCCTGCCGAACCGCTTTACTGCCCGCCCTGCGCTCCCGGCCAGGTGGAACGTAGCGCCACGATTGATCTTGACGCGCTGGAACATAATGTGCGCCGACTCAAGGAACTGATTGGCGACCGCGCGCTCATTGCAGTGATTAAGGCGGATGCGTACGGTCACGGCGCGTACCCGGTGGCACGTTCGGCTATTGCAGCCGGTGCTGACCTGCTGGGTGTGGTGCACGTGAACGAGGCGCTGGAACTGCGTGCTGACGGTATTGATGCGCCGCTCATGGCGTGGCTGCACACCCCCTCCACCGATTTTGAGGCTGCACTGCAGGAGAAAATCCGCCTGGGTGTTTCCGGCTGGGACCTGGAGGCGGTAGCCGCCGCTGCTGAACGCACCGGCGAGCGCGCTATCGTGCATCTGAAGGCTGATACCGGTCTGGGCCGTAACGGTGCCACCGCTGCGGATTGGCCTGCGCTGGTGGCTCGCGCCGCCTCCCTGGAGGAGTCTGGGCTGATTACGGTTGAGGGTATTTTTAGCCACCTGGCGGTTGCGGATGAGCCGACCCGCGCCGAGACTGCGCAGCAGGTCGATACTTTGGATACTTTTGTGGCTCAGGCTCGTGAGGCTGGCCTGAATCCGAAGATGGTGCATCTGGCGAACTCACCGGCGACCTTGACCGCCTCGCTGGAGGGCTGGGATACGGAGGCGCGTCTGCTCGGTGACGGTGTGCGTTGCGGCCTTGCACTCTACGGTCTTTCCCCGCTGCCGGAGGTCACCGCTGAGGAACTGGGCCTAAAGCCCGTCATGACGGTGGGTAGCTACATTGCCGCCGTGAAGGAAGTTCCTGCAGGTCAGGGCGTTTCCTACGGTCTGCGCTACCACACCGAAAAGCCGACTACCCTGGCGCTGGTGCCGCTCGGCTACGCTGACGGTGTGCCGCGCATTGCGGAGAACGCGCCGGTGCGCATCTACCCGGGCGCGCAGAACGCGGAGAACGGCTCCGTGCCTAATAACGCGGAGGGTAAGACCTACCGCGTGGTTGGCCGCGTCGCTATGGACCAGATGGTCGTTGACCTGGGCGAACCCGGCCTGAGCGACCCCGCCCTGAGCTACCTGGGTGCTCCCGCCATCCTTTTTGGTGCCGGTGAGAACCCGCCCGTGGAAGAGTGGGCGGATGCCGCGCAGACCATTAACTACGAAATCGTGACCCGCATTTCGCCCCGCGTGGAGCGCCTCTACGTCGGCGGCTCCTGGGTTGAAGCTGAACTGAACGAGCTGTGGGGCACCGGTCAGGAGCAGGAGGGCTAATGAGCACTGAGTATATTTCTGCCGCCCTCGACCTGGATGTGACCGGCCCCGACCATACCCGCCGACTGGCGCTCACCCTGGCGCAGCACCTGAACGCCGGGGACGTACTGTTGCTCTCGGGCGAGCTCGGTGCGGGTAAGACCACGTTCACCCGCTCCCTGGGTGAAGGCCTGGGCGTGCGCGAAGGCGTTATCTCGCCGACTTTCGTGCTCTCGCGCGTGCATCCGAACCTGCCGGACGGCCCCCGCCCCGGCGGCCCCGACCTGGTGCACGTGGACGCCTACCGCCTCTCCAGCGCCGAAGAGCTCGACGACCTGGATCTGGAGTTCTCCCTGCCGCGCTCGGTGACCGTCATCGAGTGGGGCCGCGATAAGGCTGAGCACCTGAGTGATTCCCGCCTGGAGCTGGACTTCACCCGACTGACTGGCGCGGATGCGCGCTTCGCCTACTCGGGTGCCGAAGAGTTCAGCTGGGACGACGAAGACGAAAGCGACGAAGATGCGGACACCCCCGAACCTCGCCTGCTGCGGGTGCGCGCCTTCGGCCCCCGCTGGGAGCACGCTTTCGACGCTCTGAAAGAGGCCCTGCAGAGCGCCTAGAGCCCGCGCGTTAGAATGATAGGGTGCTAGTACTTGCCCTTGATTCATCCGCCACCGCATCTGTGGCGCTCGCCCGTGTGCACGGCTCCGAAGCCGGTGCGTCCTTCGAAATCCTCGCCCGCTACGAGAGTGAAGATACCCGCTCCCACGCTGAGGTAATGGGGCCCTACGCGCAGGCTGCCCTGCAGGACGCTGGCGTGCGCGGCGAAGATTTGGATGCGATTCTGACCGGTACCGGCCCGGGACCTTTTACGGGTCTGCGTGCCGGTATCGTTACTGCGCGCGCTCTGGGTTTTGCCTGGTCGGTGCCGGTGTACGGCATGATGAGCCTGACCGCCCTGGCTGAGCGCGCTGTGTCTGGTGTGGTTGCCGGTGAAGCTGGTGCAGCTGCTGGTGAAGAGAACGCAGAACGAGCGTTCGCTTCTGCGGATCTTGTCGAAGGTGCTGAGCTGCTCGTGCTCTCCGATGCACGCCGCCGCGAAGTCTACTCCGCCCGCTACCGCGTGAACGCCGAAGGCTACAGCCTGGTGGACGGCCCGAACGTATGCCCCGCCTCCGAAATTCTGCCCGGTGGGGCTCCCTCCTACGCCTACGGCTACGGCGCCGGCCTGTACTCCGAAACCCTCGAAGAGCACGGCTGGACCATCGTCGAATCTGCCCACGAGGTTCACCCCCACGCCGAGTACCTGGTTGCCGCCGCGGCACGCCTGGGCGTAGAGAACCTGAGCGAGGACACCTCCGCCCAGTACCTGCGCGACTCGGATGCAAAGGTCCCCGCCGCAATGCTCGCCCGCCAGCAGAAACAGGCAGCTACTCAGGGTTCCGCCGCGCAGACTGCCGCGCATGAAACCGGGCAGAAGGAGAGCTAAATGAGCGCTACCGAAAATATCGTGCGAGATGACCTGGCACTGGGTGCCCGCCTGCGCGTTGCAGAACTTGCCGATGTGCAGGCAATGCACCGCATGGAAACCACCCTGTTCCCCGCCGACGCCTGGCACATCGACATGTTCCTCGAAGAGCTGACCCACCCGACCCGCACCTACTACATGCTCGAATTGCCTGCAGAAGGTTCGGAAGATAACGAGGGCAGCTGGCGCGCTATCGGCTACTGTGGAACCATGGTCGTAGCCGACACCGCCGATGTTCAAACCATTGGCGTGCTCCCCGAGTACGAGGGCCGCGGCTTCGGTCGCGCCATGCTCGAGCAGATGCACGAGCGTGCCCGCGAGCAGGGTGCCGAGCGCATCCTGCTGGAGGTGCGTGCCGACAACCCGCGAGCCCAGCGCCTCTACGAACGCAACGGCTACCGTGCGATTCACGTACGCCGCGGCTACTACGATGACGGAACCGACGCCATCATTATGGAATGCACGTTCTAAATACTCCGTTGGGCTAAACGGCAATCCCCGCACTAGGGGCAAGCTTCCACCGCCCTCTACATCGCAGTATCCCTACAACACAGCATCCTTACATCACTGCAACTAGAAGCACTACGCGCAGACAGCGCAACAGAAAGATGAACTATGAGCACTCGCGAACCCCTCGTTCTGGGCATCGAATCCTCCTGCGATGAGACCGGTATCGGCATTGTGCGCGGTGCACAGCTGCTCAGCAACACCATCTCCTCCTCCATGGAAGAGCACGTGCGCTTTGGCGGCGTGATCCCCGAAATCGCCTCCCGCGCTCACCTGGACGCCATGATTCCCGCCCTCAAGGCGGCACTCGCCGAAGCAGACATCACCCTCGATCAGGTGGACGCTATCGCCGTCACCGCGGGCCCCGGCCTGGCTGGCGCGCTCATGGTCGGTGTCTCCGCAGCGAAGGCGCTCGCTATTGCCACCGGCAAGCCCCTCTACGGCATTAACCACCTGGTCGCCCACGTTGGTGTTGGTCTGCTTGAGGATAACGGCACCGAGGACGGCTCCGACCTGCTGGCGAATGCCGGTTCCGGTGGTCTGGGTGCGCTGCTGGTATCTGGCGGTCACACCGAAATTCTGCAGGTGCGCGACATTACCTCCGATGTGCGTCTGCTCGGCGCGACCCTCGACGACGCCGCAGGCGAGGCCTACGATAAGGTCGCTCGCCTGCTCGGCCTGGACTACCCTGGCGGCCCCGCGATTGACCGCGCCGCCGCTGATGGCAACCGCAACGCCTTCGTGTTCCCTCGCGGCCTGTCGAACCGCAAGTTCATGGGCACCGCCGAGGAGCCCGGCGCGCACCGCTACGATTTCTCCTTCTCGGGTCTGAAGACCGCCGTGGCGCGCGTGATTGAAAGTTTTGAAGCAGCCGGTGAAGAGGTCCCGGTTGCCGATATTGCCGCGTCCTTCCAGGAGGCGGTCGTGGACGTCATCACCAAGAAGGCGATGCTTGCCTGCCGCGAGCAGGGCATGAAGACCCTGCTGCTCGGCGGTGGCGTGGCGGCTAACTCGCGTCTGCGTGAGTTGCTTGCCGCCCGATGCGCCTCCGAGGGGGTGCGCCTAATCATCCCGAAGTTCACCCTGTGCACCGATAACGGCGCGATGGTTGCGGCACTGGGTGCCCGCCTGGTCGCCGCCGGCCGTGAGCCCTCGGGCGTGGACTTCACGACGGACTCCTCGCTGCCCGTGACCACCGTTTGTTTCTAAACTGTCTGCTTCTAAGCAGGCTGCCTCTACAGGGATTACCAGCGCGAGCGCGTTGATGCGGCTCGCCTCGAAAATGCTCATAGAAATGCCTCGGCGCAGTTTTCCAAAAGGACTCTCCCAAAGGACTGCGCCGAGGCATTTTCTGTCTTCAAACTTGAGTTGCGGGGGAGCGGCTCTAGCGCAGTGCTCGCGCACGGGACTGCGCGGCAACATCCAGCGCCACCTCACGCAGAGAGCCGGTCTTCTCAAAGACCGCACGCTGACGATCCGCACCCGTGCCCTCGGTGAGGATGCGGCGTACCTGCGCCAGCTCTACCTCGCAGTCAAGGTCGCGTGCCACCGGCTCCAGCTTGGGCAGAAGCAGCTCAAAATCTTCACGCAGGGTGCGCTGCACCGGCTCGTTAGAGACCACGATCTTAGCTTCCAGGCCGTAGCGGGCAACGCGCCACTTATTCTCCTGTGCGTGCCAGGGGGCGAGCACCTCGATGCTTTCACCCGCCTCAATACGGCGGGAGAAGTACTCCACCAGGCACTGCGTGAACGCTACCAGAGCGGCAATATCCGGCAGGGAGGCGAGGCCATCGCAATAGCGCATCTCAATGGTGCCGTAACGCGGAACCGGGCGAACATCCCAACGGTCCTCGCTCGGGTCGTTAATCACGTCGGTTGCCACGAGCGACTCCAGGTAGTCGCTGTACTGCTCCCAGGTATCAAAGTGGAAGGGCAGACCGTTCGTCGGGAGCTGCTGGTAGAGCTGGGTGCGGTGCGATGCGTAACCGGTGTCGATTCCATCCCAGTAGGGGGAAGAACAGGAAAGCGCCAGCAGGTGCGGACCGTAGTTGGTCAGCGCGTCAATGAGCGGCAGAACCTTATCGCGAGAATCAACGCCCACGTGCACGTGCACACCGTAAATGACCATGTGGCGGCCCCAATACTGGGCGCGCTCGACCACACGCTGGTAGCGTTCCTTCGCCACGACCGGCTGGTCAGCCCAATGGGAGAAGGGGTGAGTGCCGGCGGGGTAGAACTCAATGCCGAGCTCATCGGTAATGTCACGCAGAGTATCCGCCAAATCCTGCAGCTGACGGCACGCCTCAGCGACGGTGCGACAGATGCCGGTCACCACCTCGAGGGTGTTCTCCAGGAATTCGCCGGTCACATGCGCCCGGTCGGAGGCGGGCTTGAGCAGTTCGGGGCGGCGCTCGCGCAGGATGGACAGCACCTCGCTGGCGCGCTGGGTCAGTTCGCCGCTTTCACGGTCGATAAGTGCAATCTCCCATTCCACGCCGAGGGTGGACTGCGGGGAGGAAGCAAAGTCGATCATATGGCCTTTCCTGCGTCTGGAAATAGGGTCGTGCATGGTGCCGACTATGGAAGTTATTATCGGTGGGCTCTACCCGGTCGTGCGCTAGCTGGTGAGAGCTGGCTTTCGCGGGGAGTACCTCTACTAGGCACCGTATCTTTATCAGGCACCGTATCTAGTGTACGGTCTTGCGGTGCCCGGTGCCCTGTCGGGGGCAGAATCCGGAACGGGAAACGTCACGAATCGTTAAGAACGGTAACCTGTCCTCGGGGCTGGGCAGTCAGGGTTGGGTAGCCAGGGTTGAGTAGTCAAGGCTGGTTAGTTAGGGCTGGCGAGGTTGGAGCGGGCGCACGTGCCAGCCGACGCGGCGTGAATCCCTACCCGAGCCGATGCGGGTAAAGACCAGCGTTGCCGGACGGTACGAAGATTCCTGTGCACCCTTCTGCGCACCAGAAGAAGAATTAGCGTTCTTTTTCTGTTTCTTCTTGGACGGCTTAGAGCCTGCAGAACCCAGCAGACGCGCACGCAACTGCTCCGGAACAATATCCACGCCACGCTTCTTAATCGTCAGCGCCGTAAAGCCCTGCTCACGCACCCAGCGCTTCAACTGCTTCTCCTGCAGGGGAATCTCCTCCAGCACCTCGTAGCAAGCAACCAGCGGATGCTCCACCGGCTCGGCAGAACACAGGTACGCCAGGTGCTCATCCAATAGAAACGCGCCAATACTCTGCGCAAACTCAGCAACCAGATGCGAGCGCACAATCGCCGGGGCAGGCTCCAGCAGGTACTCACCGGGCTGCGGCAGGGATACCGGAACGTCGACGCTCTGCTCCGCCTCTTCCGCTGTCAAGGGGCTACGGAAGCTGACCGCTTCATAGGGCGGCAGTAGGGCACTAGTTTCGGCAGAACCTTCGGCGGGGCCTTCGTTGCAGTCGGTCTCTTCGGCGGACACTTCGCGCACCGAGGTTGCCGTGCGAGCCACCCCCTCCTGAGCCAGCGAGTTAAACCAGAGCACCAACTCGGCGAGGGAACCCTCCGACTGAATCCACTCCGCCTCAACGCGCGGGTTAGGATTCGCCTCCGACGCAATATCTTCGGGTGAGGGGATGCCCTCATGCGGAAAACCGGGACCCAACTTCACGCCCATCGGCACGCCTGTACGAGCCAGATTCAGAACGAACGAGAACGGGGGAGAGAACGCCTCCGGATTAAAAAGGCGCTCCGTCTGAGCCTTCTTCGCACCGCGCAACTCGCGGCGTGCCGGGTCCATCCACACAATGCCCACCGGCTCACCGGCAGTGTCCAGAAGTTCACCGTGCACGTAATTGGTCACATCCCCCGAATACACGCGCGCCTGCGGGCAAAACTCAAGGTTCTTCGCCGCAAAAGAAGCCGTCAGCGGATCCAACTCCACCGCAACCACGGCACCGCGCTCCGCCGCATACACGGCAGAATCCGAGGCGATACCGCACCCCAAATCAGCCACCGTGCCGGCAACCGGGCGCAGACGCTGAGCGCGATAGTGCGCAATCACCGGGCGGGTCGCCTGCTCCGCAGCCTCCTGAGTCAGCATGAGCGTGCGGGCGCGCTCGCCGAACTTGGCACGTGCACGGGTGCGTGCTTGCGCCAGCGAGATAATCTGTGCAGACTCCTCGGGGCTAAAACCGCGCGAACGCAAAGAAGTGACGGCGCTGAGTGTGTCCGAGCCCAGCGGGTAGAGCTCATCGGCTGCCGCGAGCGCTTCGGCGCTGAATGGAAGCTTGGCGGCGGGAGTAAAAAGGGATGCGGGAATAGGCATGCTCCTCATTTTACGGGGTGCCGATTTTGGCGGGTGGGAAGCCCGATTCGCCCAGCTTTTTGCTCAGCGTTCGCCTTGCGGTGAAACACCCCGGCAGAGGGGCGCTTTTCTTGACCGAAAGCACGGGTGAAACTAGAGTTGAGGTAGCACTCGAGACAGTCATCGGGCGCGCCACTGCGCCGCTGTCTCGCATCAAACGTAAATCCACAACCCGGAGGAACCGATTATGGCTATCAAGCCCCTGGAAGACCGCGTCGTTATCAAGATCGAGCAGGCTGAGCAGACCACCGCATCCGGTCTGGTCATCCCCGAAACTGCGAAGGAAAAGCCGCAGGAAGCACGCGTTGTCGCCGTTGGCCCGGGCCGCGTGGATGAGAAGGGCAACCGCATTCCCGTAGACCTCAAGGAAGGCGACGTTGTCGTGTTCTCCCGCTACGGTGGCACCGAGGTTAAGTACCAGGGCGAAGAGTACCTGATTCTCTCCGCACGCGACGTTCTGGCAATCGTCGACTAATATTTTCAGATGCTCATGCGCCGTACCGCTCATCCGGTACGGCGCATGAGCTATCATCAGCCCCTTAAAAATTTCCTTTCTGTGACGCACTAGGAGTAGCGAACACATGGCTAAGCAGCTTGAATTCAACGATGCCGCCCGCAAGTCCCTGCAGGCTGGCGTCGATAAGCTGGCAAACGCGGTCAAGGTAACCCTCGGCCCGCGCGGGCGCAACGTTGTGCTCGACAAGCAGTGGGGTGCACCCGTCATCACCAACGACGGCGTGTCCATTGCCCGCGAAATTGAACTGGACGACCCGTACGAGAACCTGGGCGCCCAGCTGGCGAAGGAAGTCGCCACCAAGACCAACGACGTTGCCGGTGACGGCACCACCACCGCAACCGTGCTCGCGCAGGCACTGGTCAATGAGGGCCTGCGCAATGTCACCAGCGGCGCGGCACCCGCCGACGTCAAGCGCGGCATCGAGGCGGCCGTGGAGGCTGTCTCCGCACGTCTGCTCGAGAACGCACGCCCCGTGCAGGGCCCCGAGGTGGCGCACGTTGCAGCTATCTCCGCCCAGTCCGAGCAGATTGGTGAGTTGCTGGCTCGCGCCTTCGAGAAGGTCGGCCAGGACGGCGTCATCACCATCGAGGACGGCTCCTCCACCGAAATTGAGCTGGACATCACCGAAGGTATGCAGTTCGATAAGGGCTACCTCTCGCCCTCCTTCGTCACCGACGCTGAGCGCGGCGAAGCAGTGCTGGAGAACAGCCTCGTGCTGCTCTACCAGGGCAAGATTTCCACCATCGCAGAAATCATGCCCGTGCTCGAGAAGATCGTCCAGGCGAAGAAGCCGCTGACCATCATCGCAGAAGACGTTGACGGTGAGGCGCTCTCCGCACTGGTCGTGAACAAGCTGCGCGGCACCATCAACGTGGTCGCTCTGAAGGCTCCCGGTTTCGGTGACCGCCGCAAGGCAATCATGCAGGATTTGGCAATTCTGACCGGCGGCACCGTCGTGACCGGTGAGCTCGGCATCGACCTGCCGCAGGTCACCCTGGAGCACCTGGGCTCGGCACGCCGCGTGACCGTCACCAAGTCCCACACCACCATCGTGGACGGCGGCGGCGACCCCGAGGCAATCGAGGACCGCGTGCAGCAGCTGCGCCGCGAAATTGAGCGCGTGGATTCCGAATGGGACCGCGAGAAGCTCAAGGAGCGCCTGGCTAAGCTCGCCGGCGGCGTGGGCGTCATCAAGGTCGGTGCCGCAACCGAGGTTGAGGCGAAGGAACGCAAGCACCGCATCGAGGACGCTGTGTCCTCCACCCGTGCCGCTCTGGAAGAGGGCATCGTCTCCGGTGGCGGTTCCGCACTGGTTCACGCGCTGAAGGCACTGGACGGCATGGACCTGGGCAACCACGACGCAAACGTGGGTGTACAGATCGTTCGCCGAGCCCTGGTTCAGCCGCTGCGCTGGATCGCTGAGAACGCTGGCGAAGACGGCTACGTCATCGTCTCCAAGGTCTCCGAGCTGCCCGTGGGTCATGGCTACAACGCCAAGACCGGCGAGTACGTGGACCTCATCGAAGCCGGCGTGATTGACCCGGTGAAGGTGACCCGTTCGGCCCTGCAGAACGCCTCCTCCATCGCGGCTCTGGTGCTGACCACCGAGACCCTGGTGGTTGAGAAGCCCGAAGAAACTGAAGAAGACTAAATAGTGTGTGTGCCTGGTGCCGCCCCCTCCATCATGGAGGCCGGTACCGGGCACTCGCTGTCGGTAGGCTCGGGCGCGCTCGCGTTCGAAGGGCGCTAGAACCTGCCGACAGCCTCCCGCTGAGGGACGCTTACTATGAGTGCTTCTCAGCAAAGAAATCTTTAGCGGTTTACTATAGAAGGTAAGCTGTTCCCGTTTGCGCTCAAACCACCTTGTGGGGTGCGAGCAGACGGGTTCGTACCGCATCTTGACATATGCAACGTATAGGCTGAGCTTCTCACCGATGAAGCCAGCATCCGAAAGGTAGACAATGACCATTCCCACCGCTCTGTCCGAGGATCCCTTCGGCTTCACCGGCCTGACCTACGATGACGTGCTGTTGCTGCCCGGCAACACTGACGTTATCCCCTCCGATGCGGATACTTCCACCCGCCTGTCCAAGCGCATCACCCTGAACACCCCCATCATCTCCGCCGCAATGGACACCGTGACCGACTCCGCTATGGCAATTGCTATGGCACGTCTGGGCGGTATGGGCGTTATCCACCGCAACCTCTCCATCGAGGACCAGGCTGCACACGTGGACCGCGTCAAGCGCTCCGAGTCCGGCATGATTATCAACCCCGTCACCATTGGTGCTGACGCAACCATCGCCGAATACGACGAGGTCTGTGGCTACTACAAGGTCTCCGGTCTGCCCGTCGTCAGTGAAGAGGGCGTGCTGGAAGGTATCATCACCAACCGCGATATCCGCTACATCTCCCGCTCCGACTACGAGGGCATTCGCGTCCGCGACATCATGACCCCCATGCCGCTGGTCACCGCGCACCCCAGCGTCACCAAGGACGAAGCATTCGCGCTGCTGTCCCACAACAAGATTGAGCGTCTGCCCCTGGTCGACGACGCAGGCAAGCTCGCCGGTCTGATTACCCTGAAGGACTTCGTCAAGACTGAGCAGTACCCCAAGGCCACCAAGGACGAGGACGGCCGCCTGCGTGCCGGCGCCGCTATCGGCTTCTTCGGCGACGGCTACGAGCGCGCAATGACCCTGGTTGAGGCAGGCGTCGACGCACTGTTCGTGGACACCGCAAACGGCCACTCCCAGGGCGTGCTCGACATGATTGCCCGCCTGAAGAAGGACCCCGCCGCAGCACACGTGGACGTCATCGGTGGCCAGGCTGCAACCCGCCTGGGTGCACAGGCAATCATCGACGCCGGCGCTGACGGCGTGAAGGTCGGCGTTGGCCCCGGCTCCATCTGCACCACCCGCATTATCGCCGGTGTTGGCGTTCCCCAGGTGACCGCTATCAACGAGTCCGCTAAGGCAGCAATCCCGGCAGGTGTGCCGCTGATCGCTGACGGCGGTATGCAGCACTCCGGCGAGATCGGCAAGGCACTGGTTGCCGGCGCTGACTCCGTGATGCTCGGCTCCCTGCTGGCTGGTACCACCGAGTCTCCCGGTGAGCTGATCTTCATGAACGGTAAGCAGTACAAGGCATACCGCGGCATGGGTTCGCTCGGCGCAATGCAGACCCGCGGCCGCCACAAGTCCTTCTCCAAGGACCGCTACTTCCAGGCTGACGTCTCCAGCGAAGAGAAGCTGATTCCCGAGGGTATTGAGGGTCAGGTTCCCTTCCGCGGCCCGCTCTCCGCAGTGATTCACCAGCTCGAAGGTGGCCTGCGCCAGACCATGTTCTACGTCGGTTCCCGCACCATCGAGGAGCTCAAGTACAAGGGTCAGTTCGTGCGCATCACCCCCGCAGGTCTGAAGGAATCGCACCCGCACGACATCATGATGACCGTTGAGGCACCGAACTACCGCGGCTAAAACGCCTCACCAACGATGATTCGCCGCATGGTGTGCACACCATGCGCCGTTGAGCCCGCCCCATACCCGTTCAGGTATTGGGCGGGCATCGGCGCGAATAACGCCCAGCGGCACCCCTCAAACCGAATTCGAAAGGATTCACCCCATGTCTGAAATTCAGATTGGCCTCTCCAAGAACGCCCGCCCCACCTACTCCCTGGACGATGTGGCGCTGATTCCCACCCGCCGTACCCGCGACCGCCGCGACGTTGACACCTCCTGGCAGATTGACGCGTTCAAGTTCGACACCCCCATCATTGGTGCGCCCATGGACTCGGTCATGTCCCCGGCGACCGCCATTGCGCTGGGCAAACTGGGTGGCCTGGGCGTGCTGAACCTCGAGGGCCTGTGGACCCGCTACGAGGACCCGCAGCCGCTGCTCGACGAGATTGTTGAGTTGCCCGAGGCGGACCCCGCCTCCGCAACCACCCGCATGCAGCAGATTTATTCCGAGCCGATTAAGCCGGAACTGATCACTGCACGTCTGGAAGAGATTCGTGACTCCGGCGTGGTTGTTGCCGGCTCCCTGAGCCCGCAGAACACCCAGGAGCACTACGAGACCGTGGTGAAGGCTGGCGTTGAGCTGTTCGTCATCCGCGGTGCGTCCGTCTCTGCTGAGCACATTTCGACCTCGCACGAGCCGCTGAACCTGAAGAAGTTCATCTACGAGCTCGACGTTCCGGTCATCGTTGGTGGCGTGGCTGGCTACTCGCAGGCTAAGCACCTGATGCGTACCGGCGCGGCCGGTGTGCTGGTGGGCTTCGGCGGCGGTTCTGCACAGACCACCCGCCAGGGCCTGGGCATCTCCGCACCGATGGCAACCGCTATCGCCGACGTGGCTGCGGCACGTTCGGACTACCTGGATGAGTCTGGCGGCCGCTACGTGCACGTGATTGCTGATGGCTCCCTGGGCCGTTCCGGCGACATGGTGAAGGCTCTCGCACTGGGCGCTGACGCTGTCATGCTGGGTGCTCCGCTGGCTCGCGCATCCGAGGCTCCCGGCCAGGGCTGGTACTGGGGCAACGAGGCGCACTCGCTGGACTTCCCGCGCGGCGTGCGCACCCCGCTGGGTGTTGTCGGCTCCCTGGAGGAGGTCCTGTACGGTCCTTCGCACCACGTGAACGGCACCAGCAACATTGTCGGTGCGCTCAAGCGCGCAATGGCTAACTGCGGCTACCTGGACCTGAAGAAGTTCCAGAAGGCGGACCTGACCGTGGTCCCCGCGTACCGCGGCTAATGTAGCTTCATGAATCACCGCCTGGCGGTTGGCAAGTTTTGATCTGCCGGTCGCCGGGCGGTGCTTTCTATACGCATGCGCTACCCCCGTTAGGGCATGTAGCGGCACCCCGGGATGGGGGAGCGGCTACGTACCGTCGGCGGCGTACAGCGATAGCGTAAAATAGATATATCCCCGCGCAAGTGCGCGGATTAGTACCAACACGTTGAGGTAATTTTCGTGACCAACTCTGTGAACCTGGACCAGCTCGAAGAGCGTCCCGTCCTGGTGGTAGATTACGGTGCACAGTACGCACAGCTCATTGCTCGTCGCGTGCGTGAGGCCGGCATCTACTCCGAAATCGTCCCCCACTCCATGAGCACTGAGAAGATGCTCGCCAAGAACCCGGCAGCCATCGTGCTCTCCGGTGGCCCCTCCTCGGTCTACGCCGATGGCGCCCCCAAGGGTGACAAGGCCCTGTTTGAAGCTGGCGTGCCGATCTTCGGTATCTGCTACGGCTTCCAGGTCATGGCCCAGACCCTCGGCGGCACCGTCGCCCAGACCGGTCTGCGCGAATACGGCGCAACCGACGCTGTGATCTGCGCTGAGAACTCCTCCTTCCTGACCGGCACCCCCACCACCCAGAACGTGTGGATGTCTCACGGTGACTCCGTGACCGAAGCCCCCGAAGGCTTCGAGGTGCTGGCAACGACCCCCGGCGCATCCGTGGCAGCATTCGTGGATGAGTCCCGCAAGCTCGGCGGCGTGCAGTGGCACCCCGAGGTGAAGCACTCCGACTACGGCCAGGTCGCCCTGGAGAACTTCCTCTACAATGTGGCAGGTCTGAAGCCCACCTGGTCCACCAACAACATCATCGAAGAGCAGGTTGCTAAGATTCGCGAGCAGGTCGGTAGCGACCGCGTCATCTGCGCGCTCTCCGGCGGCGTTGACTCCTCCGTGGCAGCAGCACTCGTGCACAAGGCTGTTGGTGACCAGCTCACCTGCTTCTTCATTGACCACGGTCTGCTCCGTGAGGGCGAGCGTGAACAGGTCGAGCAGGACTACGCAGCCTCCATGGGTATCAAGGTCATCACCATCGACGAGTCGGAGCGTTTCCTCTCCGCTCTCGAGGGCGTCACCGAGCCCGAGGCGAAGCGTAAGGCTATCGGCCGCGAGTTCATCCGCTCCTTCGAAGAGGCACAGCGCAAGCTGATTGCCGAAGCGGGCGAAGAGGGCGCAGACATCAAGTTCCTGGTCCAGGGCACCCTGTACCCGGACGTTGTCGAGTCCGGCGGTGGCGACGGCACCGCAAACATTAAGAGCCACCACAACGTGGGCGGCCTCCCCGACGACCTGACCTTCGAACTGGTTGAGCCGCTGCGCACCCTGTTCAAGGACGAGGTTCGCGCTATCGGTCGTGAGCTCGGCGTTCCCGAGAAGATCGTGGCACGTCAGCCGTTCCCCGGCCCCGGCCTGGGCATCCGCATTGTCGGCGAGGTTAATCGCGAGAACCTGGAGACCCTGCGTGCCGCTGACGCTATCGTGCGTGAAGAGCTGACCGCAGCAGGTCAGGATGAGCACATCTGGCAGTGCCCCGTGGTTCTGCTGGCTGGCGTTCGTTCCGTGGGCGTTCAGGGTGACGGCCGTACTTACGGCCACCCGATTGTTCTGCGCCCGGTCTCTTCGGAAGACGCAATGACCGCTGACTGGTCGCGCCTGCCGTACGACCTGCTGGCTAAGATCTCGAACCGTATTACCAACGAGGTCAAGGACGTTAACCGAGTGGTGCTGGACGTTACCTCCAAGCCCCCGGGAACCATTGAGTGGGAGTAATCCCGCTTTGGGCTACCTAGCTTTGTAGCTGGGAGCCTGTGAAGGAGCCGCCCAGTGCATCCGTTTGTGGATGCGCCGGGCGGCTTCTTCGTATCTTCCTAACGATATATAGCGGGTCTGAAGATGGAGGGGTTGTCGTAGTACTGAAAGGAAAATATAATGTAGCTACGTAGTAACATTCTTTATATTTTTGTGTTGCGCGTAGAAGGGGAAATCATGACCGTTATGACTAGCCGCGAGTTCAATCAGAACCTCGCCAAAGCCCAGAAGCAGGCTCAGCAATCACCCGTAATTATCACTAAGCGTGGTGAACCCACCTATGTCCTTATGACCTATGAAGAGTATTCGCGTAGTCAGAATGAGAGCTCTTCCCTGTATGACTTCTTCGCCAACTACCCTCAACCTGCTGAAGGTATGGACCTGCCCGAAGAATTCCCCACGGTAGAACGTTCCGCACATCAGCGCCCCATTGTAGAGTTCTAGGGAACAACGATGTACCTGCTTGATACCAATATCATTTCTGAGTTGTGGAAGCTCTCACGCGGTAAGGCTGACCCTGTATTTGAATCGTGGTTTCGTGTTTACTCCGATAGGCCGCTCTATATTAGCGTCGTGACCCTGATGGAGCTGGAGCGTGGAGTACTCGCCATGGAGCGTAAAGATCCGGCACAAGGAGCGTATCTGCGTGAATGGTGCTCGACAGTTCGAGAGAAATTTCAGAAACGAACTCTTGTTATTGACGGGGCTGTAGCTGATTATTGTGCAGGGCTTCATGTACCGGATAAAGCGCCGGAGAATGACGCGTGGATTGCTGCGACCGCGCTGGCACACGGTCTTACCCTGGTAACGCGCAATGTCAAAGATTTTGAGCGCCTCCCGGTTCGACTCCTTAACCCCTTCGAACCTACAACATAGCGAAGGTAAGGCCTGAAAAGAAGCCGCCCGGTGCATCCGAATGTGGATGCGCCGGGCGGCTTCTTTCATATGAGCGTTTCTGAAAATATTCCGTAGCCTAGATTTTTCGCATGAATTTTAAAGAAAAACACCAAAATATTTAAAACGAGAGTTCAAATAAAAGAACTAAAAACTCTCCACAAAACCACACGGGGAAAAGAAAAACCTTTAATGCGGGTGATGTGGGTGACGAATCGAATCACGCCAATGAGCGCTCGACCCCAACCCAAAATGCAGAGCAAAAAACGTACCAAAACAGCAGAACCCAAACGCGCACGCCATATACACGCCGTAGGTCAGCATCATAAACTCAGAATCATGACTCACTCCCGACGCGACATTCAACACCAATGAGACGCCCAGAATGACAAGCCACACAGCGCTCGCAGCCGCAATCAGCCACGAGATAACACTCAACACCGGGTGAGTCACCCTAAAGGTCTGCTCAGGGCCCTCAGAGGCGGGTACAGCGGATACAGAAGCTGTAGCAGGGGTAGTAAGCAGGGCAGAAGAAGAGCGCCGCGGAATATGCGCATCAGCATGCTGGCTAGAAGCCTGCGCAGGACGCTTTGCAGATTGCTGGGGGACGCCACCGGATTCGGGAGGGGGAGATTGATACGGTTGTTGCATTGCGGGCTCCTGCATATTTAGCCTTACGGGAGAAGAAACAGCCTAGTTCCTCATCTCGTAAGAAATGAGTGTCTGTGATAGAACGAAAGAATGTGGTGGAAAATATATTCTCTCTATATTTCAAGATTAGAAGCGAACCGTATAAAAAACGAGAGCATCAGCGAATAAGATGCAATATGACGCGAAAATTTCGAAAAATACAACAAAAAATCAATAAACCTCAACCTGAAGGTTCAGTGTAGGGTTATTAGACAGGGACCTTAGCCGTAAAACAACGGCACAGACACAGCAACAGCGAAAGGAACGAGCATGGGAATGATCCTCCCACTCCTCTACTTAGGGGTAGGCTTCGGACTCGCAATGTTGCTACCCGAGCACTGGGGCAACAGCCTGAAAGAAAGCGCCTCCGCCCTGCTGACCCGCTGGATTATCCCCACCGTCATCGTCTACATCGTCGCCACCAGCCGTCCCGAACTCTTCTTCATGGCAGCCTCCACCATGGTGCTCATGGCGCTTCTCGTACGCTGCGCCGCCTTCTTCACGAACGATCCGGTGCAACGGCTCGCCCTCGTCTACCTCAATGCCGGAATCTTCGGAATCCCCGTAGTCGCCAGCTTCTGGGGCGAGGAAGCCGTACGCCTCTACGTCGGCGCGTATATCGGCAACTCCGTCATGGGTAATGTCCTCGGCACCTCACTCATGCGCAGAGAAGCCAATACAGACGGACTCACGACTAGCCGAGCCAAGCCCACCCGAAAAGCTGTCACACACAAAGCTGCCGTCGGTGCAGTACTGCGGTCCCTGCTCACGAACCGCCCCATTATCGCCGTAGCAATCGGGCTGATATGCCTGCCCGCCGGACCGTTCCTCAACACCCACGCCGCCGGTATCTACCGGCTCATCACCTGGGTCTTCAGCTTCGTAGGGCTCATGGTGCTCGGCATGTGGCTGAGCACCGCTCGCCTGCACCGAACCGACCTAACACAAGCCCTCCGGTGGGCGCTACTGCGTGTCGTGCTCGTGAGCATCTACAGCGTTGGCATACTAACCGCCGCACACTGGATGCACACGCACACCGGAGTGCACCTTGAGCAGCTACTGGCACACCCGCAGGTACTTTTTATCCTCGGAGTGCTACCGCCAGCCGCTAACATCGTCATTCTGGAAACCCACTACCGGCACGAAGGAACAGCCGCACCCATTATCGCCTCCGGAGCAGTCGTCAGCCTGGGAATGATAGCGCTCGCCGTGCCAATCCTGCAGCTCGTGTTCTCCAACTGAGCAGAGCCTCCAACTGAGCAGAGCCTCCGGCTGAGCAGAGCCTCCGGCTGAGCAGAGCCTCCGGCTGAGCAGAGCCTCCAGCTAAGCCGAGCCAAGAAAGCACGCCGGGACAATACCGGGGACAACATAGGGGAGAACAAAGAAGGCAACACAAAAGGAGGGCAGGGCATAAGCCTCACCCTCCTTCTGCTGTCTATCACCTTATCGGCACGCCGTAGCACTCAACGAGCTACAACGCTTAGCGAACGATGTGGTATACCTTCGCCTCGTAGGGGCGCAGGGTCGAACCCGCATCGTCCTTGTAGTTCGAGCTCACCAGCTCAACACGAGCACCAGCCTCACGAGCCTCATTCAGCACAGCGAAGTCGCGCTCCTGCTCCTCAGCGGTGAAGTTCGAAACAACCAGCAAAGACTCGTTTGCGGGGCTGCCGTCCGCGCCACCGGTACGGGTGTACGCGTACACAGCCTCGTCCTCGTTGTGCGGAACCTGAACCGAATCCACCGGAGCGAAGGACGCGTAAACCATCAGGTCCTTCAGCTTGCCGCGGCGCAGAGCCACCAGCTGCTGGTAGTGGTAGAAGATCGAATCCTCATCAGCCAGAACAGCCTCAGCGTTAATCGCCGGGTAGTTCGGGTTCACAGCAATCCACGGGGTCACACCCTCGGGGCTGAAACCAGCGTTAGCGGAGGCATCCCACTGAATCGGGGTGCGAGCATTGTCGCGGCCCTTAATGTAGATTGCCTGCATCGCCTCTTCGTGGCTCAGACGCTTGTGGTCAACGTGCATGTCCTCGTAGAAGCGGATCGAGTCACCATCGCGGTAATCCTCAATCGAATCGAACTTCACGTTGGTCATGCCCAGCTCTTCACCCTGGTAAATGTACGGGGTGCCCTGCATGAAGTGCAGGGTGGTTGCCAGCTGCTTAGCGGACAGGGTACGGAACTCATCCGAATCGTTACCGAAACGGGAGACAACGCGCGGCTGGTCGTGGTTGTTCCAGTACAGCGAACCCCAAGCGTTACCCTCCAGGGTGGTCTGCCACTCGTTCAGGATGCGCTTGAGCTCGGTCAGCTTGTACGGCGCGTAGGACCACTTGCCGCCCAGATTGCCGTTCGGGTCGTTATCCACGCCCATGTGATCGAAGTGGAAGATCATGTTCAGCTCACCGGTGTGGTAGCCAGCCCACAGCTTAGCGTCCTCGGGGCTGGTCGCGCTGGTCTCGCCCACGGTCATCACGTCGTAGCGGCTGAAGGTCTCGCGGGTGAGCTCCTTCATCCACGGGTGCACCATGGTGCCGTTCGTGATGACGAACGGAATCGAGGAGGTGTGCTTCTCGTAGTCGGTGGAGGGGTCATCCGGGTAGCCCTCGGGCTTGGAGATGATGTTGATAGCGTCCAGGCGGAAGCCGTCAACGCCCTTGTCCAGCCACCAGCGGACCATGGAGTACAGGTCCTCGCGAACCTTCTCGTTCTCCCAGTTCAGGTCGGGCTGTTCCTTGAAGAAGATGTGCAGGTAGAACTGGCCGGTCGCCTCGTCCCACTCCCATGCCGGGCCGCCGAACTCGGACGCCCAGTTGTTCGGAGGAATCGGGTTGCCGTCCTCGTCGAAGCCCTTCGGGTCCTTCCAAATGTAGTAGTCGCGGTAGGGGTTGTCCTTAGAGGATCGGGACTCCTTGAACCAGGGGTGCTCATCGGAGGTGTGGTTTGCGACCAGGTCCATCAGGATCTTGATGCCGTGCTTGTGGGCGGTTTCAAGCATCTCGTCGAAGTCTTCCATGGTGCCGAAGTCACTCATGATGGCGAAGTAGTCAGAGATGTCGTAGCCGTTGTCCACGTTCGGCGAGTCGAACACGGGGGAGAGCCAGATGACGTTGATGCCCAGCTTAGCCAGGTAGGGCAGCTTCTCGGTAATGCCCTTCAGATCACCGATACCGTCGCCGTTCGCGTCGTTGAAGGAGCGGGGGTACACCTGGTACACCACGGCTTCCTTCCACCACTGGCGGCCTTTGTAGGAGGGAACCTCGTATGCCTCGGAGTTGCTCATAATTGCCTTTCTATACCGGCCATCCAGCCGAAAAGAGGAACAAATTTTGTCTGTGATTGAAGTATAGGGCGAAGAGGGACCGGAATGTCTGTATCTGGTCCCCCTTCGCACAGTATGAGTGGGGTACGACTACTTGGCGTTACCGAAGAGGTACACCTTCGCCTCGTAGGGGCGCAACAGGGTGCCTTCATCGGTGAACTCGCGGTTCTCATCGCGGTAGTTCGAGCTGATCAGCTTCGGGGTGTTCTCGATGGCCTTCAGCTCAGTCGGGGAGAGTGCCTGCGAGTTGGTTAGTACCACCGAATCCAGGTTGCCGCCCGCGTAGTTCAGCTGAACGGTGTCATCGGTGAAGTTCGCGACGACCAGCAGGGCGCGCTCGCCGGTTGCGGCGGCGTCCTCGTCGGAGTTCACGCGCAGGTAGGCGTAGACCTGCTCGTCTTCTTCATCCAGCAGGCGGTACTCGCCGGTCAGGACGATCGGGTGCTCGCGGCGCAGGCTAATCAGATCGCGGTAGTGGTAGAACACCGAATCCTGGTTGGCGAGTTCTGCCTCCGCGTTGACTTCGGTGTAGCGCGGGTTCAGCTTCAGCCACGGGGTGCCGGAGGTGAATCCGGCGTTTTCGCCGGCGGTCCACTGCATGGGGGTGCGGGCGTTGTCGCGACCGGAGGCGCTGATGTAGCGCAGCATGTCCTCAGCGGAGACGCGGCCCGACTCTTCAACGTACTTGCGCCAGGAGTCGTGAATCTCCAGGTCGTTGTAGTCCTTCACATCGTCGAAGAAGACGTTGGTCATGCCCAGCTCTTCACCCTGGTAGATGTAGGGGGTGCCCTGCATCAGGTGCAGTACGGTGCCCAGCATCTTGGCGCTGACGGTGCGGTACTCGGGGGAGTCGTTACCGAAGCGGGAGACGGTGCGCGGCTGGTCGTGGTTGTTCCAGTACAGGGAGTTCCAGCCGCGGCCGTGCAGGCCCTCCTGCCAGTGGGTGAGGACCTTCTTGAGGTCAACCAGGTTGAAGCGGCGGTCGGACCACTTGCCGGTCACGCCACCTTCGGAGGCGTCTACGTCCATGTGCTCAAACTGGAACACCATCTGCAGTTCGTTGCGGTCGAAACCGGTGTAGAGCGCGGCGTCGTCCACGGTCACGCAGGGGGTTTCGCCCACGGTCATGACCGGGTACTTGCTCAAGACCTCGCGGTTCATCTCCTGCAGGAATTCGTGCACGCGCGGGCCGTTAGCTGCGACCGCCAGGCAGTTGTCGAGGCCGCCAGCCAGGACTGCCGGGTCATCGGGGAAGGAGAGGTCCTTGGAAATCAGGTTGATGACGTCCATGCGGAAGCCGTCCACGCCCTTGTCCAGCCAGAAGCGCATGATGTCGTAGACCTCTTCGCGGACCTTCGGGTTCTCCCAGTTCAGGTCGGGCTGCTTGATGGAGAAGTAGTGCAGGTAGAACTGGCCGGTCGCCTCGTCCCATTCCCACACGGAGGGGCTGAAGCAGGAAATCCAGTTGTTCGGCGGAATCGGCTTGCCGTCCTCGTCGAAGCCCTTGGGGTCGCGCCAGATGTAGTAGTCGCGGTAGGGGTTGTCCTTGGAGGAGCGTGCCTGCTTGAACCATTCGTGCTCGTCGGAGGTGTGGTTGACGACCAGGTCCATCATGAGCTTGATGCCGTGCTCGTGCGCGGTTTCGAGCAGCTTGTCGAAGTCTTCCATGGTGCCGAACTCGGTCATGATGGCACGGTAGTCGGAGATGTCGTAGCCGTTATCGTCGTTCGGGGACGCGTAGATGGGGGAGAGCCACAGCACCTGAATGCCCAGGTCGGCGAGGTACGGAATCTTCTCGGTGATACCGGGCAGGTCGCCGATGCCGTCGCCGTTGGAGTCGTTGAAGGAGCGGGGGTAAATCTGGTAGACAACGGGTTCCTGCCACCACTGGGTCTGGGTCGTCATTGTTCTTCCTTCCCTTGGTATGGATGAGTGTTGTGTGGTGCCGCTCTGCGGGCGGCTAACGTCTGATGCCCCTTTAGGACTGGCTGGTGAGGGGCGTAAGGAGGCTCTCCGGCGCCCAGCTGGAGGGGTCAATCTCTAGCAGTAGGCCGCTGTGGTCGGAGATCGCCTCGGGGGAGTTGTCACGGAAGACAACCGCGTGGGATACCACGTCGACCAGGCGGTCAGCGAAGACAAAGTCGATGCGCTTGGCATCCGTGCTACCTTCCCAGCCGGCGATTTCGCGGTGGACGGTGTTCTCGCCGTCGGTGTGCTCCGCTAGGGATCGGGTATCCACCATGCCGCTGGAGGTGACCAGCGCGTAGCCTTCATTGCTCAGATGTGCTGCGGAGTTGAAGTCGCCGCCGAGCAGTACCGGTGCGGTGCGGGCGCACTCGGCAAGCTCCTGCGAGAGGTGTGCGTATTCCTGCGCGAAGAGGGGCTCGCCGTCGAAGTCCCACCAGGACATGTGGGTGGTAGCGCACCAGAAGGTGCCCGTCTCAGTTTCGATGAGCGTTGCCTGTGCTGCGCGGCGCTGCACCTGGTGGTAGCCGTAGCCGGGGGACATATTGATGGGCTTGATACCGCGAATCGGCAGGCGCGAGAGGATAGCTACGCATTCGTCGTAACGGTCCCAGCCGATGTGGGTTTCGGTGAGGGTCCACTCGTAAGTGGCACCCATTTCGTTGAGCGCCTGCACGAGCAGCAGGGCGTAGTTGTCTTCGCGGACCGGAACGCCGGCGCCGCCGCGGTAGTTGAGGGGCTCCTTCACCACGGGGGTGGAGGTGAGCTGGTTGACTTCCTGCAACGCAATGACGTCCACCTGCTGTTCAATAATGAACTTGGCGAGGGTACGGATCTTGGCAATCTGGTGGATTTCGCACCAGCTGTGCGTATTGAGGGTGAGGAAGCGCATGTATTAAGTCCGGGGTATGTGTGAGGTTGAAGAATGATATGCGCACCGCGTATTGAGGTGGTGAGTGTTTATGCACTCTGACCTCTATGGGCGCACTGTTTATGCTATCGATTCTGTGCGCTAGGTAATAGGGAAAAAGTCTCATCTGCAGCAAGTATTTTTAACCAGTGCCGGGATATGTTTCAGGTTCTGAAAAACTCTTTCAAAACTCACAGTTTTGGTACCTGTGGGCAGGTATGACCTGGCATTATTGTTTCTGTCTAAAACACATTCGGCATTTAGCGCACGCAGGATATGTGGCACCCGTCTCATATACTTTCGTTTGAGGGTATAAAGATACGGCGTTGCCACCGCAGACCGGCAACGATCGCCGGCACCTGCGTCCGCTCACTCGACAACCCGAAAGGGCGTATAGCCTCATGATGGAAAAAGTACAGAGGTTCGGCTCTGCCATGCTGGCACCCGTTCTTCTCTTCGCATTCGCTGGCCTCGCGGTCGGTATTGCGATCATTGCACAGAACGGCGACCTGATTCCCCTCGCTGCTGACAAGGAAAGCGCGTGGAACCACTTCTGGTCTGTTTGGGAAGCCGGCGCATGGACCGTCTTCAACCAGATGGAACTGCTCTTCGTGATTGGTCTGCCCATTGCACTGGCAAAGACCGCTAACGCACGTGCAGTGATGGAAGCTGCAATGGTCTACCTGACCTTCAACTACTTCGTCGGCGCCATGCTCAAGGTATGGGGCAAGGGCGGCACCGGTTTCTTCGACCTGGACTACAGCACCGACATCTCTGAGAGTGCTGCAGGTACCGGTCTGAAGATGATCGCCGGCATCAAGACCATGGACACCGGTATCTTCGGTGCCATCATTATCTCCGCAATCGTGGTGTGGGTACACAACCGCTGGTTCGACAAGAAGCTGCCCGACTTCCTCGGTATCTTCCAGGGCTCGCAGTACGTCTACGGCGTCTGCTTCTTCCTGATGATGCCCGTGGCATTCCTGTTCTCCTGGCTGTGGCCCTACGCTCAGCACGGCATCTCCTCCCTGCAGGGCTTCTTCATCGCATCCGGCGCACTCGGTGTGTGGGTTTACACCTTCCTCGAGCGCTTCCTGATTCCGACCGGTCTGCACCACTTCATCTACTCCCCGTTCGTCTTCGGTAACGTTGTTACCCCGAACGGTATCGCTAAGGACTGGCCGAGCCACCTGAGCGAGTTCGCTAAGAGCGACAAGCCCCTGAAGGAACTGTTCCCCGGCGGCGGCTTCGCACTGCACGGTAACTCCAAGGTCTTCGCACCCATCGGTATCGCAGCGGCGTTCTACACCACCGCTCGCCCCGAGAAGCGCAAGGAAGTTCTCGCTCTGATGATCCCCGTCAGCCTCACCGCGATCCTGATTGGTATCACCGAGCCCCTCGAGTTCACCTTCCTGTTCCTGGCACCCCCGCTGTTCCTGGTCCACGCAATCCTGGCAGCATCCATGGCAGCAATCATGTACCAGCTGGGTCTGGTTGGTTACATGGGTGGCGGTCTGCTGGACTTCCTGTTCCAGAACTGGATCCCGCTGTGGGCAAACCACTCCGGTACCTACCTCATGCAGATTGGTGTGGGCCTGTGCTTCACCGTCCTGTACTTCGTAATCTTCCGCTTCATGATTCTGAAGTTCGACTTCAAGACCCCCGGTCGTGAAGAAGACGGCGGCGAGACCAAGCTCTACAGCAAGGCAGAGTACAAGGCTGCTAAGGCTGCTGAGAAGAAGGGCGGCGCAGTTGCTGAGTCCGCTGATGGCGACCTCTACGCACCCCGCGCAGCAGGCTTCCTCGAACTGCTCGGTGGCGCAGAGAACATCACCACCGTGAACAACTGCGCAACCCGCCTGCGTGTCTCCGTTGCTGATGAGTCCCTCGTCAGCCCCTCGGATGCAGACTTCAAGAGCGCAGGAGCTCTGGGTCTGGTCCGCAAGGGCAAGGCATTCCAGGTTATCGTCGGTATGGACGTTCCCCAGGTTCGCGAGCGTTTCGAGACCATGGTGAACGAAGCTAAGACCCTCTCCTAAGAGGAATCAGCTTTCAACCGTCTGACGGCATAACGCCTCATAAGGTATAGACTTCGCCGGCGGTATCGGATAACACCGATGCCGCCGGCGAAGCTGTATCCAGGCTCGCACCCGGACTCAAATCTGCACGAGGCACCCACCCAAAGTGAGAGACGACCAACCTCGCCCACCCTGGCCGATGACCCTAGAGCGTGTACTATTTATATATTGCTCACCATCGGATTCAGGAGCTTTGAGTGGATTTACAAGACGTCGTGAATGCGAACCAGCACCGATTCAGTGAAACTGAACGGGAAATTTTGGCATTCATGCTAGAAAATGAAGAGTTCGTTGCGGAGTCAACGATCAACTCTTTGGCACATAAAACTTATACTTCGACCAGCTCAATTATCCGCCTGACGAAGAAGCTGAACTTCTCCGGATTTGCTGAGTTGAAGTACTTCATTAAGTCCTCTCTGAACCGCAGCGAACCCTTCAACCCGCGGTTCATTGAGAGCGGCCGCGAAGACATTCAGCGCACCTATGACTACCTCGAGCACATGGAGCTGAGCGGACTGCTCAAGCGCATCCATGAGGCTCGCACTGTGTACTGCTTCGGTACCGGCTACGCTCAGCGCAATGCTGTGCAGGAATTTACCAAGTCCATGCAGGTCTGCGGTAAGTTCTGCCAGGTCATCCCGGCACGTAATGAGTTCGAAAGCGCCATGAACAATATGACCCAGGACGACGTGGTCATCATTGTGTCCTTCTCCGGTCAGACCGAGAACATGCGCGAACACATTAAGATGCTGGCGCTACGCCGCATCCCCATGATTGCGGTGACCGCCATTGGTGTGAACTACATGTCCTCGCACGCCGAGTACTCCCTGCACTACCAGACGACCCCCACCCAGATCAGCACCCAGCGTAAGCCCTACTACTCTTTTGTTGCGCTGTCGGTGCTGCTGGACTACATCGTGCGCCGTTACATTGAACACGTTGAGAATGAGCGCCGCGAATCCCTACAGGACCAGGTGGATGACGCCCTCAACGCTGGGGATGAAACCGACGCCTGATAAGGCATTACTGTGCCCACCTGCTCCTTCACTCACTCCTCCTGAATCCGACCGAATCCGCCTGAGACCATCTGAAAGAGACACCCAGTGACCGCAATTTTCGCGCTCATCGAAAACACCGAGAAGATGCGTAAGTACCTGTTCTGGTACCTCATGATCATCCCCGCGCTGCTACTGCTGTGGATTGTGCTGGGTGCAGCGAACTCCCAGATGGACTTCCAAGCAGCCCTGAAGATTCCCTTCTTCACCGTGGCATTCCTGAACGCATGCCTCAGCCTGTTGCTGGGCGGCACCCTCAAGCTCGCGGGTGCAGAGAACGAACGCACCGAACGAGCCTACGCCCTGTACCTGACCATTCTGTTGGTCATCATCGGTAACCTGCCCGGCGCGATTCTGAGCTTCTTCCTCTTCCGCTCCCTGCGCTTCGGCAACCTGGAAGGCGAGCTGGCGCCCAAGTACCGCTGGGCGCTTCTGCCCGCCCTGGTCTTCTACGTACTGGTGACCGTAGTGCTGCTCGTCGCCAACATCGCAATGTGGTCGAAGTAAGCACCCGGCGTATTAAGCACATCGGCGCATTAAGCACGCAGGCGCGCACTGACACCCGCCCCGCTTGAAACACAGCATGAGGCACACCGGGCAGAGGACCCCGGAAGAACCACCATCTTCGGTGTGTACGCGCAAACGTACACCGCACTGACCCACAAGGACACTCACGACGTGAACCAGATTCCCGAGCCTACCGACGCGCAACACGCACCCGGCGCCCCGGCTGATACCGCTCAGCCCGCCGCAGCCGCCGCGACCTCAGCAGAGGAAACCCACGAAGTAGCCGACGAAATCAACATCGCCGAGCTGCCCGCACACCTGAACCCCGCCCACGAGGACTTTGACCCCTCGGCGGGGCTTGAGCGCTGGGCGGAACAGATGGACGTCTACACCGGTCCCGACGCGATGCTCGACTTCAACCAGGTCGACTACGTGCACATCGACCTGTCCGAGGCGAACCCCTCCGGCCTGGCACAGCTGCTCGCCGGACGTAAGACCCGCCTCTCCACGATTCTGCGCGACAAGTCGCAGCTGGAGGCGGGCATGCGCTCCGCACGCACCCTGCGCACCAAGATCTACGAGCTCGCCACCGACCACGGCCTGGACTCCGGCTACTTCGTGGCGGGTACCGCCTCCTGGCTGTCACACGACACCCGCGAGGATGCCGCCGCCTACGAGAAGCGCTTCATCGCACCGATTCTCATGGCGCCGCTGAGCATCACCCCGCACCCGAAGGATGACGACTTCGAGCTGCGCCTCGCCGGTTCCGCACGCCTAAACCCGGCGATGGTCCGCCAGATCAAGCAGGAGTACGGCATCGACCTGGGCACTATGGACGTGGCGCAGCTGGCGAACTCCATGTCCCGTCTGGACCCCGAGCCGGTCATTGAACGTATGCGCGCCTCAGCAGGCCGTATTCCGGGCATGACCATCGAGTCGAAGTACTTCATCTCGACCTTTGCTGACCTGAAGGAAAGCCTGGGCGAACTGCCGCACACCGCCATCACCCCGCTGGTTCGTGACCTGGCGGCGCTGAAGGTGCCCGGCGTGAAGCCGCGCGAGCTCAACGCCCACAACCTGCAGCCGCCCCTGGACCAGCGTGACCCGGCAGAGGAAATGCTCCTGCTGGACGCGGATGCGAACGCCCAGGAAATTGTCGACACCGCGGTCAGCGGATTCTCCTTCACCATCACTGCGGCGCCCGGCACCGAGCCGCTGCGTACCGCCGTGAATATTGCATTCGCCCTGATGGGTCGCGGTAAATCCGTGCTCGTGGTGGGCGAGAAGCGCTCCACCCTCGCTGAATTCTCGGCGTTGCTCAAGCGCACCGGTATTGAGAGCCTGCGCTACGACCTGCTTGCCGAGCACGATGCTGAGGCTCAGCGCGCCGAGTTCATTCGCGCAATCGTGCGTAATGAGGGCGCCGAAGAGCCTAACTCTGAGGACCTGAACGAAGAGCTTGTGGCGACCCGTGCCGCGCTGCTCGACCACACTCGTGCCCTGCTGAACAAGGACGCCAACTGGCAGATTTCTGTCTACTCGGCGCTGCAGCGTCTGGCTGAGCTGACCGCCTCCGAGGACGGCCCGGCAACCCGCGTGCGTTTTGACCGCCCTATGCTCGATTCGCTCTTGGAGCGTGAGCAGGTGCGTGCCGAGCTGGTGCGTCTGGGTGAGATTGATGGTTTTGCGGCGGCTTCGCGCACCTCCCCGTGGTACCGTGCCCGCCTGGTCAATGACGAGGAAGCCGCCGAGGCGTACGCCCTGGTCATTACCCTCAAGTCCTCCCTGCTGAACCTGCGTGAGGCGATGAACCAGACCAGCGCCATGCTGGGTCTGCGCCGCGGCCGCACCATCGCTGAGTGGGAGTCGCAGCTGGCGATTCTGATGCGTATCCGTGAGACGCTCAAGCGTTTCCGTGCGGATGTCTACGACCGCCCGGTGACCGACCTGATTGCGGCGACTGCCTCCGGTTCGTGGCGCCGTGAGAACGGCATCGAGATGAGCAGTATGCAGCGTTCCCGCCTGCGCCGCGCGGCGAAGGAATACATCCTGCCCGGCGTGAATATCGGTGACCTGCACGAGCAGCTGAAGGTGGTTCAGGCTGAGCGTGCCGAGTGGATTCGCCACATTGAGGCGCCCCGCACCCCGCAGATTCCGGAGAACCTGGACCAGCTGGCTGCAGCCCTGAACTCTCTGGTGTCTGAGCTGGCGGGTCTGGGTATTGTTCTTGCGGATACCATTGAGGGCACCGACTTCGTGCGCACCGACCTGGATGCTCTGGATGCGCGCCTGGATGCCCTCATGGCGGACCGCGTGCTGCTCATGACCCTGCCGGAGCGTGACGCCCTGACTCAGAAGCTGCGTGAGCGCGGCCTGTCGGAGTTGCTCGATGACCTGTACGCGCGTCAGGTTCCGACTGAGGTTGTTTCCGATGAGCTGGAGCTTGCCTGGTGGCAGTCTGCCCTGGAGTTCTTGCTGCAGCATCACGAGGGTAAGCTGCTGGATGGCGACCGCCTGCGCGATACGGAGTCCCGTTTCCGCCGTGCCGACTACGCCCACATGACCAGCGCCCCGGCGCGTCTGCTGGCGAAGGTTGCGCGCGTGTGGACCGAGCGTATTGAGTCTGAGCACGACCAGGCGGCGTACCTGAAGAGCCAGCTGCGCGGCTACGAGTTCGTGCTCGAAGAGCTGCTGACTCACGCCCCGGTCATGGCGCGTACCCTGTTTCCGCTGTGGACGGCGAGCCCGTTCGCCCTTGCGCGTAAGGTTCCCGCCTCCATGCGTTTTGATACGGTGCTGCTGCTGGACTCCGAGTCGACCCCGCTGGCGGCGAACCTGCCGGCGATTACCCGCGCCGACCAGGTGATTGCCCTGGGCGACCCGCACTCGGGTTACCCCTCGCCGTTCATCGTGTCTGCGCCGACTTTCGGCGCTCCCGAGCCGACCGACGAGCAACTGGACAGCACCTTCGACGTGCTCGCTACCGTACTGCCCAACCGCACCCTGGCGATGCTGCACCGCAGCATGGACCCGGTGATTCTCGACTACCTGAACCGTGAGTTCTACGGTTCGCAGCTGCATGCGACTCCGGTGAGCCGCGCCTCCGCCCAGCCTGCCGGTTCGCTGACCGTTGAGTACATTGATACTCGCGGTAAGGTCAGCGATAACGCGAACCTGGATTCGCCCGGTGTTGAGGTGGAGCGCGTCACGAACCTGGTGCTCGAGCACGCGTACCGCACCCCGGACCGTTCGCTGGCGGTGGTGACGGCTAGCCCGAAGCACGCTCAGCGTGTGGCTGAGTCGGTGCGTCACGCCCTGAGCCTGTACCCGCAGCTGGCGCCGTTCTTTGCCGCCGGTGAGGAATCTTTCCGCGTGGTCGACCTGACCCGCGCCGAGAGCCTCGAGCGCGACACCGTGATTTTCTCCCTGGGCGTGGGCCGTGCCCGCCTGGGTCAGGCGTCGTATGATTTGGGTCAGCTGTCTGCCGAGCACGGTCGTCAGGGCTTTGTGGTTGCGTTGACTCGTGCCCGCCGCGCCCTGCGCATCGTTTCGTGTATTGACCCGTCCGAGCTGGACCCGCAGAAGCTGCATCATGGCGCGGTAGATTTCTACCACCTGCTGCGTGAACACGCGGAACGTCAGGCGCGTGAAGAGGTGGAAGCGAAGGCACAGCGCGTGCCGGAGACCCTGCCGCGTAACGCGTTCTTGGCGGCTGACGATGCGGACACCCCGGATTTGGGCGACTGGCTTTTGAACGATTTGGTGGCGCGTCTGCAGGCTCGCGGTGTGCGTGTGACCCGCGGTGAGGGCGATATCGCTCTGATTGCGCACGCCCCGGAGAAGCTGGCGGCTGAGCCGGTTCCCGCGCTGGGTGTGGCTCCCGTGGTCTCTTCGAACCCGAGTGTTCCGGCGGCTATGCCGCTGGTGGCGTGCTCCGATGGTGAGCCGAATTATGCGCGTGCTTCGGTGCGTGAGCGTACCCGTCTGCTGCCGGAGCGTCTGAGCCGCACGGGCTGGAACTACATTACGCTGGGCACCCTGGAAGTATTTGCTGATCCGGACGCCGTGGTGGCGCGCGTGCTGCACTACCTGGATATGGACGAGGACGCTGAGGTCCGTGGCTAGCTATTCGTCAACGCCGAAGCCGCGCCGTGGGCACCGTCGTGTGAGCGGCGGCGGTTCGGTGAGCGGGGCTGAGCCTCTGCTGGTGGGCGTGACTACGCCTCCGGTTGTGGCTTCGGGTACTTCCTCTGCCGCGGGGGCTTCCCCGAAGAAAGCTGATGCCCAGAAGGAGAGTTCTCAGAGAGCGGTTGCTTCTGCGCAGCCGCTGACCCCGGAGGAGCGTGAGCGTCTGGAATGGATGCGTCAGCAGCGTCCTCCGCATTGGGGTAACAATATCGTGTAGCGTCTTCCTGAGGGAGAGCACTTCTTAAAACGCCGAGGGGCGGGGCAACGTGTGTTGCCCCGCCCCTCTTTTGGGCTGGTGTGGGACCCCGTTTAGGAGTTGACCCCGTTTAGGAGTTGCCCTTGTCGGTGCTGTAGAAGCCGGAACCTTTGAAGGTCACTCCGACGGTGTTGTAGCGCTTGCGCAGGGTTTCTTCGCCGCACTGCGGGCAGATGCGCAGTGCATCGTCGCTAAAGGACTGGCGCTGTTCAAAGACATGGTTGCAATTCTTGCACTGGTAAACGTAGACCGGCATTTTGTCCTTCTGTATCCGTTTTCGCTGGGATGGTTTATTAACGTGGTTTGAGTGTACCGCTTTTGAAACGTTGGGAGCTATTTGCGTTTTCTTCTCAAAAAGCTATTTCTGGTTTCTTTTTGCCTTTTTCCTGAGTGATTTTGTGGGTGTGTCCCGCATATCTTTGTGCTTTTGCAGAAAGATGCGGGGTGTCAATCAGGAGTGAAACGGGCACGAGAGAATCGGGTACTTTTAGACCTGCTAACGGGTGCGGTAGATACCCTGCTCGGTGAGGATGACCGGCAGAATAGCATCCCACTGGTCGTAGGGGACAGCCTCGTAGATTTCGTCGCTGAAGACGATACCGATGCTCTGCTCCTCCAGCTGTTGTGCGCTGAGCAGGGGAATAATGCGGTCGTAGTAGCCGCCTCCCTGACCGAGGCGGTGCCCGCCGGCATCAAAGGCGAGTGCGGGGATGAGGCGCAGGTCGGCGTCGACGAAGGCGCGTTCGTCCTGTTCTTCGCCTTCGGGTTCCGGGATGCCCATGGGGCTGAGCGGATGCTCGACGGCAGGATCCCAGTGCACCCAGGCGAGTTTGCGACCGGGGCGTACGACGGGTACGAGGATGCGGTGTCCGTCCTTGTGCAGGCGGGTTAGCGCCTCGACGATGGGCGGTTCGGACTTGGTGGGCAGGTACGCCGCGATGATACCGGGGGAGTGGACCCGCTGTGCGACTGCTTCGAGGATGTGGGCGGTGAAGAGCTCTTCCACCTGCTGCTGGCCGTGTTCGCCGCGGTGGCTGCGTGCGGTGAGGCGGCGCGGGCGGATTTGGGAGCGGAGAATGTCTTTGTCTAGGGAGATATCGTCTGCTCTGGCACCGGCGTCGGAGTTGCTGGTGGCGGGGGTTGTGTTGAGGTGCATGGTGTGTCCCATCGTCGTTGCGGGTCTTGTGTGAAGGGTTGGGGAGTGGCGCGTCCCGTAGGAAGTAAGGTGCGTTCACTCTATGCTGAGAGGTATCGTGGCTGAGAGGTATCCGTGCGCAGGGTAAAACTGCCCTGGTGGGTGGTGAAAATTGACCTATATCTGCGGGGACGTGGATTCCACTTTTTAGTATAGGGTTTGAGAAAAATAGTGCTGAGTTCTGTGGGGTGCATTTTCTTTGCACGCCGAAGAATGTGCCGCTGTGGATATGCAGTTAGTCACGTTGAAGATTTTTTCATGTCATAGTGTCTATAAATCGCCTTAAGCACTTTACAACTTAGGGTATTCTTGTGGCATGGCTACTGAAATTAAGTCTGTTACTAAGGCAGTTATTCCTGCTGCTGGTCTGGGCACCCGATTCCTGCCCGCAACGAAGGCAACCCCCAAGGAAATGCTCCCCGTCGTTGATCGCCCCGCGATTCAGTACGTGGTGGAGGAAGCAATCCGTGCCGGTCTGAACGACGTTCTGATGATTACCGGCCGTAACAAGCGCGCTCTCGAGGATCACTTCGACCGCGTTCCCGTTCTGGAGCAGCAGCTCGCTGAGCAGGGTAAGGACGCCCTACTCGCATCCGTGGTAGCTACCAATGAGATGGGTGGCGACCTGCACTACGTGCGTCAGGGCGACCCCAAGGGTCTGGGCCACGCTGTTCTGCGCGCAAAGCGCCACGTTGGTGACGAAGCATTCGCTGTTCTGCTCGGCGATGACCTGATTGACGAGAAGGAAGACCTGCTCGCTCGTATGGTGGAGGTCCAGGAGCGCACCGGCGGTTCCGTCGTTGCTCTGATGGAGGTTCCTCGCGAGGCTATTTCTGCTTACGGCGCAGCTGCTATTGAGGCTGTTGAGGGCGAGGACGGTTTCGTTAAGATTACCGGTCTGGTTGAGAAGCCTGCGGCTGATGAGGCTCCCTCGAACTACGCTGTGATCGGCCGTTACGTTCTGAGCCCGAAAGTCTTCGAGGTTCTGGAGAACACCGCTCCGGGCCGTGGCGGCGAGATTCAGCTGACCGACGCCCTGCAGACCCTGGCCCAGGGTGAGGGCGAAGGTGAAGGCGTCTACGGCGTGGTCTTCTCCGGCCGCCGTTTCGACACCGGTGACAAGCTGTCCTACCTGAAGGCAAACGTTATTCTTGCTGCTGAGCGCCCCGAGTTCGGTGACGACCTGCGCGCATGGCTGAAGGACTTTGTCGCAGAGAACTGCTAATTACTCTGCATCCGCTCTCTAAAGAGGGCAACCGATAAATACCAACCACGCTGAGGAAGGCGTTCTTTCCGGTGGGGCGTTTTAGCCCCAAGGGAGGGCGCCTTCCTTTGCGTCGTATGTGTCTATTATGTGCTTGGGGTGCTACTGGGTGAGGGCCCAGGGTGTGCCTTGTGCAGGGACGCGACGACGTTGTAGTGTGCATATTCCTTCTGGGGTATATGTGCATATCCAGCCCGATTCTTGCCGCTTATGGAAAGCATTGGGAATATAAGGGTATGATTAAAGTCTAGGGATAAAGGGACGATAGAGGGCGACCTGAATATGACGCTTTTGAACACCTCCGGCGTGTTGGTAATTCTGACCGTGATTTTGCTGCTGTGGTTTGTGCCCAGGAGCCTGCGTCGCGCGCCCGCTGGCCCTGTCATGGAGCCTGAACGTCCCCTGATTAGTGCTGAGCGTACCGCGGAGGATATTCTCGCCTCCGCCGGTGTGCTGCTGAACGAGTCGGAGGCATACCAGTCCTCCGATCACGCGGTGGCACCGGGCACCTCCCTGCCCTCTTCTGCTCTTCCGCAGGCTTCTTCCCGTTCCTCCCACGCGGTGGAGGAATCCGCCCAGCCTGCGCCCGATACGGCTTCTATTTCGCAGATTCGCGAATCTTCCCCGACTGCCCCCTACACCGACGAGATTCCGGTGGTGGAGGACGCAAAGTCCTCGCCGCTGTCCTACTTTGATACTTCGAGTCCGAGCGGTATTGCCCTGCTGGTTGCTGCCGGTTTGGGTGTGCTTGCCCTGGTCACCGGTCTTCTGGCGCTCTTTGGAGTTCTGGCGTGGGGCTGGGCTGTTCTCTTGCTGATTCTTGCCGGCGGTGCATGGGCTGTGAGCCGTTTTGGTCTGCTGGAGTCTGTTGCTAACCAGGTCAAGGCGAGCCGCGATGCACGCCAAGCTAAGGCAGAAGGTGATGAGGAGGACGAAGCCTACGAAGAGTCCGATGAACATGAAGAAGCCGGCGATGACGCTTCTGAGCCTGTAGAGGACTCGGCGGCTGAGGGTGTGGAGCCTGAAGTTGCTGAAGAGCCTGCGCATCATGCTCGCCCCGCCACCCGTGAGGCTACTACCCGCAAGCCTGTACATGGTGTGAACCGCGAGGCGGCACGTCCGAGCCGCGCGCACATCGCGGTGGAGTCCTCCGATGAGGCTCCCGAGGCGGCTCCTCGTGCGGAAGCGCCTGCTGCGGCACCTGCTCATTCTTCTCGTGCCGTACCTGCCCGTTCTGCCCGCGCGGCGGAGGCGCCCGTCGCACACCGTCAGGAGCGTCGCCAGCAGCAGCGTCCGAGCCGTTTCCAGCCGATTCGCCGTGGTAGCGTGCTCTTTGATCAGGAGAGCGGTTCCGCTACTTCCTCCGGTGCACCGCGTACTGCGGCACAGCCTCAGCGGGTAGCGCAGGCTCCGGTAGTTCCGAGTCGGCCCGCTCAGGCACCTGCGGTTCCCGCTCAGCCTGCACAGCCCGTTCAGCCTGCACAGCCCGTTCAGCCTACTCAGGTTCAGCAGGCCCCCGCTCAGGCACCCGCACAGCCGGTAGCAGCTCCTGTTCAGCAGTCGGCAATTCATCCGGCTCAGCCGGTGGCTCGCCAGGCTCTGCGCGACGGCTCGCCCGTCCGTCAGGCACCTGCGGCACCTGCTACTCAGGCTCCCGCTCAGCCGATTCCCGAAGAGATTCCTCTGCCGGATGTCCTGGATGATTCCGAATTCGACGCGCTGGATATCGCCTCGCTGAACGATTCGGCTCTTTCGACCGGTGCTACTGCGACCGGCGGTGTTCGTTCGACGAACCGTCACCCCGGTGCCGGCTCCTCCTTTGAGGCGGTTAGCAACACCTGGAACCCGGTTCAGCTGCCTAAGCCGCTGAGTGCACTGCACCGCCAGGACAAGAACCAGGGTAAGAAGTAGACTTTGCTCCAGACACGCATAAAACCCCGACAGTTCACACTGTCGGGGTTTTTGTATGCCTGGGGATGATTGGGAAGAAGTTAAAAAGAAAAGGAACCCCGTCCATGGGGTTCCTTTTCTAGCATCACACACAGGAAGAAAGTCTTCTAGACCGATTAGGAAGGCCTTCCCACAAGGCCTGCCCTATTCGGTAATAAAAATATATCCTAATTCCCGTGCGGGTGACAAGCTGAAAATAGCGACACCCTGTCAATAAACTAAGGTTGCCCTAAGTAAAATCCGCGCCATTGCAGGCGACAAGGGGCAATAACCCCCGGCTGAAAAAATTTAAAAAAATTTTCTGACCCCTCCAAAAGTCGAATAAGAAGCCTCAAAGAACCTTCAATCAGGTTAATATCGCCCACTCATGAGAGAATAGCCGGGTGAAAGATTGGTTTGACGCACTCCCGATTGAGGTTGCCCTAGCTTTCATGTGGGTGGTCGGAATCGTCCGCACCAGCATCGTGTACGCTCTTGGCGCGCTTGCTGCTGAAGGCGGTGCCCGCCTCGACCGCATCCGCAAAGCCATGGACAGCCCGCTCTACCGTAAAGCGCGCCGCTTGATTAACCGGTGGGGCGTTATTGCTGTGCCCCTCTGCTTTCTCACCGTGGGTCTGCAAACCGCGGTCATCATCACGACCGGCTTCACGAAAATGCCTCTGCGTCGCTGGGTTCCCGCGATGCTGGTTGGAACCTTCATGTGGGCGTGTATTTACACCACCATCGGCTTCGCAATTCTTGCCGCGCTCGGCCTGGAACCCTGGATGTTCCCGCTCGCCCTCGCCATCGTTATTACGGCAATGGTGATTGTTGCTCAGCTGCGTGAACGCCGCATCAACCGCGAAAGCGTTGAGAACGATACGGCGAATATCAGCGAGAACTAGTCCTGCCTCCAGCAGGGGATAGGAGCACTATCTCGCCGGGTTGAGGCCACTCATCTGACCCCAATACCCCCGCCCAAGATGTGCTAGCGTGGAGGGATGAGTTCATCCGCATCCTCCACCGCAGGCACCCCCGAAGAGCAGCTCGCCAACGACCCTGCCCTCACCGCAATCGACCCCGAGATGAGTGCGTCCGAAAACGCTACCGATGAGGTAGAAACCGAAGCGCCCGCCGAGGCTCCCACCCGCGTGTACCTGCATCCCGAGCAGCTGGCAATGATCCAGACTCCGGAGGCTCTGCCCGTCCCCGTGCTGCAGCGCTCCGTGCTGCGTGTTAGCTACGTGCCGGCGATTATGCCCGGTAAGTGGTTCAACCGCTGGCATGAGCGTTTCGGTGACCGCGTGCAGCTGGCGGAGGTGCCCGTGCGTGAGGCGCGCGGCCTGGACTCTCTGCATCAGGACCTGTGCCTGATTGATCCCGCCGATAACCCCGCTGCTGGATCCGCAGAAGAGGGTGCCGCTGTCTCCGAGACGCCCGTCGAGGTTAGCGCTGAGGCTACCGAGCACGCCCCCATTGAGCGCAAGGACGTACCCGAGACCCCCTTCGCGCACATGAGCATTGTGCGCCCCGACCGCGAACCGGCAAGCACCGACGGCGAGAAATACCACAGCATCCGCCTCTACGAGGAGCTGCCCGTGGTCATTCTGCCCGTGGACCACGTGCTCACCGTGCTCGATGAGGTACCCGTGGAGGAGCTTGCCGAGGAGTTCCTGCTACAGCCCGCCTCCGATATTCCCGCCTATGAAGAAGTCTCCCGCGCATGGCGTGAGAGTGCCGGTCGCATCGTGCCCGAAGGTCTGACCGATAAGGAAACCATCGAGCTGGTTGCCGCCGGTGTGGGCCTGTACATTGTGCCCATGTCCATCGCGCGTTTCTACCACCGCAAGGACCTCACCTACCGCCCCGTTGCGGGTCTGGACACCTACCCTGTGCACCTGGTCTGGCCGCGTGCCCCCAAGGGCGAGCCGCGCAGTGAAGAGCTTGAGGCGCTCCTGCAGGACTTCATCGGTATTGTGCGCGGCCGCACCGCAACCAGCGACCGCGGTAGCGAAACCCGACAGGCACGCGCCGAACGCATCGCCGCCGAAAAAGCAAAGGAAAAAGCGAAGGCACGAGCAGCCAACGCCCGCCGTGAAGCCCGCGATAAAAAGCGCGCCAACGCCAAGAAAAACGGCAACGCACGCCAGCACGCTCGACAGTCCGCCAAAGCCGCCAGCGCACGCCGCGGCAAGAAACGATAAAGAACGATAGACGGTAAAATCAAACCATGGCATTAGCAATGGAAACCCGACCCGCAGCCTACGCAGTCATCATCGAGCAGGGCAAGCTGCTCATGACCCGCTGGGTGCCCGAAGATCGCGCGCTCAGCCCCCTCTGGTCCCTGCCCGGAGGCGGCATGGAACCCGGCGAACAGGCGGACGAGACCGCGCTGAGGGAAACCCTCGAAGAGACCGGCTACAGCGTCGCCATTGAAGACATTCTGGGTGTGCACGCCGGACACTTTCCCGTGCGCTCCACCCAGAAAGACCCGCAGGCGCTCCCCTTCTGCGCCCTGCGGGTGGTTTTCCGCGCCCACATTGTCACCGGCGAACTGCGCCACGAAATCAACGGCTCCTCCGACACCGCACGCTGGGTACCCATCGCTGAGCTAGACACCATCCGCTACGGCACCCTCATCGACGAGGTTGCCTCCATGATGGGCTACTCCAACGCCGCCAGCTGGGCACGCGAATACCGCGAATTTCTCGCCGACGAAAACGCACGGAAGCTTCCCTAATGAACCGACTAACCCTCACCCGCCGTGCGGCGCTCACCTCCCTGGCGCTCATGCCGCTGCTCGCCGCCTGCGGTAGCAACGACACGACCCCGCACGTGGATCCCTCCGCGTCCAGCTACGGTACTCTGCGCATCGGCTACGGTGCCCTGCGTGAGATGCGCGCCGTTGCGCACGTGTACGCGCGCGCCCTGCGACAGGTTGGCTACTCCGTTGAACTTGTCGACACCGACAACAGTCGCGCTACCGCCCTGCGCGGGCTCATGGTTCCTTCGGCAAACTCCGCCACCCCCACCGCAACTCTGCCCGACGATGAGGAAACCAGTAGCACTGCCGCCGTTGAATCGCTGGACCTGGTTATCGACTACAGCGGCGACCTGCTGCTCTACCTGACCGACGACGGCAAAATCAGCCCCGCCGCCGCGCAGAACGAACGTATTGCCGCCTCCGTGAGTGCCTCCGCTCAAGCCGCAGGCGTGACCCTGCCCCCGGCGGCCACCCCCACCACGGAGGAGAGCACCACCTCCGCACATGCTACGGACGGTACCGCGAGCCCCTCGGCAAGCTCCACCCGATCCGCTGACCCCATCAACCTGCGCGCCATGAGCACCACCGACATGACTAACGCCATCTCGCGCATCCTGCCCGAAGAGCTCATGCTTCTCAACGGTGCTAGCGCCACCAACAAGGATGTGCTGGTCACTACCCGCGCCGTGAGCGCCCGCCACAAGCTCAACTCCCTCGCGAACCTGCGTGAGGTGCAGTCTTCCCTGGCGTTCTCCATCCCGACCGGGTACTCCAGCGGCACCTACGGCGTGGATTCTTTGCGTAGCCTCTACCGTTACCGTGTGCACGACCCGAAGATTCAGGACGACCCCGCCGAGCGCGTCAACGCCCTCACCGCAGACACCGTGCAGGTGACCCTGCTGCACAGCAGCGACTCCGCGATTGAAGAGAATCGCCTGGTCACCCTGGAAGACCCCTCGACGGCGCTTTTGCAGCAGCAACTGGTGCCCATTATTCGCCGTACCCTGCCAGATAGCGCCCGGACGGCAATTAACCGCGTATCATCTACATTAGACACGGGTAACCTCTCGTTCCTGTTGCGTCTGACTAGCGGTTCCAACCCCATCGCAGATGATGACGCAGCACAATTCATTTTGGATCACCCTAGAAAGTAAAGCATCATGACGAAGTACCGTCAGTCCTCAAAGTTGAGCAACGTCCTGTACGACATCCGCGGCCCCATTCTGGACGAGGCCAATCGCATGGAAGCGATGGGCCACCGCATCCTGAAGCTGAACATTGGTAACCCCGCGCCCTTCGGCTTTGAGGCGCCGGATGCCATCATGATGGATATCATTCGTCACCTGCCCGAAACTCAGGGCTACTCTGACTCCCGCGGTCTCTACTCGGCACGTACCGCCATTGTGCACCACTACCAGAACCGCGGCATCATGAACCTCGACACCGAGTCTATCTACTTGGGTAACGGTGTGTCTGAGCTGATCCCGATGACCTTGCAGGCACTGTGCGAGACCGGCGACGAAATCCTCGTCCCCATGCCCGACTACCCGCTGTGGACCGCAGCCACCGCGCTGGTAGGCGGCAAGCCCGTGCACTACCTCTGCGATGAGGAAAACAACTGGTACCCGGACATCGAAGACATTAAGTCGAAGATTACCGAGCGCACCAAGGGCATCGTGGTTATTAACCCGAACAACCCCACCGGTTCCGTCTACCCGCGTTCCGTGCTTAAGCAGATTGTGGATGTGGCACGCGAACACGGTCTGGTCGTGTTCTCTGATGAGATTTACGAAAAGATTACCTACGATGGTGCAGAGGCCATCAACATGGCAACCCTCACCGGCGACGACGTGCTCTGCCTGACCTTCTCCGGCCTGTCCAAGGCGTACCGCGTCTGTGGTTACCGTGCAGGCTGGGTCGCAATCACCGGCCCGAAGAAGGACGCCGCAAGCTACCTTGAGGGCATTCACCTGCTTGCATCCATGCGCCTGTGCTCCAACGTTCCGGCACAGCACGCAATCCAGACTGCACTGGGCGGCTACCAGTCCATTAACGAGCTGATTGTCCCCGGCGGCCGCCTCTACGAGCAGCGCACCCTGGCGCACAAGATGCTCAACGAGATTGACGGCATCAGCTGCACCAGTGCGGACGGCGCACTGTACCTGTTCCCGAAGATTGATGTTGAGCGCTTCGACATTACCGACGACGAGCAGTTCGCCCTGGACCTGCTCAAGAGCCAGAAGATTCTCTTCAGCCACGGCCGCGCGTTCAACTGGAAGGACCCGGACCACTTCCGCCTGGTGTTCCTGCCCGATACGCAGACCCTCACCAGCGCCCTGGAGCGCCTGGGTAACTTCATGGCTGACTACAAGCAGAAGCACTAGCCCTGCCGCCTCTGCTGCATATAGACGGAAAATAGCCTGCCCCGCAGTTCTGTTGAGCTGCGGGGCAGGCTATTTTTAGAGGCTTTGCGGATGCGCCAGAGGGCGCAGCAACGCGCCGGGGGGGGGGGAGGAGGAGAGAGAGGCGTGCTAGTTCGCTGCAGGCTCCTGACCTGCCTGTGCACCAGCCTGTGCGCCGCGTGCCGCGTTCAGGCGCTCCTGCGCGCCCTGCAGCCACGCCTCGCAGCGGGCGGCAAGCGCCTCGCCACGCTCCCACAGGGCGATGGAGGTCTCCAGGTCGCTGGCGCCGGACTCCAGCTGGCGCACGACCTGCTCCAGCTCGGCACGCGCCTGCTCGTAGCCGAGGGTTTCGACGGGTGCGCCCAACTCGGCGCTGTTGAAGCTGATGTTCTCGCTCATTGAGGAACCTTTCAGAGGTAAAAACTAGGGGTAAAACGTAGGGGTATCGAGGTTTAGGAGATGTTTGAGGGATCCGTAGAAGTCACGGTCGCCTGCGCCTGCCCGGTCGCCGCACGCACCGTAATCTGCTCGCCCTCGCTCAGCGCCGAAGCATCGCGCACAATAGCGCCCGCGGCATCCTGAACGATAGAGTAGCCGCGGTTGAGCGTCTGCGCAGGCGAAAGCGAACGCACCCGTGCCAACGTATGCGACAGAGTCGCCGACTCACGCTCCAGACGGTGCTGCACCGAACGGTGAGCGCGCTCGCGTAGCTGGCTCAGCTCCTCCACACGCATGAGCAGGGAGGACTCCGGATGGGTGAGCACCGGGCGGCTACGCAGCTGCGCAATGTAGTTCATCTGCATGCCCACGTAGCCGAGCACCGCACGGTCCAGGCGGGCGCAGGCCTCGGTGATGCGGGCGGTTTCCTCCGAAATATCGGGCACGATGCGCTTACCCGCATCGGTGGGGGTGGAGGCGCGCAGGTCAGCGACCGCATCGAGGATGGGGGAGTCCGCCTCGTGACCGATTGCCGAGACCACCGGGGTGGTGGCTGCCGCGACGGCGCGGATGAGCGTCTCCTCGGAGAAAGGCAGCAGGTCTTCGAAGGAGCCGCCGCCTCGGGCGATGACGATGACGTCCACCTCCGGGTGGGCGTCCAGCTCGGCGAGAGCCGCAATGACCTCAGCCGCCGCGCCCTCACCCTGCACGCGGGTATTGCGCACCTCGAAGACCACGCCGGGCCAGCGCAGGGAGGCGTTGCGGATGACGTCCTTCTCCGCGTCAGAATCGCGACCGGTAATCAGACCCACACGGTTCGGTAGCATGGGCAGCGGCTTCTTCCGGGCGTCAGAGAACAGCCCCTCGGCGGCGAGAGCTTCACGCAGACGCTGCAGCTGCTCGTGCAGGTTGCCGGTGCCGACCGCGTACACTTCTTTGCCGATGAGGGAGAGCTTGCCGTTCTTCCACAGGCTCGGCTTGGCGCGGGTGACGATGCGAGCGCCTACGGTCACATCGGCCGCCAGGCCGCTACCGGCACGCCCGAAGAGCGCGAGGGTGAAGGAGAAGTCTTCGTTGAGGTCTTTGAGCTCCATGAAGACGTTGCCGCCGCGGCCGTTGAGGGAGGCGACCTGTGCCTCCACCCAGAGCTCGGGAACCTTGTCTACGTAGTTTTTGAGGTTCTGCGCGAGCAGGGCGAGGGGCCAGGGGTTGGTGGCGGTGGTTTCCTGAGACTTCCCGGGAAGTTGCCGCTCGTGCACGGGCGGCACCACGAGTGCGGGTGCCGGCTGCGCTGCGGAGGGGTTGTAGAAGTTCATACCCTCTATTGTCCCTGATTGGTTGGTTATGCGCCTGCCCACAGGTCAGCCGAGCGAATCGGGGTATCTTGCACGCAGTGCAGGTGGAACTTAGCTTCTGGCGCATTCGGCGGGTCTGAATCGGCTTTGAACAGTGTGAGCGGGTACCCTAGGCTCATGCGCTCACCCGATCAGTCAGAAGACCAGAACAATGCCCTCAACACCGCCGCAGCTTCGTCTGCGGCGGGTACGGGCGCGCAAAACTACCCGGCGGATGCGACCCGAGACGTCGGCACCCGGATCACCCGCACGGATGGCTACTACACGGACGGCCACTACACGGCGGATGAAGACACCACCCTGCTACAGCCCACCCGCACGCTCGGCCACGGGACAGCCCCCACCAAAGCTGAATTGCAGGCTGCCCCGGAGCCTCCCTTCGCGGCAGGTTTGCGCAGGTTCCTGACCGTTGTGCTGTGCGCCCTGGCCCTGGTGACCGGTCTGGGTGCAACCGCGGGTGCCTGGGTGAACTCAAAGCTCATGTCAGAGCGCGGTTTCTCACAGATTTCCTCCAACCTGGCGGAGGACTCGCAGCTTGCCTCGCGCATTGCGGACGGCGCGGTGGAAGACCTCATGAACTCCGAGGCTATGACAACCTTCCTCGACGGCACCAAAGAAAGCGGCTTATACTCCATTCTTGTAAAGCCGACACAAGACGGCATACGTTCCCTGCTCAACCGTTCCGCGGCTGAGCTGTCAAAAACTGAAGAATATCGAAGCCTCTGGAAGGAAATCGCCGAGGAAACTCGCCGCTACAACCTTGAACACCAGGACGGTCCCGCCGTCATTGTGCTCACCCCCTTCTACCGTGCGCTGGATGCGAAGATCGGCTCTATCGGCTCCTTCGACCCGGACCTGACGAAGCTCGGCCCTGAAACCCTCAATATTGACCGGGTGAAGGACGGCAACAGCCAGCAGGACCAGCAAGAGTGGTACCTGCACGCCGGCATTAACCGTGCCGCCGCGCTGGGCAAGTCCACCGTGCCGCTGACTATCATCTCGGTGCTGAGCCTACTGCTGGCTACGTTGCTGGCGCCCAGGCACCGCATCCTGGTTCCGGTGGTTACGGCTCTGCTCTACGCCCTGCTGGGATGGGGTGCCGCAGCCTGGTTAGGCGGCCAGAGCCCCGAATCCCTAGGAATTACCAGCCACAGCACCGCCGGAACGGCGCTGATTACCGGGGTATGGAATCAGCTCGCACCGTCACTGACCGGGCATCTGGAGGCGGCGGCAAGCTACGGGCTGGTCCTGGCAATCCTCGCCCTGCTGCTCGGTATCCTGATTCGCCTCACCGCCCTGGGCCGTAGCCCTGCGAGCGGTGCCACAGTCATCACACACTAAAAGTCCGAACAACGTAGGATAGTAACCATGTCCACTGAAACTATTGCCCTGGGCCTGCCGCCCGTACCCCGCGAGCGCCGCAGCCGCGCCGAGGTTGAAGCCGCCGCCCCCGTCAACGGTGAGAAGAAAGTCCTGCTCGCCACCCCGCGTGGTTACTGCGCAGGCGTTGACCGTGCCGTGATCGCTGTTGAGAAGGCGCTGGAGCACTACGGCGCGCCCGTCTACGTGCGTAAGCAGATTGTTCACAACCGCCACGTGGTGGAGACCTTGGAAAAGCAGGGCGCTATCTTCGTTGATGAAGTGGACGAAGTTCCCGAAGGTTCCGTGACCGTGTTCTCGGCGCACGGCGTGTCCCCGGCGGTGGTTTCCGCAGCTGGCGAGCGTTCCCTGAATACCATTGACGCGACCTGCCCGCTGGTGAACAAGGTACACCGCGAGGCTGTACGCTTCGCCAAGCAGGACTACGACATCCTGCTCATTGGCCACACCGGCCACGAAGAGGTCGAGGGTACCGCCGGTGAGGCGCCCGAGCACATCCAGATTGTGAACTCGCCCGACGAGGTGGATCAGGTGACCGTCCGCAACCCCGAGAAGGTCGTCTGGATTTCTCAGACCACCCTGTCCGTGGACGAAACCCTGGAAACCGTGGCGCGTCTGCGTGAGCGTTTCCCCTCCCTGCAGGATCCGCCCTCGGACGACATCTGCTACGCAACTTCCAACCGCCAGGGCGCCATCAAGGAGATTGCTCCGCGCGCTGACCTGGTCATTGTGGTTGGTTCGGCGAACTCCTCGAACTCCGTGCGTCTGAAGGAAGTGGCACTCGAATACGGTGCTAAGCGTGCCGAGCGTGTAGACTTCGCACACCAGGTGGACGAGTCCTGGTTCGAGGGCGTGGCGACCGTGGGCCTGACCTCCGGCGCGTCCGTGCCCGAGGTTCTGGTTCAGGAGGTGCTGGCTCTGCTCGCCGAGTACGGCTACAGCACCATCGAAGAGGTAGAGACCGCGAAGGAAGATATTCTCTTCTCCCTGCCGAAGGAACTGCGTTCCGCCCTCAAGAATGACGAGAACGTGGGCCGCCAGCTCGGTGGCCGCGGCGCTAAGCCCACTCGCTAAACTCTTATACTGATGACCCCGTGTCCTCTTCCCGCTTTGGGGAGAAGACACGGGGTTTTTCGTGCCTGAGGATGCGCAGGTAGGTAGGTGCGCTTGTGTAGCTTCGCTTTCACGCTACGCGGGGGAGGAGGCTTGAGGGATGCACGGTTAGGGGCGCATGCGCAGCTTTGCGCTCACGCTACGCGGGGGAGTGCCCCCTCTGCGGCGCTGGGGCGCCTTGAGGACGGAGCCCCCGCTTCGCGCGATCGCCTCCGCTGCAGCTTCGTTGCCCAGGGCCTATTGCCCCGGAAATTACCGCGTCATACCAGCCCCTCCGCGAACTCATGACATTTGTCATGGGCAGGTCATGACACTCTGTACCGCATCGGCGCAAAAACCGGCGGTGTAATAGAAACATGAACACCGCAGCACTTCAGAACAGCAAGCAAAACACCGCAGAAACCGTTATTTCTGCCCGCTCCCTCCGACAGGTTTTCTCCACCCGCGCGGCAGGCACCGTGGTCGCCGTCGACTCGATTGACCTGACCGTCAAGCGCGGCGAAATTATCGCACTGCTCGGCCCCAATGGTGCAGGCAAGACCACCCTCATCGACATGATTCTTGGTCTGACCCAGCCCAGTGGCGGCGAGTTGAGCGTCTTCGGTCGCAACGCTTCCGAGGCGGCACGCGCCGGTCTACTCGGTGCGGTGCAGCAGACCGGTGGCCTGCTCAAGGACCTGACGATTCGCGCCACGGTCGAGATGATTGCCGCCCTGTACCCCAAGCCCATTGACGTGGATGAGGTACTCGCCGGCGCCGACCTGACCGAGATTGCTAAGCGTAAGGTTGGCAAGTGCTCGGGCGGTCAGCAGCAGCGTCTGCGTTACGCCCTGGCGACCATGCACTCGCCGGAACTGCTGATCCTGGACGAGCCGACCGCCGGTATGGACGTGAATGCGCGCCGCACCTTCTGGGAGCGTATGGAAGCCATCGCCGAGCGTGGAACGACCATTCTTTTTGCGACGCACTACCTGGAAGAAGCACAGAACTTCGCCCAGCGCATCGTGCTCATGGAATCCGGCTCCATCATCGCTGACGGCTCCTCCGACGAGATTCGTGCCCTGACCGGCCACCGCCACCTTTCCTTCCTCGCACCCGCACCCATCACCGACCTGGACGTGCCGGTTGAGGTCACCGAAGAGTCCGGCGGGTACCGCCACCGCATCTCCGTGCTGGAGATTGAGCAGGTACTGCGCACTCTGCTGAACAACTACAGCATCAGCGACCTGGAGGTCACCAAGCCCTCCCTGGACGAGTCCTTCACCCTGCTGACCGAGCAGGCCGCCGCCTCCAAGGCATCCGACGCCTAAACGCCGCACCACCTAAACACTGCACCGCCTCAACATCACACCGCCGCTACACACCTCAAGGAAAACAACATGCTCCGCTACGCACTCTACGACATCCGCGCTTCTATCCTCTCGACCGACCGTTTCTTCTTCGGCGTGGCACTGCCCATCGTCTTCTTCCTGCTCTTTGGCGCGATGCAGGATTACTCCTCCCAGCAGATGGGCGACGGCAACGTAGCGGCCTACGTCATGATTGGCATGGCGCTGTACGGTGCTGTGCAGAACACCGTGGCGATTAGCGGCAGCACCGTCACCGAGCTCTCCAGCGGCTGGAACCGCCAGCTGGCGCTGACCCCGCTGACCACCGGCAAGTACCTGGGCGCGAAGGCGCTGACCGCCCTGGTGATTTCTGCGGTGCCGGTGATTGCGGTGAACATTGTGGGCATGTTCACCGGTGTTGAAATCCCCGTGAACCAGCAGCTTGCAGCCGGCGCGCTGACGGTGCTGTGCGGTCTGGTGTTCGCCTTCTACGGCATCATGATGGGCCTGCTGATTCGTAACGAGAACGCCGTGTCCATTGCGAACGGTCTGCTGGTGATTATGAGCTTCTTCGGTACCGTGTTCTCCCCGCTGAGCACCGACCTGCTGAAGTACGCCCGCTTCACTCCGCTGTACGGTGCCGCTGAGATTGCCCGCTACCCCTTCGCCGCAGGTCAGACCATTATTCTGGGTGGTGGTGAGGACTGGTTCGTCACCGAGCCGCTCTGGTACGCCGTGGTGAGCCTGGTCGTGTGGGCGGCGATTTTCCTGGGTGTTTCTGCCCTGCTGATGCGCCGCGCAACCCGCCGCTAAACGCTTCTTCCCGCCGCAGTCTTACGGGTCCCGTAGTATCAGGGGCTCCCGAGGCTGCGGCGGAAGCCGTATCCACTCACACTGTTCCTACTAACACAGCCCCTACTGACACCGCCGCGCCGGTGGTATCTGCACCCGCGGCACCCGCACGTTAGGCTAGAACCATGACCGAAACCCACACGCACCCGCAAAACGCTGACCAGGCCAACGCAGAAAACGAGGCGGCACCCTCCGCTGCGAAGCGCACCCTGGGTAAGCACCGCTTCCGCTTCCTCCACCGCGAACGCCGCGGCAACGTGAACTGGCTGGCACTGGGCTTCAGCGCCCCGTGGCTGGTGTTTCTGCTCATGCCGCTGGACAGCTTCCTCACCACCCCGGAGCTGGCGCCGGTGCGCTGGACCGGTGTGGCACTGGTGGTGCTGTTTGCGGTGGTGAACTGCTCAGCGTACGCGGTGCCGTGGCTGGTGCCGGTCACCTCCACGGTGCGTCGAAGCGTCATCTGGACGGCGCTGATGGCACTGCCGGTGGCTGGCCTGACGGCGCTGCGGCTGGAATCTGCGTATGTGGTGTTCTTGTCGTTCAGCATGTACTTTGTGGCGTTCTGGATTTTTGGCACAATCGCCCCGTACCGCCTGCGGTTTGGTGTAGCGGCGACGATTGCCCTGGCCTGCTGGCTAATCTTTATGGCGGGCATCGGTTTTGACGTCACCGCGCACGGCGGAATTGCCCTCTTTATCGGTGCGCCGATGGTGGGCATGCTGGGTTTCTCCTACCTGATTGAGCTCGGCGAACGTGCGGACGTAGCGCGTGCCTCCCTGGCGCTCTCTGAGGAGCGCGAGGAGATTGCCCGCGATGTGCACGACGTGCTGGGCCACTCCCTGACCGTCATCACCCTCAAAGCGGAGCTGGCGCAGCGCCTGCTGGAGATTGACCCCGCCCGCGCCGGTGCGGAGATGGAGGCGATCGCGCAGCTGTCCCGCGCATCCCTGGCGGAGGTTCGCTCAACCGTGACGCGCCTGCGTGTGCCCGACTTCTCGGGTGAGATTGAGGGTGCGGGCCGTGCCCTGCAGACCGCCGGTATTCGCGCCGAACTGCCGGAGGCTCAGAGTGCGCTCGCGGTGGCTGGCGTGAACGCGAAGCTGTTCTCCTGGGTTCTGCGTGAGGCAGTCACGAACATGGTGCGCCACTCGGGCGCGAACGCCGCGCGGGTGCGTCTGAGCGCAACCGGTCTGGACATCCTCGATAACGGCGTGGGCGTGGGTGATGCACGCGGTAACGGTCTGACGGGTATGGCTCAGCGTGTGGCGGCGTCCGGCGGTAGCGTGGTGATTGAGGCGGCGCCCGAGCAGTGGCTGGTGGAGAACCCTGCCGGTGGGGTGGGCACGCGCATCCGTGTGAGCATGGACGGCGACACCTCGCTGCTGTAGATTGTGGAACATGGCGCCGCGCCCTGGACGGGGAAGCTATCCGCCCCTGTATGGTGGTGGTAGGCAACCGCTCACGGTTGTTCCGCCCGGTATTTTCTGTCCCGTATTCACCCCAGGGAGGCTCCCATGATTCGTGTTCTGCTCGCTGACGATCAGCAGCTCATCCGTGAGGCTCTTGCCGCCCTGCTCGGCCTGGAGGTTGACCTGGAGATTGTGGGTCAGGTCGGTAGCGGTGATGAGGTATTGGGCGCTGTCGCCCTGTTGAAGCCGGACGTGGTGCTGTTGGACGTGCAGATGCCCGGTGCTTTGCTGTCTGATGGTATTGAGGCGGCTGCGGCGCTGCGTGATGCGGGTGCTTTGAGTGAGTCGGGTAAGCCGGTGCGTACGCTGATTGTGACGACTTTTGGCCGCCCGGGCTATGTGCGCCGCGCCCTGGAGGCTGGTGCGAGTGGTTTTGTGGTGAAGGATACGGGTGCTCGCCAGTTGGCGGAGGCGATTCGTCGTGTGCATGCGGGGTTGCGTGTGGTGGATCCGTCGTTGGCGGCGGATTCTTTGGTGACGGGTGCTTCTCCGTTGACGGAGCGTGAGGCGCAGGTGCTGCGTGAGGCGGCGTCGGGTGGTACGGCTCAGCAGATTGCGGCGGCGTTGTTTTTGTCGGCGGGTACGGTGCGTAATTATTTGTCGGCGGCGATGGCGAAGACGGGTGCGTCGACTCGTCAGGATGCGGTGCGTATTGCCACGGAGAACGGCTGGCTCTAGCCCCCTGCTCTCATCAACACGGGCGGCTCCTGCCCGAACACGGTAGAATGGTAGTGTCTATGCCCGCAGGCGCCCCGCACCCGTTTCTTCCTGAGACCGCCGGTGCCGCGCTTGGAAGCGGGCACCATTTTCGCCCTGTGCCCGCCCGCACCCGCCGCATCACGTACGCGGCGCATCCTGAGCGTTTGGTGGGGTACATGATTCGAAGGAAAACTTGTGGCTCTAACTATCGGCATTGTTGGCCTGCCTAACGTGGGCAAGTCCACCCTGTTCAACGCTCTGACCGGCAACACTGTGCTGGCGGCTAACTACCCGTTCGCGACCATTGACCCGAACGTGGGCGTGGTGAGCCTGCCGGATGCGCGTCTGAACCGTCTGGCTGAGATTTTTGGTTCGGAGCGTATTCTGCCTGCGACTGTTTCGTTCGTTGATATTGCGGGTATTGTGAAGGGCGCTTCTGAGGGTGAGGGCCTGGGTAACAAGTTCCTCGCGAACATTCGTGAGGCGCACGCTATCGCCCAGGTGGTGCGTGCGTTTGATGACCCGGACGTCATTCACGTGGACGGCAAGGTCGACCCCGCGTCCGATATGGAGACCATCAACACTGAGCTGATTCTGGCTGACCTGCAGACTCTGGAGAACGCTATTCCGCGTCTGGAGAAGGCTGTGAAGATTAAGAAGGGTGACGCCGCTCAGCTGGAGACCTACAAGGCTGCGCAGAAGATCCTGGAGGATGGTGACACCATCATTTCGCGTGCGAAGGACGCGAAGCTGGAGCTGGCCCACCTGAAGGAGCTGAACCTGCTGACTGCTAAGCCGTTCATTTACGTGTTCAACGCGGATGAGGGCATTCTGGCGTCTGAGGAGAAGCAGCAGGAGCTGCGTGACATGGTGGCGCCGGCTGAGGCTGTGTTCTTGGATGCGAAGCTGGAGGCTGATCTGGTGGAGCTGTCTGAGGAGGAGGCTCGCGAGATGCTGGAGATGAACGGTCAGGATGAGTCCGGCCTGGACCAGCTGGCTCGTGTGGGCTTCTCGACTCTGGGTTTGCAGACTTACCTGACTGCTGGCCCGAAGGAGGCTCGCGCGTGGACTATTTACAAGGGTGATACTGCGCCGCAGGCTGCTGGTGTGATTCACTCTGATTTTGAGCGTGGCTTCATTAAGGCTGAGGTTGTGTCGTTCAAGGACCTGGATGAGGCTGGCTCCATGGCGGAGGCGAAGGCTCGCGGTAAGGTCCGTATGGAGGGCAAGGACTACATTATGCAGGACGGCGACGTGGTGGAGTTCCGCTTCAACGTCTAAGCTACGTCGGTTCCAAATACCATAGGGGTAGAAGAAGAATGGATACAACATCACTCGTACCTTCATTTGCAGAAGATACTGAGAAATTCCTTATGACTGGGTCTGGATACCTCCGGAACACAACAACTTTCGCAGATAACATGAAGCGCCCGGTTCATAGGTGGTTCCGATATAGCGCTGGTTACTCAGCAGATTGGGCCGGTAGCTTGATGCGGCATTGGGGCGTGCAAACGGTACTTGATCCTTTTGGCGGCTCTGGAACGACTTTGCTCGCTGCGCAAGAACAGAAAATAGAATCTGTGGCTACAGAAGCTCATCCAATGGTCGCGCGTATCGCAAGTGCCAAGCTTTTATGGACCGAAAACCCAGATGAGCTACGCGAACGTGTAGATGAGGTATTGGCGGCAGCTAAAATAGATCGTCCAGTTCAGGTACCTACAGCACCTCTTATTGCTAAGTGTTTCCCTGACTCAGAGTCATTGCATACGCTTTTGAGGATTCGCGATGAGGTATTGAAACAACAGAATACAGATGGAATCGCTGAGCTATTGTGGCTTGCGTTCGTCTCGATTATTCGTGCATGCTCCCCGGCAGGTACTGCTCAATGGCAGTATGTATTGCCGAATAAAACCAAAAGTCGCGTAGCTGAACCGCTAAGTGCTTTCGCGTCTGCTGGTGATCTTTTCGCATCAGATATGGAAAAACGACAATTTTTGCTTGGGGATAACCCTGCAACGGCTACCATACTTCATTCTGACGCAAGGAGTCTGGCAGGCGTTGAGGATAATTGGGCGGAAGCGGTAATTACGTCACCCCCTTACGCCAATAATTATGATTATGCTGACACTCTTCGCCTGGAGCAGATTTTGCTTGGAGAAATTGAAGGGTGGAAAGACTTACGAGAACTACGAACTGTTTTGTTGCGATCCGCTACACAAAATATGGGGCGCTGGAACGCGGACGAGGCCCTTGAATCTCCTCTGATGAGTCCTATCATGAATGAATTTATGCCTGTGTATGATGATCTTACACAAGCTCGTAAAGAACGTGCAGGTCATAAAGCATATAACACAATGCTGGCTGGCTATTTTTATGATAATGCAAAGGTATTTCACTCGTTGCGTCGTGCGACTAAGACAGGAGCAAAAGTGTGCTACGTAGTGGGAGATTCAGCTCCATATGGTGTTCATGCTCCAGTAGAAAAGTGGCTTGGTGAGCTTGCTGTGGCAGCAGGGTTTAACTCCTGGTCATTTACTAAAGTTCGAGATCGTAACACTAAATGGAAAAACCGTAAGCATAATCATCCTCTGCATGAGGGATATCTATGGATTGAGGGATAATATGGCTACATCACCTTCACATGCGTTGGGGCAAATTGCTGGCTATATGATGGAACAAGCTTTTTACGATATGCTTCTTCCTATTGCTTATGAATTTGACCTATATGTTGACCGCCAAGGTCCTAGACCTGCGCGAGGACAAAAGAAGAAAGTTACATGGGTCGATGTGCACCAAAATAAACATGACCTAGACTTCGTTTTGGAACGTGGAGGTACACAGGAGATTATTGGCACTCCTGTTGCCTTTATCGAAAGTGCTTGGAGGCGCTACACAAAGCATTCAGTTAATAAGGCTGGTGAAATTGCTAATGCGCTTATCCCGCTGAGGAGAACTTATCATTTTGCTAATCCTTTTCTTGGTGCTTTAGTGGCAGGTGAATGGACTCAAGGTGGTATTAGCCAGATGGAGTCTCAGGGAATTGATGTTTTGCACTTTCCAATGGAACTGTTAGTCGACTCATTTCGGGTCGAAAATATAGACTTTTGGTTTGATGAGAAGACATCTGCGGACCATATGGCGGCTCAAGTTAAGCGTTGGGCGTCGATTGGGGATGCGGGGCAACAAAATGTTATTTTGTCCCTTCGTGAGAATGCTGAAAATCAATTTAGTAATTTTGCTGGACGATTGCGAGAGCATCTATCCCGTAAAATTGACAGCATATTTATTCTTCCCCTGTATGGCGTAAATTATGTTGCTCAGAATCTTGATGAAGCTCTTGGATTTCTCGCAAGAATGAAAAACTCTAAAGGGATGTCTGATGATCTTAAATTTACGCGGGTCGAGATTCAGATTAGATATTCTAACTCAACTAACATAAATGCATCATTCACTTCGTACATGGAGGCGATTGCCTGGTTGCGACAAAATTATATGTAATAGTAAATGTGGTTTAGATAGTTTCTGGCGTTAGTCTTGTAAAAAAATACCTTTACTGTAGTTGATATGAAGCGAAGGAAAAATCCAGGGTGATACTGCGCCGCAGGCTGCCGGCGTGATTCACTCTGATTTTGAGCGTGGCTTCATTAAGGCTGAGGTTGTGTCTTTCAAGGATCTGGATGAGGCTGGCTCCATGGCGGAGGCGAAGGCTCGCGGTAAGGTCCGTATGGAGGGCAAGGACTACATTATGCAGGACGGCGACGTGGTGGAGTTCCGCTTCAACGTCTAATCTGACGGGTCGATAGGACTTTGAGAATCCGGTGACGGAGGGATGACGAAATTCATCTCACTGTCACCGGATTTTTTGTACCCTTAATGCGTAATGTAAGCCGCTATATCAAAAAGAGATTGTAAAAATTATCGTCAATACATTACTACAACTCGTCGTGCGGGGGAATATCTCACACCTCCGCCGGCAGAAGTAACTGAGGAAACGCAGAATATTGCTGATGCATGATGACTTGGTTGAGCTCGGCTTCAGTGTTTAGGAGGCAAGAAATGATAATCGACTGGTGGAATTCTCTTTCAGCTAAATTGGCGTGGGACGACCCGATGTTTCTCGTGGGCTTAGCGGCCCTCATAATCCCTGTTGTGTTATGGGCGCTAGGATTACGGCAATCAAAACGTGACAGCAAGTCGCAAGCCAAACAAGCAAGACGTGACAGTGAGTTGCAAGCCAAATTCCTCGAGAGTCAAACGTTAGTTTCTCAACGCCAGCGACGCGATGAGCTACCGGGGATTATTAATCGAGCCACAGAACCCCCGCATCTGGTGACGTTATGGGAGGAAGTTAGTGGGTATAAGAAAGAGGACCGGGAATTCCTTCTCACTCTTCTTCGCGACAATCCTGCTCTTCCGCTTCCTGGATCGTCCGACGGCGTGAAGGTGCAAGATAACCTAACTGATGCTGTTGTGAGCCATTATGTTGACGGGTTCGAGCGCCGTTATGCAGAAAGTGACGGACACCAACCCTATCCCGGATTGCTCGAATTTATTAAGGAAGCAATAAGACAGGGAGCAACGATTGAGGACTCGCGTATCGTCGCGCTTGTTACGGGACCGACGGCAGAAAAGCAACGTCCAGGTCACTCCTTCTACCGGGATCTGGTTAATCTCCATCCCCCTGTAGCAAGCGGTCTTCTTGAAGCGGTTGAGAGGATTGATTCCCAGGCTCCTGGAGGTCTTAAACTGAATGTTCTGACAGGTACCCTCCTGGCAGTCAGAGATTTGGAACCGCGGTGCCAAGACGGGAGGTTATTTGAGGAAGAGGTAAGGGCGCTGAAATATGGAATTGCTACAGCTCTTGCTTCTCTGCTACGTCAAGGTGCCCTATGCTCGTTTGATGAGTGGGAACTTGAAGGAGCGACTGAGCGCGTGACTGCTACAGCCGCCTGGCTCATCAGAGCGGTTGGATGGGTTGCCGATGTCGATGACCTTCAATCGAAGTGGATGATTGAGAATCTAGCTTCCGCAATTGAATCGGATTGCATAAGGGACTGGGGAATTGATGACGCCGATGTCCGCCAGGGATTCGAGTGGATCAGTGAAAAGTGCCCCAAATTGTGGGAAACCTATGGGGAAGGGCTGGAAAAGGCAGCCACGGAAATTGGACCCTGGAATGGGGCCTCTCCTCGTAGGTTATCGCTTACCACCCTGAAACGTCGAGTTACACCGTGACGTGGTGGAGTTCCGCTTCAATGTCTAAGCGATAAAAGCATAAAAGCGGAGCCCCGCACTGTACACACAGTGCGGGGCTCCGCCCTATTAACCCTCGCGCGCCGAATAATACAGCTGCCCGGGTGTAAGTCTTATCGACCGGGATTAGTGGTCAGCACCAACCATAACGTTGGACGCCTTGATGACTGCGTAAGCAGTCTCGCCAACCTTCAGGCCCAGCTCCTTGATGGACTCGTTGGTGATGGACGCAGAGATAACAACCTCGGGAGCGATCTCAATCTTAACGATGCCGTTGGTTGCACCCTCAGTAATCTCAACAACCTTGCCAGCGAACTGGTTACGTGCAGAAAGCTTCATGAAGCCGTGCCTTTCACTCAATAAACGTACAAATGCTCTAGATACTTTACACGCCTTATCTTCTGCATAATGAGCAAAAACCCGAATTTTCGTAAATATTACGCACAAACCAGGCAAATTTTATTTTCGGTTTCACCCACGCCCCGCACCCACCCCAAAAGACCGGCAAAAACCAGCCCCGCACATGCGGTTCACACCCGCCAAATGGTATAGTCAGCACGAACGCGAGAACCCTCGCACCCTCCACCGTCGCACCCCTTGCCTGGCTGACGCGCGCCCACACGCCGCAGCACCACCGCATTAATACTGCAGTACCACCCGCAGTAACAGGGGAGCGGCGGCGCATCCGCACAGATCGAAGAAGGAACCATGAGCGAAAACCTCAACGAAATCGAAGCACCCGCCTGCCCCGAATGTAACGAAAACTACACCTACGAAATGGGTGAACTCTGGGCATGCCCCATGTGCGGCTACGAATGGGAACGTACCGCAGCAGGCGAAACCGAAGAAGCAGCAGGCTCCAAGGTTCTGGACTCCGTCGGTAACGAGCTCGTCGACGGCGACTCCGTCACCATCGTCAAGGGCCTGAAGGTCAAGGGCGGCGCAGACATCAAGGCAGGCACCAAGGTGCGCGGCATCCGCCTGCTCGAATCCCCCGTCAACGGCCACGACATTGAGGCGAAGGTCCCCGGCGCAGGCCAGATGTACCTGAAGTCCTCCGTCGTTAAGAAGGCATAACCCAAGGCGATATAAGCCAAGAAGTATAAAACGCCTCCTGTGAGGCGCAGAAAAGGCGGCATCTCCCGCACTAGCTCACGCTAGGGGAGGTGCCGCCTTTGTGTATGAGGGGCTCATCTGAGAAAAGCTCAGCGCGCCCTCAATAGGACGGATTGTTACTTCCTGCCGGTCATGCCCAGGTACAGGGAGATGGTCAGCATCGCCGCGAAGACCGAAAGAATCCCACGCATCCAGTCGATACCGTCGGTTACGGCAACGCCCAGCTGAGCGGCCGCCCAGTTGCCGATAGCCGCACCGATAGCGCCGCAGACAATGGTCCAAAGAAGCGAAATGTTCTGGCGGCCTCGCATGAAGAAACGTGCAATCGCGCCAATAATTGCGCCGGTGATAATGGTGCCAATAAGAGTGCCCATTGTTCTCTCCAAAGGTTGTACACCTGCCGCTGTGACAGGTGGCGTGTTATTTCCAGTGTAGGCAATGCTGGTTACGGAAAGCTTAATAACGGGTATGTTAAGGTAAACGGCACCTCAATGTTTTACGTGTAAAACACTGAGGTGCCGTTCCTAATGAACGAAGCGACTACTTCGACTTACGCCAAATCTTCAGAGCGCTACAAATCATCGGCAGCTGCAGGGGCAGGCGACCGTACGCAATAGCCTTACGCTGAGTGGACTGGTTACGCGCATCCAGAGCCATCTGAATGTTCGCGGGGAACACCGCAACAAACAGCAGAGCAGCAAGCAGGCCACCGGCGCGGCGGGTCTTATCATTAGCCAGCAGGGCAGCGGTGCCCAGCTCAGCTACACCCGAACCGTGAGTGTACGCGTGGGCAGGACCCGGCAGGTACTTCGGCACAATCGAGTCGAAGGGGTCCGGGATGATGAAGTGCAGCGCACCCATCACTGCGAGGGCGCGGGCCATGCGAGTAGCCGAGCGCTCAGCGCTGTACTCTTTCTTCTTAAAAATACTCATGCTCCCATTATGCGCCCGTCAGAGGCGTATTCCTCGGCTCAATGGTGCGCTAACCGTCGCGTGTTTGACTGTCTAGAATGCGGACTCAGCACGCCAAACGGAAATACGTTGTTCAAAAGCAGGTAAGATAGGGAACAACGGCACCACGTGCGGATGACGCCCCGCCTGCCCTCACCTTTAGGTGAGTCGCCAGACGGAGTAAAACGCCGGGTGCCTACCGGAACAATCAAAGGAGTTATACCGTGAAGAAGATTCTGTGCATCGCTATCCTGGCAGGCGCCGCATACTTCGGTTACAAGAAGTTCGTTGCCTAAACAGTTAGCCTTCGGGCACTCTACATATCCTTAAGCAACGAAAAACCCGCTGTCTCACATATGTCACCATATGCGAGACGGCGGGTTTTCGTATGCCCAACATCTTGGGTCTCAAACACGTAGATTCGCAGGTTGCGAGCCTATGAGACGGGCTGCCTAGTAGCTCAGCCTAGTAGCTCGGCGGAACCTCACCGGTCATCACAACCTTGTTCTGCGAAGAGCTCCAGGTGAACTCAGCGGTCGCGCGACCGCTTGCATTGTGCACCTTCTCATCTTCCTTCATGTAACGGTAGGTCACACGAATCGAGCTGTCTGAGGTGCGGGTGATCACCGGGGAGAACGAGTACGGCTCATAGGTTGCGGTACCAATGAACTTGCCGCGGTGGAACAGCAGAATGTGGTGCACCATCGCCGCGGTGCAGCACGAAGACGGGGAAGAACCTGGAACCGCGTCAATCCACGACAGCTCAGCACAGGGATCGTAACCTTCGTAGCTTGCCGAAACGTTCGTCCACTGATCCCAATTTTTCTTATTCTTCAAATCGCGCAGAGCCTTAGACACCACGGTCGATGCAGAATCAGAGGCGCAGGTGGAGTCCTTCTTCGACTCAGACTTAGCTTCAGACTTGGAATCCGACTTCGACTCGGATGCCGTCGGCTCAGCATGAACCGTAATCGTCACCACCGACGGCACCGGAGCAGGCGACGAAGCACTCGGGGAAGCGCTCGCGGATGCACTCGGGCTCGCCGACGGGGTCGGGAACAGCGCCTGAGTGGAGGTCGCGCTCGCGGATGCAGAAGCGCTGCTAGAAGAAGACACTACGGTACCCGAAACAGCAGAATCAGTGCTTGCCGAGCAGGAAGTGACAACAAGAGCTAGAGCGGCGCCCAATGCGGGTAGAGCCAAAGAGATGCGGTCGGTAAAGCGGCGGCGAGTAGAAGACATGAATACTCCTGAAATGCGCGGCAGCGCGCATTGGTACTGGTCAAGAAGCGAATAGTGAACTCGTCCAGTATAGGGAAAAAGAGGCGGGCACGCGGTGCGCACGGTCAGTGCCGTTCGTTACCGTAGAGTCACAGGCCGGGATTATCGCTAGACAGCGGCTACAGCAGAGCCAGGGGAGGCGAATCGGCATAGCAGAAAATCAGCTATGCGGAAACTCTGCCCGCTAGTGCCTGTGTCCCCTTGCACACCCGCCGCATCCAAGGGACAATGAAAGCATGGCTGAAGTAACTCTACAGAACGAACTCGTAATCCACACCAACGGCGACCTGCCCGCAGTCGGCGCAAAGCTGCCCGAATTCTCGGTTCTCGCGGCTGATCTCTCCGAGATTTCCTCCGCAGATTTCGCAGGTAAGAACCTGGTGCTGAACATCTTCCCCTCCGTCGACACCAGTGTTTGCGCAACCAGCGTCCGCACTTTCAACAAGCAGGCTGCAGGCCTGGAGAACACCGTCGTGCTGTGCGTCTCCAACGACCTGCCCTTCGCAATCGGCCGCTTCTGCGCAGCCGAGGGCATTGAAAACGTCGTCACCTCCTCCGCTTTCCGCTCCTCCTTCGGTGAGGACTTCGGCGTGAAGCTGATTGACGGCCCCCTGGCGGGTCTGCTGGCACGCTCTGTGGTCGTCGTGAACCCCGCCGGTGAGGTTGTCTACACCGAGCTGGTCCCCGAAACCACCAACGAGCCCAACTACGAAGCAGCCCTGGCAGCTATCAAGTAAGCTAAGCTTGGTACGGGAGCCGGATACAATCCCGGCATCCGCGCTACTTCCGTCAGGGTTACCTGGCGGTACGCAGCACAGCAGATACTGAACGTCTACAGCGCATGGGTTCACCCACACATGCGGCTGGCGACAGCATAACGCCCCGCCCACCCGGTATTTCGGGTGGGCGGGGCGTTTTACTATATCCAGACTTAGTGTGCGGAGGCGCCGGGATGACCGGGAGCGTCGGCTTTGGCAGGCTCCTCATCGGCGACCAGCATATGCTCCGGCAGGGTACCGCGGCGCTTTGCAACCACAAAACGCGAGATAAGTAGCAGCATATACACCACCATCGAAATCAGTAGCATCGACTGCGGCGCCAACACCAAACCAACCACTGCAGATACACCTGCAATAGCTGCGGTGGTACGGTCCTTTGAGCTCTGATAAGCATCGATGGCGAGCACCGCAAAGAGCGCCGTCATCACAAAATCCACGCCCTTGAGCTCGCTCAAGAAGCTTGCACCCAGCACATAGCCGAGCGTAGCGCTCGCTAGGACGCTCAGGTGCAGACCTGCATGAATCCACAGGATGCGGGAACCACGCAGCTTATGGCGGTCCGGTCCGGTGTTCAGCGCGTACGCCTCATCAATGAGGGTGTACACGGTGTAGAACTTCGCCAAACCACCACGCACACGCTCAATCGGGTACGACAGACCGTACATGAGGTGGCGGGAATTAATGAGCAGAGTCATCACGGCGATAGAGAACAGCGAGGCATGATTCGACATCATGTCAATCAGCACGAACTCTACCGAACCGGCAAACACCAGTACCGGCAGCAGGGGAGCCACCCAGAACGGCAGATGGTAGCTGTGGACAAGCACACCCAAACCAATACCGACAAAGAACAAACCCAGCATAATCACACCGGCGACGCGCATCGCCTCTGCGAAGCCGCTCTCTCGCGGTTGCTGAGAGCCTTGTGCATCGGGGGAGGCAGGCGCCTCCACCACGGGAAGCATACCGGTCAGCGGAAGAGCGGAGGCAATAACCTGCTCAACCTGTTGCTGGGTTGCCTGCTGAGACGCGGGCTGAGAAGAAGCAGAATTCTTAGAGATGCTCATCATTACCCCCTAGAAAACCCAGTTAGCCAGCACAACGCAGGTGAGGGTACCCGCCACCATGCTCAGCACCATATTCTTGCGCCACAGGTGCACCCCCACGGTCACCACCAGGCCCGCCAGGTACGGCGCCGCCGTAGCGAACGAGGAGTAATTAATTTTCGCCACCGCATAGATGGCAAGTAGCGCGACCGCGCCGAGCGGAATCCAGTGGCTGAGCGCATCCAATAGTTCGGAGCCAGCCAGAGCCTTTTTCAGACCGAAGGGGAGCAGACGCAACAGAAAAGTAATGCCCGCAGCAACGAACACCGCAGCAAGAATATATCCGGTGGTTACTTCACTGTTCATGAAGATTTTCTCTTTCTGCACCACATAAAAAACCCGGAGGCGGTGTGGGGCAAGCCCTGAAAAGCATCCGCGAAAAAGGGTAGGGAGAGCCCAACCGAAGAGAGGCAGGGTGCTAAGTAGTGCGGTAGGTACGTGAGTTGATGAAAGCCGCGAAACGTGGAGGCGGAGGGCCGTTCCTCCTGCACGAGTTTTACGCAAGTTTTCTGCGCGGGTAGTTGCGCGCGTCAGTAGTTCTCGTGTGTTACCTCGGGTGATGCCGCTCCCGGTGCGGTGTTACTCCGGGGCGGCACAGCGTTCTGCGTCGCTAGTTTCCTTAGCGGTGTCTTTCATCTGAGTCATGGGGTACCTCAACCTCTGGGAGCCTCCGCGCAGGTTCACGCGGGAGGCATTATGCGAATCCTAGAAATAGAAAGAGGGGAGAGCAAAGCTCCACTCATCTATCCTAACCGGTTTTGAACACGTATGTAACGTTCTTACCGCTGTGTGGAAGCGGGCGCATCAGCGGTAGCGGCGGTGGCTGGGCTCTCTGCTGTGGCGATTGGGCTCTCTGCGGCGCTTTCAGCTTCAGCCGCTACCTCATGCCCCGCACGATGCGGCAGAGTACCGCGGCGCTTCGCCACCGGAAAGCGCGCCAGCAGCAACACCACATACGACCCCAACGCCACCACCAGGAACGAGGACGGCGCAAAAATCAGCGCAACCGCAGCCGAAGCCGCGACAAAGAGCGCCGTCACACGATCCGGGTTAGCGCGGTAGCCGTCCATCGCAAGAACCGTGAAGATGGCCACCATCACGAAGTCCACGCCCTTCAGGCTGCTGAGGAAGCTCGCGCCCAGCACATACCCGAGGACTACGCTCAGAACCCACGACACGTAAATCAGCACGTTCACCCACAGAATGCGCGCCCCCGAACGCTCATTACGATCGGGACCGGAGTTGAGAGCAAACGCCTCATCGCAAAGAGTGTGAATCGCCAGAGCCTTAGCCCAGAAACCCTTCACATTGTGCAACGGGTAGGAAAGACCGTACACCAGATGGCGCGCATTCACCAGGAACACCGTCAACGCAATCGACGCTAGAGGCGCGCCACCGCTGACCATGCCCACCATCAAAAACTCCACCGAACCGGCAAAAACTAGGGCAGATAGCAGCGGTGCAGTCCAGATCGGCAGGCCGTGCGCGTTGAGGATAATACCCAGACCCAAACCCAGCACAGCGATACCGAGCATCACCACGGAAGAATCTGCAACAGCCAAACGGAAATCATTCTGCGCGCCGGTGCCCTTAAGTCGAGTGCCCTGAAGCTTGGCGCTCTGAAGTCTCTCGCCCTGACGCTTAGCGCCCTGACGCTTGGGAGTCTGTGCCATAAGTGGGTTCCTCGTATGCGTTACGTTCTGCGAAATGCCTCGTCTGCCTGTGCGCGGGTCAAGATAACGCCCGCCGCGGCTTTCCAGTGTATAGGAGCAAGCGGTTGACCGAGGAGAAAAAGAGTCCGGGAATAAAATATGAGAAACACGCTTATAGTGAATGACACTAAACAACGCGGCGCTGAATAACCTAGCGACCGCGCAGACAACCCGAAAGGAACCTCAATGGCTGAACAGAACAACGCTGAGCAGAACAACACCGTGCAGACCGCAGAAGAGCAGAAGAAGGTGTACTCGCGCCAGCAGGAACGCCGCGAACTCGAAAACTACCGTCAGACCAAAATCGAGCGCATCGACCGCCTGCGCTACCGTGCCTACGGTGCCAACGGCGCAACCCTCGACTTCGGTGTGGGTGAGGGCCTGCTGACCCCCGTCGAGCTGCTACTCGCCGCTATTGCCGGTTGCTCCTCCGTGGATGTGGACGCGGGTACCTCCCGCCGCTCCACCCCGGAGGTGTTCGAGGTTCTCGCCTCGGCGCTGAAGCAGACCGAAGACGGCGCGGTGCGCCTCGACGACGTTGAGGTGGACTTTGATGTGCGATTCCCCGAGGACGAGCAGGGCGCCAAGGCTCAGAAGATGGTGGACCGTCTGATTCAGCTCAGCGAGCAGAAGGACTGCACCGTTTCCCGTACTGTGGAGCACCCCACGAACGTTTCGTTCCACAACCTGGCTGACTAAAGCCGGGTGAGCTAAATAAACTGGGCGAACTCGCCTGATATGGGGCCCTCCCGTACCGCTTGTGATGAGGCGGTACGGGAGGGTTTTTCTGTGTTTTTGTGGTTTTGGGTGGAAAAGAGCCTGAAAAGCGAGTAGGATTGACCCTCAGATTAGAAAAACTTACGGTACGTAAGAAATCCTTATGATTGAAGAATTTCTTGACCGCAGGCCAAACCTTCGGCGGCACCACGCACAGCAAGACTAGACTGGACACCAGACTAGACCGCTAGCAAACGCACGAAGCAATAGCCTCAGAAAGAAGACCTGACATGGCACAGCCTACAGAGACTTCCGGCGCTGCATCGGAAGCCACCCCCGCAGAAGGTGCACTGAAGCGAGGCCTCTCCGCCCGCCACATGCAGATGATCGCAATCGGCGGCGCAATCGGCACCGGCCTCTTCGTCGCCTCCGGCAAGACCATCTCCACCGCAGGCCCCGGCGGCGCAATCCTCGCCTACGCCCTCATCGGCATCATGGTGCTCTTCCTCATGCAGTCCCTCGGCGAGATGGCCGCGCACCTGCCCGTCCCCGGCGCATTCCAGACCTACGCGGCACGCTACGTGTCCCCGTCCTTCGGCTTCGCCATGGGCTGGAACTACTGGTTCAACTGGGCGATTACCGTCGCCGCCGAACTCGTCGCCGTCGGCGAGGTGATGAGGTACTGGTTCCCGGACATCCCATCCTGGGTATGGGCGGCAGGATTCCTCGTGCTGCTGACCGGTATCAACGCCCTCTCGGCACGCTCCTACGGTGAAAGCGAATTCTGGCTCGCCACCATCAAGGTCGTCACCGTGGTCGTCTTCCTCATCGCGGGTATCGCCATGATCTTCGGCATCCTGGGTGGTAGCTCCCCGGGCGTCTCCAACTGGACTGTCGGTGAGGCACCCTTCGTCGGCGGCGCACCCGCCGTGCTCGCAATCTTCATGGTTGCAGGCTTCTCCTTCCAGGGCACCGAAATGATCGGTGTGGCTGCCGGCGAATCCGAGAACCCCCGCCGCGACGTGCCCCGCGCACTGACCAGCGTATTCTGGCGCATCATGCTCTTCTACATCGGCGCGATGGTCGTCATCGGCTTCCTGATTCCTTACTCCGACCCGAACCTGCTCACCGCAGCGGACGGCAACATCAACATCTCCCCGTTCACCCTCATCTTCGAGCGTGCGGGCATCGCCTTCGCGGCAGCTATTATGAACGCCGTGATCCTCTCCGCAGTGCTCTCTGCAGGTAACTCGGGCCTGTACGTTTCGGCTCGTATGCTCTTCGCACTCGCCCAGGAGGGTAAGGCACCGAAGATGTTCACCCACATCAACTCCGGCGGCGTGCCCATGAACGCGCTGCTGGCAACCGCGGCTATCGGTGCAATCGGCTTCATCGCCGCGCTGCTCTCGCCGGATGGCGCGTACCTGTGGCTGGTGAACGTGTCTGGCCTGGCTGGCTTCATCACCTGGGTGGGTATCGCCGTGGCTCACTACCGTTTCCGCCGCGCATACCTGAAGCAGGGCCACAGCCTGAAGGACCTGCCCTACGTGGCGCCGTTCTTCCCCGCGGGCCCGATTATCGCCTTCCTCATGTGCCTGGTCGTTATTGGTGGCCAGAACTACGAGGCGTTCCTGAGCGGTGACTGGGCTGGCGTGCTCAGCTCCTACATTGGTCTGCCCGTGATTATCGCGGTCTGGCTGGTGCACCGCGTGGTCACTCGTGACCGCATCATTCCGCTGGAGCAGATTGACGTGAGCGGCATTGAGGTTAAGGCTTCGAAGTAACGCGAACGCCAGCTGAAAACGCCTGCGACAGCTGATTGAATGAGCTGATACGTAAAGAGCCGCCGGTTCCCCTGATGAGGGGAGCCGGCGGCTTTTTGCTATCCGCAGTTTATTCCGGACGGGTGAACTGGGCTGTATGCCCTGCAGCTCTTAGGAGCTGCGGCGCGAGCGCAGAACGCTCAAACCCAGACCCGCACAGATCGCGGCAACACCAATGCCAACAATCACGCCAACACTGGATGCACCGGTGCTCGCCAGGGTGGCCTTCTTGGGGCTGCTCTCCTGAGCCAGATGATCCTTAGCGAGGCTGTCCTTTGCCAGGTTGTCCTTAGCCGATTGGGCGGCGGTCACCGGAGCCTCCTGAGCGGGATTGCTCTGAGCGGGCTTACTCTTGGGATGCGCCACGGTCGCATCCTCCAGCTTGTCAGCGTTGGGGGTCTTATCGGCAACCGGTGCCGGAGCGGCCGTTGCCTCCGGCAGTGCCGGGACGGTGGGTGCATCGGTCGGGTTTACGCCAATGGTTGCTTCCGGCAACGCGGGAACCGTGGGTGCATCCGTCGGGTTTACGCCAACGGTTGCTTCCGGCAGCGCGGGAACCGTCGGAGCGTCAGTGGGGTTTACGCCAATGGTTGCTTCGGGCAGGGGTGCCACGGTGGGTGCTTCAGTGGGGTTTACGCCGATAGTTGCTTCCGGTAGGGGTGCCACGGTGGGCGCGTCAGTGGGGTTTACGCCAATGGTTGCCTCGGGCAGGGGAGCTACGGTGGGCGCGTCAGTGGGGTTCACGCCAACGGTTGCCTCAGGCAGAGGCGCTACGGTGGGCGCGTCGGTCGGGTTTACACCAATGGTTGCCTCGGGCAGGGGCGCTACGGTGGGTGCATCGGTCGGGTTCACGCCAACGGTTGCTTCCGGCAGGGGTGCCACGGTGGGTGCGTCAGTGGGGTTCACGCCGATGGTTGCCTCAGGCAGAGGAGCCACCGTCGGAGCATAGGTCGGAACCGCAGACACCACAGGCTCCTGCGCGAAAAGCTCAAGAGGCTTCTGAGCATCAAACGAGCCGTACTCGGCACCCTCAACGCCAGCCGCCATAGTGCCCGCAATGTACTTGTGAGAGGTATTCAGCGTCGCCGCAATATCCGCCGGGACCTTCACCTCCGTCTCAAAAGCACCGTTGTGAATCTGCGAAGCAGGTACGGTCACCTCAGCCACGAAGCGCATACCCGTCTGGGGAAAACGACCGGGAACCCACACATTCGTATCAGACACCACCACGCGCACACCGTGCGGGGTCGCCTCACCGGTGTAGCCGGTACCGCGCACCTTCAACACAGTCTCACCCTTGGTGTTCAAGCGCGGCGAATCCACCTGAAGAACCGGTGCGGCGCTATCTTTCACAACGTCCATGCGTAGCACCTGGCCGCCCGAATAATGGCCATCAACGGCGATATTGGCGACGAAGCTGTAGTTCTTCGCCGGGTCAATCAATTCTCCAGGAACGTAGTGGGTCGCAGTAGCTGTACCATCCTTGAACGGGCCCGCAACGTGCACCGTCTGGATCGGGTTCAGGAACGGGAAACCCCTATGGTTTGCCTCATGCAAAGCCGGGGAAAAAGCAGTGGTTTTCGCGGGCAGCTTCGTCGCCTTGAGCGTAATCTTGTTCAGACGCAGGGCGGTCTTCAGCTCACGGGTATTGGTCTCAACCTTGTAGTTGTAGACCGTAATAACCGGCGGATTCACCGGATCCGGGGTATTAGCCGCCGCAACAGAAGGCAGAGCGCACAGGCTCAACGACGCGGCAAGAAGAACAGAAGCGCCAGCGCTACCGTAGCGGCGGGAACGAGAAGAGTTAGCCATCATGAAGTTCCTTCTACATGAGTGATTGAGTGATCCGCACTCTTCCTGTATCACGCTAAGTCGAGTGCGTATACGGTACCGCGACATCGCGGTTAAATACACGGTAACACGCGCCTAAACGCATGAACCGGACATAAGATAACTCGCCGAAATATTACGTAAAACCAATGCCTACAGGGCGCACAATAGGGTGGAATAATAAGACAAATACGCACTGTGCCGGGTGGAGGATACGGAAATGCTAGGGTAGAAAGATGCCCATGCAGAAGAACCCGCAGAACCGAGTAGAAGCAGCCCCGCCCGCCGAGCACAGTGCTACTGAGCACAGCGCCATCGACAGCGCGCACCGCGTCGTGAATGTGTGCGCTGTAGCAATCCGCAACCGGGACGGCCTCGTACTCACCGTACGCAAGCAGGGTAGCGACGGGTTCATGATGCCCGGCGGCAAACCCGAACCGGGGGAGACCCCGCTACAGACCGCCTGCCGCGAAGTGAACGAAGAAATCGGGCTCACCCCCGACCCCGCCCGGATGCACCATCGTGGACTCCTGGAGGCAGCGGCGCTGAACGAGGCGGGCTTTACGGTACGCGCCGAAACCTATGAATACGCACCCACCGACGAGCAGCACGAACAGCTGGCTATGCTGGTGCCGCAGGCAGAAATCGCTGAGCTACGCTGGGTCAACCCCGACATGAGCAGCCCCTCCGATTCTGTAGCGCAGGCACCGCTGAATACCGAGCAGATTTTCCCGCTGCTGGCGCGCACCCCGCTACCGTAATCACCGTGCCTAACGTGCCCCTGAACTGGCGGGCGGCACACATGAGGTACACAGGTGCATCCGGTACCCTCAACACAACAACATCTATCGCGCGGTAGAACGCATAGAGGCGCTCCACCCCGAAACCCCATACACCCCAAGGAGAACCATGAAGAAGACCAACTACAACCTTGCCGTCTACTGCGGTGCACGCTCCGGCAACGACCCGCTCTTCACCACCCGCGCCCAGGAGCTCGGCACCCTCTGCGCCCAGAACAATATTGGCGTGGTGTACGGTGGCGGCCGCACCGGCCTCATGGGCACCGTCGCGGGCGCAACCCTGGACGCCGGCGGCGTGGTCTACGGCGTGGTCACCCACAAGCTGGTCGGGCTGGAGGGCGTGTACCCCGGCCAGACCACCCTCGAAATTGTGGACACCATGCACCAGCGCAAAATCGCCATGATCGACAAGGCTGACGCGTTCGTCGCCATGCCCGGCGGCCCCGGAACCCTCGAAGAGTTCTTTGAAGTTTTCAGCTGGCAGTTCCTCGATATTCACTCTAAGCCGGTCGCCCTGCTGAACGTCAACGGCTACTGGGATAAGCTCATCGACGCCATGCACTACATGGCGTCCACCGGTCTGCTCAACGAACGCTACCTGGACGAGCTCATCATCGTCACTACCCCCGAGGAGCTGCTGGATGCGCTCGCCAAGGACCTAGAGCGCCGCGCCGCCGAAAAGAATGCCGCTGAATAAAACCAATACTGCATAAAACCAACGCAGAAAACGAGATTGACTATGGCAACCACCCCCACCCAGGCACGCACCCTGCTACTGACCTACTTCGGACCGTTCCCCGGCGTGCCCGTCAACCCCACCGTGGCGCTCGCAGAAGGCGCCGTGCGGGCGCTGAATACCGCCCGCCCGGACCTGCGCGTCGTGGCCCGCGAGCTGCCCGTCAGCTACGACGGATCCAGCGCCGCCCTGCGCGCCGCCCTGCAGGATGTGCAACCCGACGCGCTCATCAGCCTGGGCGTAGCGGTTGGCCGCGACGTGGTCAGCCTCGAACAGGTCGCCATCAATCTGGACTCCGCGGGCATTGAGGATAACGACGGCGACCGACGCTGCGATGAGCCGATCGCTCCGGGCGGTCAGGAGGCGTACTTCTCCTCCCTGCCGGTGCGCGCCAGCTTTGAGCGCCTGCGTGCGGCGGGGGAGCCGGTCGAGATTTCGTACACCGCCGGAACCTACGTGTGCAACCATGTGTTCTACGAGGGTCAGCGCATCAGCCGTGAACTGGGTCTGAGCATCCCCGCCGGATTCGTGCACGTGCCCGCAACCTGCGCCGACGGCGAAGAGGCCACCGAAGACACCGGCATGACCGCCCACCGTGACGCCGGTGGCGTTGTCCGTGACGAGCAGGGCATCCCGCAGCTACCCGAATCCACCGTGGTGCGCATTATTGCTGAGGTTGCCTCCGACACCCTGCCCGCCGTGAACTAGCAGCACGGTACTGAGCTAGAACCCCTATAACAAAACCGCCGGATAGCCTCCCTAACTGGGAGCCTATCCGGCGGTTTTGCATCCTATACCCGCAGGCTATAAAACCCTCGGGGATAGGTTCGAACTACTACTTGGTGCGGTTCTTCAGGTAGTAGTCAATCAGCGAGGCGGTCGAAGAATCCTGACGCTCCAGAACCTCGCGGTCACCCTCAATAGCGGGAACCAGGTCCAGGGCCAGCTTCTTGCCCAGCTCAACACCCCACTGGTCGAAGGAATCGATGCCCCACACAACACCCTGAACGAAGGTGATGTGCTCGTACAGGGCAATCAGGGAGCCCAGAACGCGCGGGGTCAGGCGCGGTGCCATGATGGAGGTGGAGGGGCGGTTGCCGCTGAAGATACGTGCGTTGACCACGTGCTCCGCGGTGCCCTCTGCGCGAACCTCTTCCTCGGTCTTGCCGAACGCCAGAGCCTGAGACTGTGCGAAGAAGTTAGCCAGGAACAGCTCGTGAACGTCCTGCTCGCCGTCCTTGGTCGGGTGGACCGGGTTGGCGAAGGCCAGGAAGTCCGCGGGAATCAGGCGGGTGCCCTGGTGAATCAGCTGGTAGAAGGCGTGCTGGCCGTTGGTGCCGGGCTCGCCCCAGAACACTTCACCGGTTGCGTAGTTGACGAAGGAACCGTCCGCGCGAACAGACTTGCCGTTGGACTCCATGGTCAGCTGCTGCAGGTACGCGGGGAAGCGGTGCAGGTACTGGTCGTAGGGAAGAACCGCGTGGGTCTCAGCGCCGAGGAAGTTCACGTTCCAGATGTTCAGCAGACCCATCAGAACGGGTACGTTCTGAGCCAGGGGAGCGGTGCGGAAGTGCTCATCCATCGCGTGGAAGCCTGCGAGGAAGTCAGCGAAAACCTTCGGGCCGAACACGATAGCCAGGGAGGTACCGATAGCGGAGTCTACGGAGTAGCGGCCGCCAACCCAGTCCCAGAAGCCGAAAGCGTTCTCGGGGTCAATGCCGAATGCTGCAACCTTGTCGAGTGCGGTGGAGACAGCCACGAAGTGCTTAGCCACAGCTTCGGATGCTTCCTTACCTTCCAGAGCGCCAGCCTCAGCCAGTGCGGACAGCAGCCACTCGCGTGCCACGCGCGCGTTGGTCAGGGTCTCGAGGGTGCCGAAAGTCTTGGACGCGACGATGAACAGGGTGGTCTCGGGGTCCAGGTCGGAGACCTTCTCTGCCACGTCGGTCGGGTCAATGTTGGAGATGAAACGTGCGGTGATGCCTGCGTCTGCGTAGGGCTTGAGAGCCTCGTACACCATGACCGGGCCCAGGTCGGAGCCACCGATACCGATGTTCACGACGGTCTCGATGCGCTTGCCGGTGATGCCGGTCCACTCGCCGTTGCGCACGCGCTCAGCGAATGCGTAAATCTTCTTCAGCACGGCGTGAACGTCTGCGTCAACGTCCTGGCCGTCAACGGTCAGCGCGGGGGTGTAACCCTCGGGGCGGCGCAGTGCGGTGTGCAGCACGGCGCGGTCCTCGGTGACGTTAATGTGCTCACCGGAGAACATTGCCTCGCGGGCCTGCTCCAGCTTGACCTCTTCAGCGAGCTTGAGCAGCAGCTCAACGGTCTCGGAGGTAATCAGGTTCTTGGACAGGTCGACGTGCAGTTCGTCGGCGGTGAAGCTGAACTTCTGCGCGCGTTCCGGGTCAGCGGCAAACCATTCGCGCAGGTTCGGGGTGAGGGATTTGTGATGAGCGGACAGAGCCGACCATGCAGAAGTAGTCGTGGGGTCAATAGAAGTAGTCATGTTTCCATTCTCTTATTTTCGGGGGTCTCTGTCACCTCTTTCGAAGGTGATATGGAACGATACGGCGAAAAAATCGAAACCTGGCACGTCATTGTGGCCTTGCAGTATCAAGATGTAGAGTAAACCCCATGACTTCTTCATCTGAACACACTCCCGCTGATACTCATGCACCGCGCTACCTGCTCATTTCCCATGAAGGGGAAACCCTCCTCAACGATGACGGAACCGTGCACTACCTGACCGGTCACGATGCTGCTGAGCCGCTGACCGAAGAGGCCATCCTTGCGCGTAGCGTGATTCGCCCCGCCGCCTACGGTGCCGACGCCCAGAAGAATAGTGGTGCGGAGGTGCACGTGCTCTACTGCGAGGACGAAACCCTCGCGCAGGTCGCTACCGACCTGAATAACCCTCGGGTGCGCGCCTCCGCCAGTGGTTTCCGCTACTACCCGGTCCACGAGAACCCGGAAGGCCGCGCCCACTACGCCACCGCCCTGGCACGCCGCGACTACCTGATCGACATGCGCTACTCCGCCTACAGTGGCGAGGAGGCGCCCCTCGGCTCGAAGGGAATCCGCCGCACCGCCTCCGGCGAGATGGTGTTCCCCCGCATTGAACCCGCCGTGATGGCGCTGGTGACCAGCCGTGACGGCGAGCGCGTGCTGTTGGCGAATAACCGCCAGTGGCACCCCAACCGGTTCGCCCTCATTGCCGGATTCGTTGACCCCGGCGAAAACCTCGAAGAGGCAATTGCCCGCGAAGTTTACGAAGAAACCGGCCTGCACGCCCTGAGCACCGAGTACCGTATGAGCGATGTGTGGCCTTTTCCGCGTTCGCTCATGATTTGCTACCGGGTGCGCGTGGATGAGAACGAGCCCATCATCCATCACGACGGTGAGATTCGCGCCGCACGCTGGTTCACCGCCGCTGAGCTGCGTGAGGCGATTGCCATTTCGGAGGAACGCGGCAATAGCGACGAGGACGACCCCGCCAAGCTGGAATTGCCCGGCACGAATGCCGTCGCCCGCCGCATGATTGATGAGTGGCTCGCAGAAAAGCCCTAGTGATACACTGGTAGCTAAGCCCAACGGAGGGGGGTCCGTTTTGGCGTGCCCGGAAACGTTCTCATCGCAGAGCGGGTCCATCGGCAAACACCCAAACCGGCAACGACCACCAGATACCTATCTGTGGGTACTGCCCTGTGACCCCCTGCGCTGTCTAGAGCGCACCCGTTGGCAAGACTATCCCCTAGATTTAAGCGAGAAACTTAACGCATGTCTGAAAACACCGCTTCGCGCCCCGACCTTCGCAATGTGGCTATCGTGGCACACGTTGACCACGGTAAGACCACCATCGTCGACGCGATGCTGCAGCAGACCCACGCCTTCTCTGCCCACGCAGATGTTGAAGACCGAGTCATGGACTCCGGTGACCTCGAAAAGGAAAAGGGCATCACCATTCTGGCGAAGAACACCACCGTGTTCTACAACGGCCCTTCCGCCAACGGTGAGACCATCACCATTAACGTTATTGACACCCCCGGCCACGCCGACTTCGGTGGCGAGGTGGAGCGCGGCCTGTCCATGGTTGACGGCGTTGTGCTGCTCGTGGACGCATCCGAAGGCCCGCTGCCCCAGACCCGCTTCGTGCTGCGTAAGGCACTGGCTGCTAAGCTGCCCGTAATCCTCGTGGTGAACAAGGTTGACCGCCCCGACTCCCGTATTGACGAGGTTGTTGGCGAGTCCATGGACCTGCTGCTCGGCCTGGCATCCGACCTGGCGGACGAGGTTCCCGACCTGGACCTGGACGCCGTGCTGAACGTTCCGGTGGTGTACGCATCCGGTAAGGCTGGCGCTGCATCCCTGAACCAGCCCGCAGACGGCCAGCTGCCCGACAACGACAACCTTGAGCCGCTGTTCAAGACCATCATCGAGCACGTGCCCGCCCCCACCTACGACCCCAACGAGGTTCTGCAGGCACACGTGACCAACCTGGACTCCTCCCCGTTCCTGGGCCGTCTGGCACTGGTCCGTATCTTCAACGGCACCCTGAAGAAGGGCCAGACCGTTGCGTGGGCACGTCACGACGGTGAGATCAAGAACGTCCGCATCTCCGAGCTGCTGGCGACCAAGGCTCTCGAGCGTGTTCCCGCAGAGTCCGCTGGCCCCGGCGAAATCGTCGCAGTGGCTGGTATCGAGGACATCACCATTGGTGAAACCCTCACCGACGCTGAGAACCCCAAGCCCCTGCCGCTGATCAAGGTGGACGATCCCGCGATCTCCATGACCATCGGTATTAACACCTCCCCGCTGGCTGGCCGCGTCAAGGGCGCAAAGGTCACCGCACGTCAGGTGAAGGACCGCCTGGACCGCGAGCTGATCGGTAACGTGTCCATCAAGGTTCTGCCCACCCAGCGTCCGGACGCGTGGGAAGTTCAGGGCCGTGGCGAGCTCGCCCTGGCTATCCTCGTGGAGCAGATGCGCCGCGAAGGCTTCGAGCTGACCGTGGGTAAGCCCCAGGTGGTTACCAAGACCATCGACGGCAAGGTCTACGAGCCCATGGAGCACATGATCATTGACGTGCCCGAGGAGTACCTGGGCGCTGTCACCCAGCTGATGGCTGCACGTAAGGGCCGCATGGAGAACATGTCGAACCACGGTACCGGTTGGGTCCGCATGGAGTTCGCTGTTCCCGCACGTGGTCTGATTGGTTTCCGTACTCAGTTCCTGACTGAGACCCGCGGTGCCGGTATTTCTTCCTCCTACTCGATTGAGCACGAGCCGTGGGCTGGCGAGATTGAGTACCGCACCAACGGTTCGCTGATTGCTGACCGTGCCGGCGTGGTGACCCCCTACGCGATGATTAACCTGCAGGAGCGTGGCACCTTCTTCGTGGAGCCCACCTCTGAGGTGTACGAGGGCATGATCGTTGGTATGAACTCCCGTGCAGACGACATGGAAGTTAACATCACCAAGGAAAAGAAGCTGACCAACATGCGTTCTTCGACTGCGGACAACTTCGAAAACCTGACCCCGCCGAAGAAGCTGACCCTGGAAGAGTGCCTGGAGTTCGCTCGCGAAGACGAGTGCGTTGAGGTGACCCCCGAGGCGATTCGTATCCGTAAGGTCATCCTGGATTCCAACGAGCGTGTCCGCGAGTTCCGCCGCCGCGCCCGCGCGAACTAATACAGCGCGAATGACTGTTAGCGTTAGCGACTAACCTGCTGTAGCGGGTGTCGTTGCCCGAGCGCTGTCGTTGCGTAGGAGCCGCCGCTACCTTTCATGTGGAAGGTGGCGGCGGTTCTGTTTAACCGTTCCGTTCGGGAAATAACAGCGGGGCAGCGGGGGGAGAAGGGGGAGGAGAGCCGGGCGCTTTTGCTTTCTACTGAAAACCGCCTCCAAAAACCGCTTCTGAAAAGCCTGAACACCCCGCGCTGTACATGCGAGTGTGTAAGATAAAATAATGCGCCTGCACGGTGGTGGCACCCGTCAGCTACTCAACGTCTGCTGATCAACGATGTAAATTGCCGGCGCGCTTTGACCGTCCAAGAAACCCAACCCTGCGTATGAGAGGGAAAGCCTGTGTCTGAAACCGAGAACACTCAGCCTGATTCTGCGACCCCTAGCTATCCCACGCAGGGTGAGCGCATCGCCCCCGGATCGCGCCGTGACCTGCTGCCGAATAACTACGATGCGAAGAAGGCACGCATCCTGTTTGTGCATGCACACCCGGACGACGAAACCTCCTCGACCGGCGCAACCATGGCGTACTATGCGCAGAAGGGCGCGGAGGTGTACCTGCTGACCGCTACCCGCGGTGAACTAGGTGAGGTCATCCCCGAGGAGCTACACCACCTGGAGGTCGGTAAGCCCGGCTGCCGTGATAATGGTGAGGCGCTGGGTGAGTATCGCACCGGTGAGCTTGCCGGCGCTATTAAGGCACTCGGCGTGAAGAAGCAATTCTTCCTGGGTCAGGAACCCGCCGTCGCTGAGGGCGCGCTGCCCCTGTACCGTGACTCCGGCATGGCGTGGGGCCCGGAGGGTAAGCCCGTCGCCAACCCGGTGGCGGCGGAGGACTCGTTGACCGCGCAGCCGCTGGAACCGCAGGCTCAGGCGCTGGTTGCCGCTATCCGCGCCCTCACCCCGGATGTTCTGGTTACCTACGATTCGGACGGCGGCTACGGCCACCCCGACCACGTGCGCGTGTACGAGATTGTGCACCGTGCCCTGCAGATTCTTGAAGATGACGAGGACCGCCCGATTCTTACCTGGGGTATTGAGGGTGAGTTCGACGCGGCTGATCAGCGCCTGCAGGCTGCTATTTACGGTGACGGCACCGCCAAGCGCAAGGCAATGGAGGCGCACCGCACCCAGATTACGGTGGTGGACGAGAAGACTTTTGAGTACTCGAATAAGGTGCCGCAGAAGATTTCTGCCGTGGAGACTTTCCGTGTGCTCGACGGCGACCCGACGGCGACCGTGCATCCGAAGCCGCAGGAGGCCGGTCTGGTGGCGGGCGTTCTGACCGGCTCGATTCTGGGTATTTTTGCTGGTATTGCCGGGTCGATCTACCACGCTTGGGTCGTGTATGCGGGGGATACCGCCCTGCCCCTCGGCTTGCTGGTGGCGTACCTGACGGTTTTCTTTACCGCCCTGTGGTGCGCCCTGTCGCTGCGCCGCGGCTACGCGGCGGCGGTTGTGGCTGTTGCCGTGTTCGTGACCGTGTACGTGCTCGGATACGGTCGCCCCGATTCGCCGTTTGTTTTGGTGAACCCGGGTCATTCGGCGATTGGCTTCTACGGTGCCCTGTGGTGGTTTGGTGCCCCGGTTGCGGCGATGCTGGGCATGCTCGTGTACACGCGCGCTCGCGTGAAGGACGCGCAGTATTTCTCGCCGCGTGCGGCGCATCAGCGTGCGCGCGCTAAGAAGTAGCCTGAAGGCTATTACTATGTCATAACGTGGGGGAGGGGCGTTCCGGTTAGCCGGGACGCCCCTCCTGCTGTTTTTGGGCGCTGCACCGCTGCTGTCTTCTGCACCCGCCGGATAGAGGCTCAGGTAGAGGACAATAGGGAAGAAAATTTATGCGTTATTCGGTGAATTTAGCGGAGGTGGAAATAATGGCAACTTCATCAAAAAATTCATGTGACGAAGATTTCATTTTTGGCTTAATCTATTTTTAAAAGCCAGCCGACTAGTCGTAATGCAAATAAATACCAGGTCAGCCTAGCCTAAAAAATACCCCCACAAACCCAATGACCCACTGTCTGATACACCACGAAAATACTGTTAAACAGTCAGCGCGCGATAGACTATACACAGACTTCCCCGCCGGGTACCAACCACTCGGCGGTTTACTCTGTAGATTCTGCCCTGCAGCAGACGACCCGCAGAACGGCGGGCACGGGGCGAACAGCTTCTAGAAAGGCACACCAATGACCTACGTAATCGCGCTTCCCTGCGTGGATGTCAAAGACCGCGCATGCGTTGAAGAATGCCCCGTCGACTGCATCTACGAAGGCGAACGCACCCTGTACATCCACCCCGATGAGTGCGTGGACTGCGGCGCCTGCGAGCCCGTCTGCCCCGTAGAAGCAATCTACTACGAAGACGACGTCCCCGAAGAGTGGACTGAATACGTCAGCGCCAACGCAGACTTCTTCGACGACCTGGGTTCCCCCGGCGGTGCCGCAAAGCTCGGCCCCACCGGCAAGGACGTGCCCTTCATCGCGGCACTGCCCCCTCGTGGTGAGTAGTAGCCTGCGGCGAATAATAGCGACAACCGCATAGACTGACCGCACCCGCTAACGGGTGCCAAGAGCCTCCATCACAGCACCCGGTGCCCACGCACCGTCTAGGCGCTGGAATGGAGGCTCTTGCTGTAGGCACGCCAGCGCACGGACGCTAGACTAAAATGACGAAAACTATTATTCCCAAGCAACCAGGTGACACAATGACTTACGGCCTGAACCTGCCCGAATACCCCTGGGAGGCGCTCGCCCCCTACCGCGCAACCGCGGCCGCCCACCCGGACGGTCCGGTGGACCTGTCCATCGGCACCCCGGTCGACCCGACCCCGCAGAACATTCGTGAGGCGCTGGCGGCTGCCTCCAACGCACCCGGCTACCCGACCACCCACGGCACCCCCGCCCTGCGTGAGGCTATTGCCGAGTGGTTTGCGCGCCGCCGCGGCGTGACCGGCCTGAACCCTGACGCGATTATGCCCACGGTGGGTTCGAAGGAGCTCGTGGCGTGGCTGCCGTTCCTGCTGGGGCTGGGCCCGGGCGATGTGGTCGTGTACCCGCGCGTTGCGTACCCCACCTACGATATGGGTGCCCGTTTTGCTCGCGCCGAGTCTGTACCCGCCGACAGCCTGGACGAGTTGGATGCTGATACCCGTAGCCGTGTGAAGCTGATTTGGGTGAACTCCCCGGCGAACCCGAACGGTGTGGTGCGTACCGTGGAGCAGCTGCGTGAGATTGTGGCGCAGGCGCGTGAAATTGGTGCCGTGGTGGCGTCCGATGAATGCTACGCTGAGCTCGGTTGGGGTGCTTGGGATGAGGCGCGTGGCGGTCAGCCGGTGCCGTCCATCCTGGATCCTCGCGTGTGCGATGGTGACTTCACCGGCCTGTTTGCCGTGTATTCGCTGTCGAAGCAGTCGAACCTTGCCGGTTACCGTGCCGCGTTCATCGCCGGTGCCCCCGAGCTGATGCCGAACCTGATTAATAGCCGCAAGCACGCAGGCATGATTGTGCCCGCCCCGGTGCAGGCTGCCATGATGGTGGCGCTGGCTGATGAGGCGCATGTGGCGGCGCAGAAGGACCTGTACCGTGCTCGCCGCGAGGTGCTGGAGGAGGCGATTATCGCCGCCGGTGGTCGCATCGAGAATTCTGAAGCTGGCCTGTACCTGTGGACCACTTTCGGCGAGTCTACCTGGGATTCGATTGGTCGCCTGGCGGAGCTGGGTATTATTGCTGGCCCCGGCGTGTTCTACGGCGAGGACGGCGAAGGCTACGTGCGCATCGCTCTGACTGCCTCCGATGAGGCGGTGGCGAAGGCTGCTGAGCGTCTGAAGGTATCTGCATCTAAGTAATGTTGCTGCCAGGTAGCTCCCGACGGGGCTACAGTTCCGGTAACTACCTAGCCCGAAGCGCACAAAAATGCCCGATAGGTGAGATAACACCTATCGGGCACTCTTCAACACCCCTCACAAGGGGCTAAAACAGCTTAGGCTTCGTAACCATTGGGGTTGTTCTTCTGCCAGTTCCAGTGGTCGCGAACCATGGTCTTAATGTCGCGGCTAGCGCTCCAACCCAGATCCGCCAGAGCAGAGGAAGGATCAGCGTAAGAGACCGCAACGTCACCGGGGCGACGATCCACAATCTTGTACGGCAGCTCCTTACCGCACGCCTCCTCGAACGCGTGCAGAACCTGCAGAACCGAGTAACCGTTACCGGTACCCAGGTTCCAGGTGTGCAGACCGCCGTGCTGGGTAATGTAATCCAGCGCCTTCAGGTGGCCGTCAGCCAGGTCAACCACGTGGATGTAGTCGCGCACGCCGGTACCGTCAACGGTCGGGTAGTCGTTACCGAAGACGTTCAGGTACTCGCGGCGACCCACAGCAACCTGCGCGATGAAGGGCACCAGGTTGTTCGGGATGCCCGCCGGGTCCTCACCAATACGGCCGGACTCGTGCGCACCAACGGGGTTGAAGTAACGCAGCAGAGCAATGTTCCACTTGGAATCAGAAGCAGCCAGGTCGACCAGCATGTCCTCGATGTGCTCCTTGGTGCGGCCGTAGCAGGACTGCGCATCCATGTTCATCTTCTCAATCAGAGGCATGGACTCGGGCTCACCGTACACGGTAGCGGAGGAGGAGAACACGATGGAGTGGCAGTCAGCCTCGTCCATTGCGTACAGCAGGTTCAGGGTGCCAGCCACGTTGGTCTGGTAGTACCACAGCGGCTTCTCGGCGGATTCGCCCACAGCCTTCAGACCCGCAAAGTGAATCACAGCGTCGGGGCGAACCTGCTTGAAGAGAGCCTTCATGCCTTCGAGGTCGAGCAGGTCAACCTTGTGGAACTCGGGGGCGCGGCCAGCGAGTTCAGCGACGCGCTTGAGGGACTCCTCGGAAGAGTTTGCAAGGTTATCCATGACGACGACGTCGTGACCTGCCTTGAGCAGTTCAAGTACAGTGTGGGAGCCGATGTAGCCGGCGCCGCCGGTAACGAGTACCTTCATGATGTCCTTTCGGGCTTTATATATCCGGAAAAAGTGCTCCGGATGGGGGACAAAAGCTGTTGAGCTGTATCTAATAGTACAGCCGTGCACGGGGCGTAAGTACTGCGGGACACTGTGCGCTTGTGCACTCTGGTGTGAGCACGTGGGAGGCGTTATTGAGGTGTGCCGCCACTCGTCTGCAGCGGCGGGTGCGCTGTACCCGGTACTACCAGCCTAGCGAAAGCCCGAGCATCCCGCCCTGAAAACGGTCATCGTAGCCGCCGCGGATTCGCGCCCAGCCTGTGAGAGCGGCGAAGAGGGAACACCAGGCGCAGAAAAGGGGGCCGGGATGCTTCACGCATCCCGGCCCCTAAAGTTCACGGGCCGACCCCCAACGTTCGCAAGGGCAACCAGCGCTAGTCCAGGTACAGACTAGTTCAGGTGCAGACTAGTTCAGGTGCAGACTAGTTCAGGTGCAGCGCCTCGTTCAGCTCCACGGTGTTCTTCGCACGCGGCAGAACCTCAATCGCGCCGCTGATTGAATTGCGGCGGAACAGCAGATTCGACACACCGGACAGCTCCGCAGCCTTCACCACGCGCGCCTCCTGACCGGGCAGCAGAACACTCACGCGCGAACCAGCGGTCACATACAGGCCAGCCTCAACCACGCAGTCATCACCCAGGGCAATACCGATACCGGACTCCGCACCCAGCAGAGAACGCTCACCAATAGAGACGCGCTGAGTGCCACCACCGGAGAGGGTACCCATCGTGGAGGCGCCGCCACCCACATCCGAGCCGTCGCCCACCACAACGCCCTGAGAAATACGGCCCTCAACCATGGAGGTGCCCAGGGTACCGGCGTTGAAGTTCACGAAGCCCTCGTGCATCACGGTCGTGCCGGACGCCAAGTGCGCACCCAGGCGTAGACGGTCACCGTCGCCAATACGCACGCCGGCGGGAACCACGTAATCCACCAGGCGCGGGAACTTATCAATGTGGCTCACGCTCAGGTGGCCCAGCTTGCGCAGACCAATCGCCAGCTTCTGGAACTCGGCGGCAAGCACCGGGCCGTGGTTGGTCCACGCAACATTCGCCAGGGTGCCGAACAGACCGTCCAGGTTCAGCTCGTTGGGGCGAACCAGAGTGTGCGAGAGCAGGTGCAGACGCAGGTACGCGTCGACCGCATCTTCGGGTGCCTCATCCAGGTTGATGGAGGCGGTACGCACCTCGGTACGGGCATTGCGCGCCGGATGCTCAACGGCCAGGTCCTCCAGCTCGTCCGCGATGGACAGGTCGGGGGTCTGGGTGAGGGAGGGGGCGGGGAACCAGGCATCCAGGACGGTGCCGGCGTGCTCGCCAGAGACAACAACATTGACCAGTGCGACGCCGGAGGCGTAACGGGGAGTGTTTTCAGACATGCCTCCCATTATAGTTTTGGGGGTGAGAGCCCCTTCAAGACCGTCTCATATGCTCGATATCGGCGTTGTGGGCGTGGGGGTGGGCGCGGGCGAACCTGTAAGGTGGAAGGATGAGCGTTTCCCCCAAGAACTCTGAGCTTCACCCTGTACCGCAGCCGCCCCTGAACCTGGACGTGTCCATGCCCGAGCTGACCCGTGCCCTGCTGGATTACGAGTCGGTTTCCGGCAATGAGCAGCCAATTGCTGACGCCGTGCACATGGCGCTGTCGTTCTGCCCGCACCTGCACCTGACCCGTGACGGGGACGCCATTATCGCCCGCACCGAGTTCCCGCCGCTGCCCGGCGTTGAGGGGGAACGCACCCGCATTATTCTTGCCGGTCACCTGGATACCGTGCCCCTGCCCACCGTTGAGGGTTCGCTGGGTACCGTGCCGTCCACGGTACGTGAAGAGGACGGCCACAGCGTGCTCTACGGTCGCGGCGCCACCGACATGAAGGGCGGCGTGGCGGTTCAGCTGAAGCTTGCCGCCGAACTGACCGCGCAGGACACCGACTACAACCTGACCTACATCTTCTACGACAACGAAGAAGTCGCCAGCGAACTCTCCGGCCTGGCGCGTCTGATCCGCAATCACGGTGAGCTCATCACTGACGCAGACTTCGGTGTGCTGCTTGAACCGACCAACGGCACCATTGAGGGCGGCTGCAACGGCACCATGCGTTTCTTCGTGCGCACCCGCGGCCTTGCCGCCCACTCGGGACGTGCATGGCGCGGCGAGAACGCGATTCACGCCCTGGCACCGGCGTTGGCGGCGCTCGCCTCCTACGAACCGAAGACTATCGCGGTGGAGGGCCTGGACTATCGTGAGGGTCTGAACGCGGTGCAGATTTCTGGTGGCGTCGCCGGTAACGTGATTCCTGATGCGGCGGCAATGCACGTGAACTACCGTTTTGCCCCTGATAAGACCCTGGATGAGGCTATCGCCCACGTGCGTGAGGTCTTCGCCGGATACGAGCTGGATTTTGTGGATCTTTCCCCAGCGGCTCGCCCCGGACTGGACACCCCGCTGGCGGCTTCCCTCATTGAGGCGGTGGGAGAGGAGCCCCAGCCGAAGTACGGTTGGACGGACGTAGCTCGCCTGAGCGAGATTGGTATTCCCGCCGTGAATTTCGGCCCTGGTGACGCCCTGCTGGCTCATACCGATAACGAGCACGTGAGCTTTAGCCAGCTGACCCGCTGCCACGCGGATTTGCGTGCCTGGCTGCTCAGCGACCGCGACGAGGACTAACCGCGACGCTGATTCTGCCGGTGCTGGCGCTACTATTTGAATTTAGGTGACCGTCAGGGGTTGACGGTCCTGCATGATATGAGATTGACATGAACTTTCTTCTGATTCTGCTTGCCCTGCTGATTTCGGGCATTGCGGTGCTCTCCGTTGTGGCGCTCTCCGGTGAGCGTGCCGTGCCCGGTGCCGCGTTCTTCAGCGGTGTGGGCCGTGATGGTTTGGGCACCTTTGACCGTGTGGAGGATTTCGGCTTTATCGCTCCTCTCGTCGGTGCTCCCGAAGATGACAAGGCACTCGAGAACGCACCCGCCGCGGAGGCTACCGCTTCGGCTACAGAATCTGCTGATGCTAACGTCGCTGCCGCTGAGCCGGTTCGTCGCGGTGCGGTTCCGCTGGCTGATGATGCGGAGAGCACCTTGAGCGCGCATGACTTTGTGGAGAAGCGAAAGAACCCGCAGGCTGAGGGGAACTAACGCCCGTGAGTGTTTCGCCTGAACGTAATAGTGCTTCCCCCGCGTATTCTCCCGCGCAGGGTGCCGCCACCCCCGCCTCCGGCGAGGAACGGAGCGAGTCTTTTGATGAGCTTCTGACCTGGGCGTATACCGCCGCCGGTGAGCGTTTGCGCAGGGTGGGGGAGCGTCTGCGTGCCCTGCCCGCGTGGCTGTCGGTGCTACTGATTTACGGTCTGTCCCGAGTATGGGGTTTCGTGGTGTTTGCCGTGGTCGGTCAGCAGCAGCTGCGCAGCCCGTGGGGTCAGCATCTGGATTATTTGTCGTTCATTAGCATCTGGGATGCCGGCTGGTATGAGCAGATCGCGGTACAGGGTTACCCGAGTGAGCTGCCGGTGAATGCGGCGGGTGTGGTTCAGCAGAATCAGTGGGCTTTTTACCCGATTTTCCCGCAGCTTTCCGGTGCTATTAGCCATGCGACGGGCATCGGGTACTACCCGGTGGCGGCGACGGTTGCTCTGCTTGCTGGTTTTGCGGCGGCGTGGGTGATTTACCTGCTGTTTGAGGCGTCGTTGAAGGCGACCGGTTTCAAGAGTGAGGAGTCGCCTTCTGCGCTGTCCATGTGGGCTGTGGCGTTGGTGTCGTTCTTGCCGGTGGCGCCGGTGCTTCAGGTGCCGTATGCGGAGTCGCTGAACCTGGTGTTCCTTGCCGGTGCGCTGCTGTGCCTGGTTCAGGGACGATACGGTCTGCTGGTTCCTGTGGCGGCGTTGGCGTGCCTGTCCCGCCCGGTGGGTGTGCCCCTGGGCGCGGCTGCCGGCCTGTGGTGGTTTGCGTGCTGGGTGCGTTCGAGCCGCCAGTCGGGCATGGGCACGGCGTTTGTGCGTCATCTGGGGCAGCTGGTCAGCGCCTTGGTGGTGTGTGCGTGTGCGCTGGTGTGGCCTGCGATTGCGTGGTGGGCTACGGGCCGTGTGGATGCGTACACCGCCACGGAGACGGCGTGGCGCGGTACCCATTTGGCGCCGATTCAGCCGTGGCTTTCGCAGGGGTACCTGTACTTTGGGTATGCGGCTCCGGTGTTGCTGACTCTTCTGATTTTGGGCTTTATCGCTCTGTGTTTGAGCCCGCTGGCGCGTAGGGTTTTGGCGGCTCCGCTGAACCTGTGGTGCCTGAGCTATTTTGCGTATTTGATTCTGTTTTTGAATCCGCAGTCGTCGACGTTCCGTCTGTTGTTGCCGTTGTTCCCGTTGGTGATTGTGGTGGCGGCGGCGAGCCGTTCGCGGGCGTATCGTTGGGCGTTGCTGGTGGCGGGTGCGTGTGCGCAATGGGGCTGGGTTGGCTGGCTGTGGCATTGGAAGCAACTCCCCGGCGGCGGAGACTACCCGCCGTAAACCGCTGAATCTATCCAACGGATGTTTGAGACCGCCGGTGTGTTGCCGGCGGTCTTTTGTGTTCGGGAGGCGGGCGTGCCCGCGGTTGGAGCCGCAGCGTTTTAACCCGGCGGTGAAGACTACCCGCCGTAAACCATTGATGTGGTGCTCTTAGCCGTGGGCGCAATGCCCTTCCGCGGTGCTGTAGCGTACGCCTTCTGCTTGTCCAGAGCTTAAAGACACGTCCAGAAAGTGCCGCGGGTTCGGCGGTGCTGGCTAGGAACTGATAATCTATATTCTGTGTTTGGTATTAGTGGCACCGAGTTGATTATTTTGGCCATCATCACGTTCGTGGTGATTGGCCCCGAACGCATGCCCGAATACGCCCGACAGATCCGCGAATTCGTCAAGACCGTGCGCCGCATGGCGTTCGATGCGAAGGACGACTTCAAGGAAGCCCTGGGCGAGACGGGTCTGGAAGATATTAACTGGCGCCAGTACGACCCCCGCCAGTACGATCCGCGCGTGATTGTGAAGCAGGCGTTCGCTGAGGATGACGCCGAGCGCGAGCGTGAGGCGAGGGAACGTGAAGAGGCGCTGCTGAAGGAGAAGGAAAAGTCGGAGAGCCGTGCTCTTCCGCGAGGCGCATACGCCCCCTTCGACGTGGACGCAACCTAAGATTTTGAAATGAAAGAACCCCGCACCGTGATGGTGCGGGGTTCTTTCTGTTCTCAGCTTTTGCCGTCAGCTTCTAGATGCTCAATCTTTAGACAAAGAGCGGCAGGCTCTGACCCGCCCTCGACTCGCCAGCCTGCAGTAGCTGCGAGGCGATGGACTGAATCTCTTCGGCGGTGGGGGAGTCCGGGTGGCTCCAGACCACCGGGGTGCCCTCGTCGCCGCCGGTACGCAGGTTCACATCCAGCGGGACGGAACCGAGCAGCGGTACCGGGTAGGAGAGCGCCTCCGAAAGACGCTCAGCGAGCACCTGACCGCCGCCAGAACCGAACATGTCGAGCACGGTACCGTCCGGCAGGGTCATGGCAGCCATGTTCTCCACCACGCCCACGACCTTCTGACCGGTCTGCAAGCTCAGGGTGCCGGCACGCTCCGCCACATCCACCGCGGCATGCTGCGGGGTGGAAATGAGTACCAGCTCCGCATTCGGCAGCAGCTGAGCCATGGAGATGGCAATATCGCCGGTGCCGGGCGGCAAATCGAGCAGCAGCACATCCAGGGCACCGAAGTGCACGTCCATGATGAACTGCTCCAAGGCGCGGTGCAGCATGGGGCCGCGCCACGCCACCGGCTCGTTGCCCTTGAGGAACATGCCGATAGAAATCACGCGAATAAAGCCGCCGCTGACCTTCTGCTCACCCCAACGCTGGGCGGGGGCGGGAACGTCCACGGTCGGCGGAAGAATCAGGTCATCCAGGCGGGTCGGGGCGTCAGTAATACCCAGCAGACCCGGGATGGAGAAGCCGTGCACGTCCGCGTCAATAATGCCCACCGCAAGCCCACGCGAAGCGAACGCCGCGGCAAGATTCGCGGTCATGGAGGACTTACCCACGCCACCCTTACCGGACACCACACCGAACACGCGGGTCAGCGAACCGGGGGCAGTGAACGGGTTGGAACGCTCCGGCTTGAGCATCGAACGCAGGGCGGAACGCTGCTGCGGGTTCATCGCACCCACCTGCAGCTGCACACGCTCAACACCCTCAACGGTGGCGGCGGCGTCACGAACCTGCTGCTCGATGGTGTTCTTCAGCGGGCAACCCTCAATGGTGAGTAGCACCGTGACCTCAGCCCAGTGGCGGCCGGGAATCGGCTCACCGTGCTCATCCAGTTCAGGATGCACGAGCGCAGTCTCAACCATGCCCAGCTCCGTAATGGGGCGGCGCAATTCGGGGTCCTCGACGCGGGAAAGCGCCGCGTAGAGCGCATCCTGCAGGGAAGAATTAGCGGTCACGGGCGCCTCCCTCACGGGCGCGCTCTGCCTGCTGCTGTGCCTGCTGGGATTCGCGGCTCTGAGGCTGGCTCAAATCGCCGCGGTGGGGATCCTGTGCGGAGTCCTTCGTGGAGTCCTTCGCGGAGCGTTCAGCCTTGTCAGGCACCTGCTCGGTACCGTTCTCAGTACCCTCAGCGCCCTGCTCCTCAGCGTCCTTCTCCTCACCCTCGGAAGTGTCGATATCGTCGATAGCCTCCTCCAGGTCCTCAATGTCCTCACTGATGTCCTGCAGCTGCTCGGCGTGACGCTCCTGCTCCTGCGCAATGTTCTGCAGTTCCTCAAGAATGTCACGCAGCTCGCTACGGACGAAGTCACGGGTCGCAACCTCACGCAGAGCAATACGCAGCGAAGCAATCTCGCGGGTCAGGTACTGGGTCTCCTCCAGGTTCTGCTGGTCGCGCTTACGGTCCTCAGACGCCACCACGCGGTCGCGGTCATCCTGACGGTTCTGCGCCAACAGCAGCAGGGGAGCAGCGTAAGAAGCCTGCAGGGACAGCATCAGGGTCAGCAGGGTGAAGTTCAGGCTACGCGGGTCGAACTGCATCTCCTCCGGCGCCAGGGAGTTCCAGGCAAGCCACACGCCACAGAAAATGGTCATCCACATCAGGAACTGCGGGGTACCCATGTAGCGTGCGAACGCCTCAGTCATGCGGCCGAAAGCGTCCGGGTTGGGGCTCGTGAACAGCTTCGGCTTGCGGGTGCCGGGGGTGCTCAGCTGCGAGTCGCTACGCTGCGGGCGGGAGTCGCCGCGCTCGCGGTTGCGTTCAGCGTACTTCTTCTCCAGACGGTCTTTGAGAATACGCGCCTTATCGATGCGGGGGTTCTCTTCGGTACGGTTTGCGTCGCGGCGGTTCGAATCAGCCAAAGCGTCGTCCTACCTTTCGTACGGGAGTTCCATCATCGTAAGTGCGCCAGTCTTCGGGCAGGAGCGCATCGAGCACGTCGTCGATGGTCACTGCGCCTACCAGGCGGTGCGATTCGTTCACAATGGGAACGATGGTCAGGTCGTAGGTTGCCAGCACACGTGCCAGCTCTTCCAAACTTGCCTGGTCAGAGACAGGCTCAGTGTCGGTATCGAGGATGTGACCGATCGGCTCGCTCGGCGGCACACGCAGCAGCTTCTGCATGTGCACCAGGCCCAAGTACTTGCCGGTCGGGGTTTCCAGGGGCGGGCGGGTCACCATGACGGCAGCCGCCATCGCCGGAGGGATCTCCTCGGCGCGGATGTGCGCGAGCGCCTCCGCAACGGTCGCCTCCGGGGAGAGGATAATCGGCACCGGGTTCATGAGCGAACCGGCGGTACCCTCGTCGTATTCGAGCAGTCGACGCACGTCGTCTGCTTCGTCGGGTTCCATGAGCTCGAGCAGCTTTTCACGCTGGGCGTCGTCCAGCTCGATAAGCAGGTCGGCGGCGTCGTCCGGTTCCATCTCTTCGAGGACCTGCGCGGCACGCTCGTCGTCCAGGTGCGACAGAATCTGCACCTGGTCCTCGGCGGGTAGCTCCTGCAGAACGTCTGCGAGGCGTTCATCCTGCAGTTCGGCGGCGATTTCGACCATGCGCTTATCGCTCATCTCGTGGATAGCGTCCGCAAGGTCGGCGGGCTTGGAATTCTCGTGGTTCGCCACGAACGCGGTTGCCGCCTGCGGTTCCACGTCGGTGGAGAGCAGAGCCTCGTCCCAGTCGACGATGAGGGTCTCCTTGGAGCGGCGGCGCCACGTGCTGGAGGAGGAGCTGACGCGGGAAACGAACAGTTCGGTCACGCCCCAGTCGCCGTTGCGGCGCTGCTCAATGGCGACGTCCTCAATGACGGCGTCGCCGCTGCCGTCGAGCAGACGCACGCGGCGGTCAAAGAGCTCACCGACGATGAGAGTCTCAGAGTTGCGCTGTTCAAAGCGGCGCAGGTTCACCAGGCCGGTTGAAATGATCTGTGAGGCGTCGATACTTCGCACACGGGTCATGGGCATGAACACGCGTTTCTTGCCGAGCACCTCAACGATGATGCCGACAACAATGGGTTCGCTGCCCTTGGCGGGGCGGGCGCCCGCAATGGATGCGCCCAGGCCGCGTTTGAGCACGACGACATCTCGGAGACGGCCGAGGCGGTCACCGAAAGGGTCAAAAACGTCGAGGCCCAGAAGGCGGGCAATGTAAATCTTGCTGGGGGTGCTGAACTTCGAATTGCTCACCTCTCTAGGGTACGCCCCGCCGCGGGGATTCGCACTTTGAGAAGCCTAATTGAACAGGTGCTCGCTACGCCTGTAGAGGAGCTGACCGCCCACCGGGTCCAGGGTTGGGGCGGGCGGTAGAATAGAAGCCATGACTTCTAACCTGCCGAATATTCCCTCGACCCCGACTTCTTCTTTCGTTGCCTCGCGCCTGGCGCAGGCTCAAGGCAAGCCCCTGCCCGCCGGTGAGGCGATCGCCTCCTTCGTGCGTCACGATGATGCGCTCGCCGCTTTTGACGTGCTCAGCGAGCAGGATTATCCGGTCACGGCGCTGTACCTGGTCAACGACGGCATCCGCCAGGTGGAGTACCCGGTACAGACTGGTTACGGTCGTGCCTTGATTTCTTCGGCGATTCAGGGCGCGTCGATGGGCCTGGTGTTTTCGGTGCTGTTGACGCTGACCGGTGACTCTTTTACGTCGGTGGCGCTAAAGTACGTGCCGCTGTCGGTGGTGGTGTTTGTGCTGTGGCAGATGTTCATCCTGCGCCGCGGCAGGGGTGTTCGTTACCCGATGCGTACCGAGGCGATTCCCTCGCGTACCGTGATGTACGCCCTGCCGGAGTACGCTCAGGATGCACGCCGCGTGCTGGGCGCGCATCCTCGCTTCTCGGCGGCGGTTGCGGCTGCGCGTGCGGCGGCTGCTCCGGAAGCTTCGCAGGCTCGTGCCGCTCAGAGCACCGTTTCGATGAATGGCGCACCGGTTCCGACTGGCGCTCCGAAGGCTCCCTCGTACCGTGCGCAGGCGGGTAGCCAGCCGGCGCCGAACCAGAACCTACCCGAGCGTGATACGACCGCGCAGAACGCGGTGGCTCAGAGTGCAGCGCAGAACATGCCGGCACCGGTTGCCCCCACTCAGCCCGCCCCGTCCGCACAGGCTGCACAGTCCACTCAGCCTGCAGAACAGGCAAGCGCTGAACAGGCAAGCGGTCAGAAGTCAGATACGCAGAAGCGCCCGGCACAGCGGTACGGTCTGCGCGTGGACGACCCGGAAGAATACGCGAAGCTGATTCAGCCCAAGCCGCAGCGTCCGACTCCGCGCCCGCAGGGCCTGCACGATAAGTCCTCGCACGATAATTCAGCGAAGGACTCTGAATAGCCGTAAGGCACAACGGCGGGAAACAGACATAGAAGGTACGCAGCATAGAAGACACGCGAAAGCCCCTCACCGAACGAATCGGTGAGGGGCTTTCGCTATGCACATACAACCGGCACTAACCGGTGTTAGTGGCGTGAAGAGTCAGGCTTACTTCGCCAGCTTCGCCATCCACTCCTCAATGCCCTCAACGGTGCGCGGCAGTGCAGCGGAGAGGTTCACGTTGCCGTCCTCGGTGCAGAGCACGTCGTCCTCCAGGCGGATGCCGATACCGCGGTACTCCTCGGGAATGGACATGTCCTCTTCCTTGAAGTACAGCGCCGGCTCAATGGTGAAGACCATGCCCGGCTCCAGCTCAGCCCACATGTACAGTTCAGCCTTTGCCTGCGCGCAGTCGTGCACGTCCAGGCCCAGGTGGTGGCTGGTGCCGTGCGGCATCCAGCGGCGGTGCTGACCGCCCTCAATGGTGAGGGAAACCTCGGCAGAAACCGGCAGCAGGCCCCACTCTTCCAGACGGTGAGCCAGAACCTCCATCGCGGCGTCGTGCAGTTCGTGGAACTTACGGCCCGGCTTAGCCACAGCGAATGCGGCGTCAGCAGCCTCCAACACAGCGTTGTAGACCTTCGCCTGAACCTCGGTGAACTTACCGTTCACGGGGAAGGTGCGGGTCACGTCTGCGGTGTACAGGGTGTCGTCCTCAACGCCTGCGTCCAGCAACAGCAGCTTGCCGTCGTCGACGGTGCCGTTGTTGCGAATCCAGTGCAGGATGGTTGCGTTGTTACCGCACGCTGCGATGGTGTCGTAGCCCAGGTCGTTACCGTCGGTACGTGCCACGGAGAAGAACGCAGTCTCAACGACGCGCTCACCGCGGTGGTGCTCCTTAGCCTTCGGCAGGGAGCGAATGACCTCTTCGAAGCCCTTGACGGTCATGTCAACGGAACGCTGCAGGTTCTCAACCTCGATAGCGTCCTTAAGCAGGCGAGCCTCGGAGAGCGCCACAGCCAGTTCGGAGTCCAGCTTGTCAGCCTGCTCCAGCTCCACGCCGGTGTTGTAGCGGGAGGTGTCAACCAGCGCGTCAACAGCCGGGTCAACGTTGCGGACCAGGCGGATGTTCACGCCGCCCAGGCCCTGGTTGCCGGCGTTCTTGGTGATAGCAACCTCAAGCTCGGACAGGTCGCGGGTACGCAGACCGTAACGCTCGGAGAACTCCTTCAGGGTGGGGCGGGGGCCAACCCAGAACTCGCCGTAGCGTGCATCCGCGTAGAACTCTGCGGTGTCGCGGCCAGCCAGCGGGCGGAAGTACAGGGTGACCTCGTGGTTGGAGCCGTTGTCGCCGGTACCCTCTTCGACGGGCTCGAAGATCAGCACAGCGTCAGGCTCGTGGTCGATGCCCAGACCGGTCTGGTGCGCAAACGCCGAGTGGGGGCGGAAGCGGTAGTCGCAGTCGTTGGAGCGGACCTTCAGCGGGCCTGCGGGCAGGACGAGGCGCTCGCCGGGGAATGCCTTGGAGATCTTGGCGCGGCGCTCAGCGGCGTAGTCTGCTACGGGCTCGCGGGTGTAGCCGTCATCTTCGGCAGGTGCCCAGTTTGCGGCAATGAATTCGGTGAACGCAGACGCCTTGGGGGTGCTGCGGTGGTCAGTCTTCTGAGCTTCGGTGCTCTTCTCGTTGTTCTCAGTCATGGGTTAATCATAGCCTCTTCATTACAGGTGGGCAGATGTTTTAGCGCTTTTGACCATAAGAGAGGGTGCAGTGGGACAGAATATATCTTTGACTTGCGACCGGGTGCCTGATATTGCGCCGCCGATATTGGTAGGGTTGAATCAGAAGAGTAGATGACATGCCTTAAAACCCCGCTGAGGTGGCGACGAACTAGCAGGGGCGGGGAAGGAGAGAATATGACGCAGACAGAACACCGAAATAGTGCACCTAATGCGCAGCAGGCACCGCAGCCCGCTGAATCGGGCGCGCCTGAAAACCTGAACCGTGCCGGGCGTTACGATCTGCATATTCACTCCGCTATTTCTGACGGCACGCAGAGCCTGACCGAGCTGGTGCCGCTGATTGCTCGCGCCGGGTTGGCTGGATTTGCGCTGACAGATCACGATACGACGGCTGGTTGGGCGCAGGCGGCTCAGCTGGCGGATGAGCACGGTCTGGATTTTCTGCCGGGTGCCGAGTTCTCCTGCCGTTACCGGTACACCGACGGTGAGGGCCGCGCACGCACGAAGACCATTCATCTGCTCGCTTATGGTTTTGACCCGGTGGGTTCGGAGTTGGCGCGCCGTGTGGAGGCGATTCGCGCCAGCCGTGAGGGCCGTGCGCAGGCTATTGTGGGCCGTCTTGCCGCCGACTACCCGCTGACCTGGGATGACGTGTTGGCGCAGGTGGGGGAGGGGAACACGGCGGTGGGCCGCCCCCATATTGCTGATGCGCTGGTTGCTGCCGGTGTGGTTGCTGACCGTTCTGAGGCTTTTGCGAAGCTGCTGTACACGGGCAGCCCCTACTATGTGCCGCAGGATGCGCTGGACCCGTTGGAGGCGGTGCGTCTGGTGCGTGAGGCTGGGGGCGTGCCGGTGATTGCGCATCCGATGAGTACGATGCGTGGACCCGCGTTGAGCCTGGAGTACCTGGGTTTGATGGTGGATGCTGGCCTGGCGGGCGTGGAGGTGTATCACCGTGAGAACTCCCCGGAGGACCGGGCGCGTCTGCTGGAGTTCATTGAGCGTCAGCGTGCGGCGGGCCGTGAGGTGCTGGTGACGGGTTCGAGTGATTATCACGGTGCGGGTAAGCCGAACCTGCTGGGTGAGAATACGACGGATGCGGTGACGGTGGCGCGTATCCGCGAGCAGCTGGCGGCCCAGTAGTAAGACGAAAGAGTGTGGGGCGGGTTCCCGATTAGGAACCCGCCCCACACTCTTTTGTTTTCACCTCATTGCATATTCTCTAAATCTCTACCTGAAGGTTAGGATTTTTGATACGCTGAGAACGTTCTACTCATTGGGGTGCACAAAGATTGTGCCTCCCCTCTTATTTTGAAGGAGCTATGATGCTTCGACAATTATTCGCCCGTCCTACGAAGCGGGCTATCCAGGCTGGCGGCACGGTACTGCTGGCTGGCGCCATGGTGTGCGGCAGTGTTCCGGCGTATGCCACCGGGCATTTGAAGCCTCACGAGGTGACCCCTATTGTGCAACCGGACGAACCGGCAGTGACCTGTAACGACCGCGCAGAATATGAGTATTATCGGCAAGATGGCGAGTTGGGGCGTCGCGTTATCTTTAGTTGGGCACAGTGTGTTGGTCTGATTTCTGAGCGTCAGAAGTACAAAATGGTCAAGAAAGATAGTGTTATTTCTCGCGGCCAGTTTGTGGAGTATCTATACCGTCTGTCAGGTTCTCCCGAAGTGAAGAATCTTCCGGCTCAGTCTCCGTATGGTGATATTAAGACTGATGATCCGCGTTTTCCCGTGGTGATGTGGGCTCGTCAGCGGGGCATTACCTGGGGTTGGAGTGATGGGAATTTCCATTACGATACCCCTGCTAGTGAGGCTGCTACTGCCTTGATGGTGTATCGATTGGCGGGTAGTCCAAACGTAACGGTAGAAGTAGACGATCCTAATGCCTATTTCCTATATACTCCTTGGAAGGAAAAATGGCCGAATATGCCCTATAATTCGGAGCTTCATAAGGCATACACCTGGTTATACTATGGTCTTCAGAATCCAAATAATAAAGATTCTGTCGAGAACGTATCGTATCGACAGCATGGTATCGTATCACCTAATGATGAATTTGAGTGGTTGACTTACGCTACGTATGAGCAGGCCTTTGAAGTGATTCGTCTGGCAGATAAATCTTTCAAATTTAAATAAGAAACGTATCCCCGCTTATGTATCAATACATAAGCGGGGATATGTTTATGAATTTATTCCACAACTATATATTCTTTTTTATTGGAAGTTCCCACTGGAGTCTCAGTAGATTTATAGACATACTGATTAATTTCAATCTTGTAGGGTGGGTTCAGGGAATTTTTAATAGAAAACTTCCATTTATCGTTCAGAACCTTGGGTTTAGGTTTGTTATTGTCTTCGTAGTCCATGTGGCATTCGTCGTATGCGTTTGCTCCAATAATATTCAAACGCCTAACACTACCTTCAAGATAGAAGCCCCACAGTGAAGCGAGGATTCTTTCTAGGGGTACTTCTTGGCTTGGCCCGTAGGGGTTGTCTGAGCGTACTCCCGTGAAAGTGCAGTCGCTAGCCCACGAGCTGATATACCAGTTCGCTGCCTCGTGGTTATGTGCTTTATCTGAGACTGCGTCATGCCAGCTGGAGGATTCACCGATACAGCCCACATAGTTATTCCGCGGCATTAGGGCAAACCATCCGTGGCCGCCATTCTCTTGGGCCGTGCATCCTTGAAAGAGGTTACGCGTTCCAGCAACATACCATCCAGCACCGGCTTTGGCGGTGTATTGATCGTCGGACTGGTCCTTTTTCCGTGTTACGTAGATAGAATTTTGTAGCACGGATCGGCGGTTGTACCAGCTGGTTGACCCAAAAAATTTGCATTGGGAGGCATAGATTTCAATTCCGGCGTAGTTTTTCCCTGAAAGGTTGGCATCAGAGATATCTACTGTAAGGAACTTATTATCTGCGCCACCAGGATTATTGCCATCTTTGCGGCGTAACGGATGACCGACAGGTTTGCCAACCAGCAAGCCTTGACGCAAAGACTTACGGACACGGATTTTATCGACTTTCATACCTCGGTCATGAAGCCCCAAAATCGCAACGCCCATATCTACATCCCAAATTTCTAGGTTAGAGAGGGAAGGAACAGCCTCAGGGTCATTAGGCTTACCCCTAAACTCAGTATGCAGAATAACCCCTGCCACATGGGCTAGCGGTGCCCTAGTATGCGTATTATCCCTAAGTTGATCTACGTTGATATGCCCTTTTTGAGGGCTCGTGCGAATCCACATATCACGCACTCCGAAACGCATCGGACGGTTATCTGTCACCTTCATAGATGTCCGCTCCTGATAAGTTCCCGTATGGAAAACACCGAAACATTCATCTCGATTTTCACGAACTGCTTCATCAAGCTTATCTGTGGGCGTCGCAATAATTCGGGTGGACATTCCATGACCGAAAAACTCCACCTTATCGAGCAAGTGAATGAAGGGGTGCGACACCTTGTAAATACCGGCAGGTAGCTCAATTGACCCTCCACCGAGCCAATAGAGCCGCTCCGCCAGCATATTCAGCTGATCGGTGCAGTCTTCTACACCCGTGGGGTCTACGCAGTAATCCAGAACATTAACGTGAAGGCCGTTCTTCGCAAGATTATGGACTGTGCGTGCCCTCGCTTCGGTAGTGTACGTGAGGTATTGCAGACGCGTACGGAACTCGTCTAGCCGCTTCGTTGGATTCTCTACCCATTCCGGGGCAGGAGTCATAAACTCCTCGGGCTTATTTGCTTGCTCCGCATGGGCTGGGGAGAAAGCTGAGACTCCTGCAGTGGTTGCGGCAAGAGCTCCTCCTACCAAAAGGGCGCGCCGCGATGGCGCATGATATTCAGACATCGATGTCTCCTAGAGGTGAGTGAATTATTTGCCCTTCATCACGACGAAGTGATGTTAGTGGACGGATACCTTCTGCACGTAGCACCGTGCTGCGCTGCAGAAGATGCCTCTAGTGTGTATCACTTTTTCTTCCCTTTGCAAGAAATTTTATGATTTTTACATAAATTCGTTTCAAGTTTCATGTAAATATTTCAATTTTTTTCAATATATTAATGAAGCCTATAAAATCTATTACTTTAAAGATTTTTAACATTAAATTAAAACTAAAAAGAAATACAAAGCATAATTTTGGAATCTCTTTGGCAGGAATATCGCCATAGCCTCCCCTACAGTTCAGAGTTACATCGGGCATATGCCTGGCTGAAATTTACTGAGGATGGCCGAACGTATTTACCTAGCGACGTTGCGACTGTTGACGAACTGTGGTTCGATGCATGACAATTCAAGCCACTCATATACAGGCTATTGAGCTGTTGCGCATAGCTGATACTCGAAGCGCATCTAAAGCATTTATAAAGAGAAAGCACTTTAGAACAGAACACTAGGGCAACGCAAAAGAGTGTGGGGCGGGTTCCTTGATTAGGAACCCGCCCCACACTCTTAACACGTGCTCTCACGGACGCGCAGAAAAGACAGCCTAGACGCTCTCACGCGAAGCATGATGCTGCAACACCGCACCCGCAGCAACCGCATCCCGCTGAGCCCGCGCCGCACGAGCCTTAGCCCGCGCCTGATGCTGACGCTGACGACGCAACTCATCACGCCCATCAATACGCATCTTCTTATCCACCGCATCCATTGACCGGTGACGCACAAACCGGCAGGACGCGCCCTCAGCCGGCTGCGTAGTCTCCGTGAGCGTATCCAACACAGCCTTCAATGCATGACGGCTCGCTGCCGTCAACGCATCACGACTCGTACCGCCACGAACACCCACCGTACGCTTCGGCGTGAACAACACACTCGCCCCACGCGGAACACCGCGATACTCAGCGAACGACACCGGATCCACGCCCAGACGCTTAGCCATCACCTCAATAGCCGGCGGATTCTGATCCACGCACACGAACTTACGACCCAGCTGAGCTGCCGCCGCACCCGTAGAACCAGAACCAGCGAAGAAATCCAACACCCAATCACCCGGGCGGGAACTCGCCGCAATCATACGACGCAACAAACCCGTAGGCTTCTGCGTAGGATACCCCGTCTTCTCCTTACCCGTCGGCGACACAATAGTATGCCACCACACATCAGTAGGGAGCTTACCGCGAGAAGCCTTCTCCTCAGTCACCAAACCGGGAGCCATATACGGTTCACGATCAACCTCCGCAGTATTGAAGTAATAGCTACGGTGATCCTTCGCGTACACCAAAATATTGTCGTGCTTCGTCGGCCAGCGGCGCGTAGACTTCGCACCGTAGTCATAAGCCCAAATCAGCTCATTAATGAAGTTCTCACGACCAAAAATCATGTCGCACATAATCTTCACATAATGAACCTCACGCCAATCCAGGTGCAGGTACAGGGTGCCGTCCTGCGCAAGCAGACGATGCGCCTGCTCAATACGCGGCGCTAGGAACGCCCAATAATCCTCAAACGAGTCGTTATAGCTCGCCAGAGTCTGCAGGGTGCTCGAATAGCTCTTGCCCTTAAAACCGGTGCGGTCACCCTTTTCAGAAGCCTCCGCGCTCAAGGTGCGGCGCGTCTGCTTCTTACCCGTATTGAACGGCGGGTCAATGTAAATCACGGTGAACGCACCATCGGGCAGCTCACGCAGATACTCCAGGTTATCTGCCTGCACCAGCAGCGACGGGCCCTGCGGATCGAAAACAGCCGAATCCGCGGGGTGCGCCTCAGCAGCAGGGGAGGGCGCGGCAGACGCCGGGGATGCTGAAATACCCAACCCCGGCCCTAGCCTTCAGAACCAGCACGGTCAGCGCCACGGCCCTTACCGCGAGAGCCCTCAGCACGGGAGCCTTCAGTACGCGAGCCTTCAGAGCGGCGGCGGGTGCGGCGGCGACCCTCACCCTCCACCGGCTGACCCTCAACACGGCGGGTACGGCGACGCTGACGAGGCGCACGCTCAGAACGCTCCGAAGAACGTTCGGTACGCTCGGATGCGCCCTGCTCGTTACGCTCTGCACGCTCGGAACGCTCAGTGCGCTTGCGGCCCTCGGAGCGGCTACGGCGCTCGCCGCGGCCCTCACCGGAACGACCTTCACGACCACCGTCACGGGAGCCGCGGGAACGGCGCGAGCCCTTCTCACCGTCACGACCGCCAGAACGACCGCCGTCGCGGCCACCGCGAGAACGAGCCGGGCGGCCATCACGAGAATCACGGGCGCTCTCAAAGAACTCATCGCCCATGCCCTCAGCCACACGCTCCTCACGCGGCAGACGGCCCTTGGTGCCAAGCGGAATGTTCAGGTCGTAGAACAGGTGCTCAGAGGAAGAGTAGGTCTCAACCGGCTCGGGAACACCCAGCTCCAGGGCGTCGTTAATGACCTTCCAGCGCGGCAGGTCATCCCAGTCGACCAGGGTCACAGCGGTACCCTCATTGCCCGCACGGCCGGTACGGCCGGTACGGTGCAGGTAGGTCTTCTCATCCTCGGGCACACGGTGGTTAATCACGTGGGTCACGTCTTCAACGTCAATACCGCGAGCCGCCACGTCGGTCGCGACCAGAATATCGACCTTGCCGGAGCGGAACGCCTTCAGCGCCTGCTCACGCGCAACCTGGTTCAGGTCACCGTGCAGGGGAGCGGCAGCGAAGCCACGGTTCACCAGCTCCTCCGCCACGCGGGCAGCGTCACGCTTGGTCTTGGTGAAGATGACGGTACGGCCGCGGCCGGTAGCGCGCAGAATGCGGCCAATCATCTCGTCCTTGTCCAGGTGGTGCGCACGGTAGACGACCTGGCGGATCGACGCCTTAGTCTTCGAGGCGTCCTCGGGGTCAGCGGCGCTAATGCGCATGGGCTTGGTCATGTACTGGCGTGCCATCGCAATGACCGGGCCGGGCATGGTTGCGGAGAACAGCATGCTCTGGCGGTCCTCCGGCAGGTAGCTGAGAATCTTCTCAACCGACGGCTGGAAACCCAAATCCAGCATCTCGTCCGCCTCATCGAGGACCACGATCTTAACCTGCTTCAGGTTCAGGAAACCCTGCTGGTACAGGTCGATAATGCGGCCGGGGGTACCCACCGCAACCTCCAGGCCGCGGCGCAGCAGCTCAGCCTGAGGCTCAATCGGCACACCACCGTACAGGGTGGCGACGCGGGCGTTGCGCAGCTTCGCAGCAATCGCCAGGTCCTCACCCACCTGAATGGCAAGCTCACGGGTCGGAACCAGAATCAGCGCCTGAGGTGCGCCGGGGTACTCCAAATCAGCCCAACCCTCATCGTCGCGGCCGACCACACGCTGAATGGTGGGCAGACCGAAGCCGAGGGTCTTACCGGTACCGGTCTTCGCCTGACCAATGATGTCCTGGCCAGACAGAGCCACGGGAAGAGTCAGCTCCTGGATGGGGAAGGGAGAGGTAATGCCAACCGCCGCGAGGGCGTCGCTAATATCCTGGCGAACGCCGAAGTCGGCGAAGGACTTTGCAGTCTGAGTGGTTTCCTGCGTGTTCGTTTCAGTCACTGGACCGTATCTTTCTACCCCTGTTCGGGGTGTGTTTCTCCCCGTAACGGGGGTGTGCCAGCCAGCGCCCCAACGGTGGAGGCGGTGACGGGCGGGCGTCGAAAGCCGGCCGCGGGAAATTCTTACACGGGAAATTCTTACAGGGGAAATTCTTGCCGAGACGCCGCCTGCACGCATGGTCAATGCACATGGTTAGTGCTCATGGTTATTCATGATGAGAAGGCGGTGCAGCCTCGGGGTCTTGAAAGGGGTACGACCGGTCATTCACTTAACCCCTCAATATTAACCCGGATTTGCTTCCGGCGCACCCCCGACCGGTTGTGGTGTGCGCCCGTGATGGGCGATATACCGCCCCAAAACCGGGTGTCGCGAGGTTTTCGCACGGGCGGTTTAAAACGCAAACCCCCGCATCCGGCACGGCGTAACCGTACGGCGCATACAGCGCACGCACACAGCGCATACAGCGCGGTTACGCATCATTGCGGATGCGGGGGAAAGCTCAAGCTAAAGGGTAAACAGCTACCGAACTAATTAGGCGCCGATACCGAAACCAACGTGACGCTTAGCGTCGGAGCCCAGCTCAACGTAGCCGATCTGAGCGCCAGAAATCAGGGTGGTGTTGCCCTTATCGTCCATAATCTGCAGCAGCGAGCCATCCTCAATAGCCTTCGAGACCTTCTCCATGAGGATTTCCTTAGCCTCACTGGTCTCAACAATAATTTCACGAGCAATGTGGCGAACGCCAATCTTGATTTCCATGAGTCTCCTCGCAGAATAGTCCGGCGCCGCTATGCGCGCGCCCGGAAAGAAACTTACCTTACTTAGCTTCTACTCTAGCGCGATTGCGCCCGTCGGCATCGTGAACGGGCGGTACTTCGCCGGGGGCTAATAAAATACTCGCCGCCGGATGCGTGAAAATGCGAGCGAAAACGCCGGGAAGAGCGGGGGAGCGCAGGCTCTTAAGAGTCCTCCACCTGAATACCGTAGAGAGTCTCCAGCGCCTGCACGTAATCCTCCGTGCGGCCCTCAGCCGCAAGCTTCTTGGCGCGCACCGTCGGGGTGTGCAGCAGAGACTTCACCATGCGGCGCATCGCCAGCTCAAACTGCTCCGTCGCCGCACCGCAACCAAATTGGCTACGCACCTTCTCCAGCTCGGAATCCAGCACGTCCATGGTGTGCGAGCGCAACGCAACAATCGCGGAGTCAATCGTGCGGGAACGCTGACGAGACAGGAACGCCGTAAGCTCAGACTCCACGATGCGCGTAGCCGTCGCCACGGACTCTTCGGTTTCCTCGGGCGCGGCAAGGCGCACCGATTCGAGGGTGATCAGCTCAACGTTCGGCAGGTCAGCGACCGAGGGGTCAAAGTCACGCGAAAGCGCCAGGTCGAGGATCGTGTGGTGACCGCCCGGAATCTGCTCGGGAAGCAGCGGATCGGAGCCGCCGGAGCAACCAATAATGACGTCGGCAGAAGCCATCGCCTGCTCCATGCCGTCCACCGGCACCGCAGAAACCTCGCGCTTTGCCGCGAACTCGGCGGCACGACCTGAACGGGAATTGACCCAAATATCGGTGCAACCGCGCTCGCGCAGAGCCGCAATGGTCGCGCCCGCGTAAGCACCCGTACCAAAAATCAGGGCGCGGCGGGTTGCCCAATCCTTTTCGGCAACCTCATCCGCAAGATCGAGGGCAACAGACACAATCGAGCGGCCCTGAGCGCCAAGCGCCGTATGCTGACCCACCTGACGAGCGGTATGCGCCGCATGCTCAAATAGCTGAACCAGCTCACCGGGAAGGGGCACGCCGTCCTCTTGTGCCTTTGCCTGCGCGGCGGCCAGGGCGCGGCGCACCTGACCGGCGATTTCACGCTCGCCAACCACGGCAGATTCCAGGCCGGAGGCGACCGTCAGCAGGTGGCGTGCGGCCTCATCATCGGCGTACACATCGAAGCTGGAATTGACCAGTTCTTTGTCTAGCCCGGAGGCGCGCGCAATAGAGTCGACAATCAGCTCACGAAGCATAGGCACATGCGCGGATACGTGTAGCTGAACATACATTTCAAGACGGTTACAGGTGGCAAGAACGACTGCACCCTTCACACCCAGCTGACGCGCCATATCGCTCGCCAGAACATCGGGTACGCCGGAGGCACCGGCGCTCAACGCAGCGACGGTGGTCAGATCAACGGTGTGGTGCGATGCCACAAATGCATAAGTACTCACTAGAGATTAATCATAACCACGCCGACTAAGCCCCTGTAAAGCTCATAGAACCTAAGTTCCATCATCGTAGGGGGCAAGAAAATCTGCGCGGTGGGGGATGCGGGCACGAAGAGTAGGCATGAACTAAGGTGTCCCTCACTGCTAAGAAAGCCATCATTAGGTAAGAGTCACCATGACATAGTGTCGCAAAAACGCCCACATAAACCTGTCACACTAGAGACTATGAGCGAAAACCAGCACACCACCCCCGCATCGGAAAAGGGCCCCGCGTCGGCACAGGGCACCGCACAGGCACCCGCCCTGCCCGCACACCCCACCGACGCCCAGCGACCCCTGCTCACCGACGAGCAGCTCGCACACCTACCCGCCAACCACCCCCTGCGCGCAGGCACCACCGCCGACTCGCCCATGCTCCGCGCCCTCACCGGCCGCCCCTCCAGCCACCGACCCGTCTGGTTCATGCGCCAGGCAGGCCGCTCCCTGCCCGAATACCGCCAGGTACGCGAAGGCATCCCCATGCTGGATGCCTGCCTCACCCCCGAGCTCGCCGCAGAAATCACCGTGCAGCCCGTCCGCCGCCACAAGGTCGACGCCGGCATCTTCTTCTCCGACATCGTCATCCCCATGAAGCTCGCGGGCGTCAACGTCGACATCGTGCCCGGTAGGGGCCCCGTGCTCGATCAGCCCGTACGCACCCTCGACGAGGTGCGCGCCCTGCCCGAACTCAAAGACAGCGACCTCGACCCCATCCGCGAAGCCGTCGCCGCCACCGTAGAAATGCTCGGCGACACCCCGCTCATAGGCTTCGCTGGAGCCCCCTTCACCGTCGCCGCCTACATGGTCGAAGGCGGCCCCTCCCGCGACCACCTGCGCCCGCGCACCATGATGCACGCCGACCCCGCCGCCTGGCACGAACTCGCCGCCTGGGCAGCCCGCACCGCAGGCCAGTTCCTCCGCGCGCAGATCGAGGCTGGCGCATCCGCCGTGCAGCTCTTTGACTCCTGGGCTGGTTCCCTCGGCGAAGGCGACTACCGCCGCTACGTGCAGGCGCACTCCGCAACCGCTCTCGACGCGGTGCGCGAATACGGTGTGCCGCGCATCCACTTCGGCACCGGCACCACCGCCCTGCTGCCCGCCATGCACGAAGCCGGCGCAGACGTCATCGGCGTGGACTACCGCCTGCCGCTCTCGGCAGCGAATACCCTGCTCAACGGCGCCGTACCCCTGCAGGGCAACATCGACCCGGCACTGCTCGCCGCAGGCAGCGAAAACCTCTACGCACACGTAGACGAGGTCCTCGCAGAAGGCAACGCCGCCCCCTCGCACGTGGTCAACCTCGGCCACGGCGTACCCCCGACCACCGACCCGCAGGTGCTCACCGACCTCGTGGCATACATCCACGAGAAAACGGCGAACTAAAGCGACGGACCCGCGGGGCTAACACATATCAGCACCGCAGGATACCGCCCCCAAAGCACCAATCCCAGCACACGCTGATAGAGCACAACGCCACCGGGCAGACCCGCTGACAGACCAAAGGAGAACCACCATGGGCCACACCAACCAGGCACCGTACCGCACCGCACAGGTCAGTTCCTCCGCCGCGCCCCAGAACGCACGAGCTTTCACCCGCAACGAGAAGGCACCCACCGTCATCGTCATCGGCGGCGGCCCCTCCGGCCTGATCTCCGCACGCCGCCTCGCCGCAGCCGGTATGCGCGTCACCCTGCTCGAACAGCGTTACCACCTTGGCGGTGCCGTTGGTGCCCACGAAGTTGGCGGCCTTCTGCTGGACTCCGGCGCAGAATCCTTCGCAACCCGCAGCCCCATTGTCAGCGACCTCGTCAAGGAACTCGGCCTGGGCGACCAGATCGTCACCCCCAACTCCTACGGCTCCTGGCTGTACCTGCCGCAGGGCGCCCGTCGCACCCCCAGCACCGGCATCATGGGCATCCCCGGCAATGTGAACGATAAGTCGCTGATCCCCGTCATCGGTAAGAACGGTCTGCGCCGCGCCCAGGTGGACAAGTTCCTGCCCGTCTCCGCAGGCGAGAACGCGAAGACCCTCGGTGAGCTCGTGCGCATCCGCATGGGCCAGAAAGTGCTCGACAACCTCGTCGCACCCGTCGTGTCCGGCGTGTACTCCACCCACCCCGATAAGCTCGACGTCGATGCGACCATCCCCGGTCTGCGCGAAGCCTTCCGCAAGCACCGCTCCCTCGCCGCCGCAGCGCACGCTTTCCGCTCGGCAGCCCCCGCAGGCTCACAGGTCGCCGGTATTGTGGGCGGCATGAACCAGCTCTCCGAACGTCTCGTCGAAGACCTGTACGCCGCCGGTGTTCGCATCGTCACCGGATTCGACGTCATCGCCGTTGACCGTGACGAATCCACCGGCCAGTGGTTCATCATCCAGCGCCACACCACCGACGGCGAAAACACCCCCCTCTACGCCGACTACCTGGTGCTCGCCACCGACGGCCCGACCGTGGCACGACTCATCGGCCCGCACGTCTCCACCGCACTACCCGCCCTGGAACCCGGCCCCGAAGTCGCCCTCGTCACCCTCGTCGTTGATGCCCCCGCCTTGGACAAGCACCCCCGCGGTACCGGCCTGCTCGTCTCCGAAGAAGCCACCGCCGTACGCGCCAAGGCACTCACCCACGCCACCGCCAAATGGCAGTGGGTCGCCGAGGCCGCAGGCCCCGGACGCCACGTTGTGCGCCTCTCCTACGGCCGCGGCGGCGAAGACTCCCGCTTCTCCGAAGTCGCCCTCGCAGACGAGCAGCTCATCACCCTCGCCCTGCGCGACGCAAGCCGCATGATGGACGTAGCCCTCACCCACAACAACCTCGTTGACGCGGACGTCGTACGCTGGCGCGGTGTACTACCCGCCTCCACCCCCGGCCACCGCGACCGAGTCAAGGAATTCCGCGAACGCGCCAGCGAACTCGGAACCCTCAGCACCGTCGGCTCCTGGGCGGCAGGCTCCGGCCTGGTCTTAACCGTCAAAGACACCTACGAACAGATCGACCGCCTCATCTACCACGCGGCACAGGACTGGGAAGGCGTCACCGCACCCAAGGCCGCAACCGCCAAGTAGACGGCGCAGCGGCGGCAGAAGCTCAGCCAGTAACTAGACCAAAAAATTGAGAAAACGCGCAGCTACGGAAGCCGCGCCTCCAGCACAGCGAACCCTCGCTGAAGAAAGGAACACACAATGTCTCACGATCACGCAGCACACGGCCACGGCGGCGCACACGGCGCAGGTCAGGGCGGCTACACCCACGCAGGCCACGGCTACGGCGGCGCACCCAAGGGCTACGCAGTCCAGCACTCCGCAGCTGACGAGAACCGCCGCGGTCGCGAAGAAGGCGAAACCCTGCACTACGCCCTGTACACTGTGTTCGCACGCTCCGGCGCACGCCCCGCAGAGTCCAACACCGACGAGGCACGCGCCGAGTTCGAGAAGGTCGTAGAACAGCTCGCAGCAGAGGGCGTGACCCTGCGCGGCATCTACGACGTCTCCGCAATGCGCGACAACGCAGACGTCATGATCTGGACCCACGGCGCAACCCCCGAAAAGCTGCAGGCAGCAGTCCGCAAGATCCGCCGCACCGCACTCTTCGCAGGCACCACCATCGTCTGGTCCACCATGGGCGTACACCGCGAAGCAGAGTTCACCCGCAACCACGCACCCGCCTACGCACGCGGCAAGGCACCCGAAGCATGGGTCTGCGTCTACCCCTTCGTACGCTCCTACGACTGGTACTACATGAACCCCGAACGCCGCGCAGAAATGCTCAAGAACCACGGCATGAAGGCAATCGACTTCCCGCAGGTTCTGGCAAACACCGTCGCAGCATTCGGCATGAACGACTACGAGTGGGTCCTCGCCCTCGAAGCACCCGAACTCGTTGACCTCGTCGACATGATGCGCCACTTCCGCAACACCGAGGCCCGCCTGCACGTGCGCGAGGAAACCCCCTTCTACACCGGCCGCCGCATCGGCGCAGACGAAGTAGCAGAGGTTCTGGCGTGAGCCATCAGCCGAACAACGGCGTAACCCTCAACGGCACGCTCCTGCCGGACGACGTGGTACCCAACCGCACCGACCCGGCGAACACCGCCTCCAACGGCCCCGCCGCGCTCAACGAGCAGACCCTCGGCGACTACCGAAGCGAACGTAGCATCACCCGTGAACGTGTCGAAGAGGTGCGCCCCTACGACCTGGTGATTCTCTCCTCCTTCGGTGGCCCCGAGGGGCAGGAGGACGTCATCCCGTTCCTGCGTAACGTAACCGCTGGCCGCGGCATCCCGGATGAGCGCCTCGAAGAGGTCGCCACCCACTACCGCGCCAACGGCGGCGTCTCGCCCATTAACGAGCAGAACCGTGCCCTGCTCGCCGCGCTGCAGCAGGCGCTCGCCGAGCGCGGCCCGCACATCCCGATCACCTGGGCGAACCGTAACTGGAAGCCCTACGTGAAGGACGTACTCGCCGAAGCCTACGAGAACGGCCACCGCAACGTGCTCGTGCTGGCGACCAGCGCCTACCCGGGCTACTCGAGCTGCCGCCAGTACCGTGAGGACTACGGCATGGCGATTGAGCAGCTCGGCCTGGAAGGTCGCGTGCACGTGGGCAAGATTCGCCAGTTCTTCGACGTGCCCGGCTTCTCCCGCGCTTTCGCTGACGGGCTGAAGGATGGCCTCGCCACGGTGCGTGAGCAGCTCGCCGCACGCGATAGCGGTTCGCTGAACCCGCGCCTGCGGATTATGTTCTGCACCCACTCGGTGCCGACCTCCGCGGCGAACGAGGCAGGTCCGCGCGGCGTGAACTACGAGGGCGGCTCCGCCTACGTGGAGAAGCACCTGCAGGTCGCCCGCGCCGTGCTTTCGCTGGTTCGCGACGAGGCTCCGCAGCTTCTGCAAAACGTCGAATGGGAGCTGGTGTACCAGTCCCGTTCCGGCCCGCCGTCCATGCCGTGGCTGGAACCGGACGTCAACGACGCCCTGGAGGCGCTACCCACCCCCGCCAACCCTGCGGAGGACGGCGAAGCCCCCGTGGAAGGCGTCGTGCTGGTGCCCCTCGGCTTCGTCTCCGACCACATGGAAGTCAAGTGGGACCTGGACACCGAGGCGCTGGACACCTGCGAACGCCTGGGCGTGGTTGCCGTGCGCACCCCCACCCCCGGCACGCATCCGGCGTACGTGGAGTCGCTGCGCCGCCTCATTGAGGAGCGTGTGGAGAACGGTGTTTCAGCCGACCTGCGCCCCGAACGTGAGAGCGTCCTCGCCCCGAGCGCGAGCGGTCAGTACGGCTGGTTCGACGAGTGCGACCCCGGCTGCTGCAAGCCCGGTCGCGGTGCACCGAAGCCGGTCATCGCCGAATACGCAGCCGGTGCTGATACCGCCGGGTCTGAGGAAGCTCCCGCTAGCCGCTCCGGTGGATGCGGCTCCGGCGGATGCTGCTCCCACTAACACCACCCCTGTAGCTCCGGCTCGCCCCAACACCCCCTGACCGGGGTGTGCGGGCGGGTCGGAGCGCACGTGCCTACAGGCTACCCCCCCCCCAGAATTTAGACAAACACACAGCGTCGCAAACACACAGCCTCTGGGAAACGCACACGCCTACGGGCTATCACACACATCACCGAAAAGGAGAGATATGAGCCATCACGAGTACATCTTGGGCACCCGCGGGTCTGCTCTCGCCCTGACCCAAAGCCGTATTGCCGCTGAAACAGTCACCTCCCTCTACACCGAACACCAGTCACACCACGGCGCCGCAGATGCCGAGGTCGTGGACTTCACCCTGCGCACCGTCAAAACCGAAGGCGACGTGCTCACCGGACCCCTGGCGACCCTTGGCGGCACCGGCGTATTCGCTGCGGCACTGCGCCAGCGCCTGCTTGACGGCGAGAACGCCTCCGAAGAAAACCGCGTGGACATGGCAGTACACTCCCTCAAGGACCTGCCCTCCGCGCCCTGCCCCGGCCTGGTGGTCGCCGCAACCCTCAAGCGTGAAGACCCCCGCGACGCCCTCGTGGCACGCGACGGCTTGACCGTGGACACCCTGCCGGAGGGGGCCCGCGTGGGCACCGGCTCACCCCGCCGCGCCGCCCAGCTACGTGCACTGCGCCCCGACCTTGAAATCGTGGACATTCGCGGTAACGTGGGCACCCGCATCGGCCGCGTGAAGGGCCTGGAAGAGCACGCCGGCAAGCAGGTCGTGCTCCGCCAGAACACCGAAACTTCTGAACGCGCCGACCACGGCGTAGGCACCGAACGCAGTGGCGACTGTGACGCCGTGGTGCTCGCCGTCTCCGGCCTCAAGCGCCTGGGCAAGGAAGAACTCATCACCGAGTACCTTGACCCCACCCGCATGCTGCCCGCCCCCGGCCAGGGCGCGCTCGCCCTGGAAGTGCGCGAAAGCGAATTCGAGAACCCGGACCCCGCCGTGCTCGCTGACCCCGAGGTGGCGCGCCCGGTGCGTGCCCTCGGCCGTGCCCTGCTCGCTGCAAACCACCACGAAACCCGCCTCGCCGTCAGCGCCGAACGTGCCCTGCTACGCCGCCTCGAAGCCGGATGCGCCGCGCCCATCGGCGCGTACGCGCACGTGGTTGAAGGCGACCTGGTGCTTAACGTTGTGGTGGCGTCCCCGGACGGCACCGACATGCTGCGCCACACCTCGGCAACCGCCGAACTGGATGTGCCCGGCGCCGAACGCCTGGGCGTGCGCGTGGCGGAAGACCTGCTGCAGATGGGTGCCGCTGCCCTTGCCGGTTTGGACCTGAAGTAGGCGTCATGTCTGCCCCGCCTTCTGATACCTCGCGTTCTGAATCCCGGCAGGCTGATGCCCCGCGCACGGTTCTGCTGACCCGCTCCGCCGCCCAGGGCGCCGCCTTTGCCCGCGCCCTCGCCGAGGAAAGCGCACAGAACGGGTTGGGGGAGCCCCGGGTACTCTTCGCCCCGCTACAGCAGGCACGCACCGTCGAACCGGGGGCAGAGCACGCCGCCGCGCTGGAGGCGCTCGCCTCCGGTCGCTACGCGTGGGTGAGCTTCACGAGCGCCAACACTGTTCGCGCCTGCGCCGAGCTGTGGGGCGCGGAGTTTGCACCCGCCTGCGCGAGCGGGGGAGTGCGCATTGCCTGTGTGGGTGCGGCAACCGCCCGCGCTGTACACGCTCAGCTGGGGCTGGGCACGGATTTTCAGCCGCAGGTGCAGAGCGCCGCCGGTATGCTCGCGGAGTTTGGGCGCCCCGCCCCCGTAGACCCCGCAGCTGATTCCGCCGCGACTGATTCCGCCGCCGTGCTGGTTCTGGAGGGTTCCAACGCCCGCCCGACCCTGCGCGAAGGCCTCAAAAACCTGGGCTGGGACAGCCGCCGCTGTGTACTCTACGATATGGTGCCCGCCGAGCAGGTGGCACCCGGCGAGCTGAGCCTCAGCACCGCTCGCTCGCTCGTACAGGGGAATGCCGTAGATGCCGCCGACCCGGAAATCACCGCCCCGGAAACCCCCTCGCCGGATGTGCTGGTGGTGACCGCCCCCTCCCGCTTGCACGCCCTACTCGACGGCGCACCCGCGCTAGGACCCGAATCCATGCCGCCGGTGGTGGCGATTGGGGCGAGTACCGCCTCCGCATGCCGCGCCCTGAACCTGCGCTACGTGCAGGCCGATTCGCCGTCACCGCAGGATTTGGCGCGCGCCGCCGCGTCCCTCATGTAGGCGCATCCCTCATCTACTAAGACCACATATTTTTATCGAGTTTTCAGGAGAGATCATGAACCTCACCCGCCGCCCGCGCCGTCTGCGCACCACCGCAGCCATGCGCTCCCTCGTCGCCGAGACCACTCTGCGCCCCGCGCAGCTGATTCAGGTGTTCTTCGTTCGCGACGGCATCGACGAGCCGCAGCCGATTCGTTCGATGCCCGGTCAGTTCCAGCACACCCTGGAGAGCATCATCCCCGCCGTGCGTGAGGCCTACGAGGCGGGCATCCGCTGCATTGACCTGTTCGGCATTCCTCGCGATGAGGATAAGGACGAGGTCGGCTCGACCGCGTGGGATCCGCAGGGCATCCTGAACCGTGCGATTGCGGTGTGCCGTGAGGAGTTCGGTGATGACCTGGTGGTTATGGCTGATACCTGCCTGGATGAGTTCACGAGCCACGGCCACTGCGGCGTGCTGGTTGATGACGGCCACGGCACGCTCGTGGTGGATAATGACGAGACTGTGGAGCTGTACTGCAAGATGGCGGTTTCGCAGGCGCGTGCGGGTGCGCACACGGTGTCCCCGTCGGGCATGATGGACGGCCAGATTGCGGCGATGCGCGCCGCCCTGGACGAGGCAGGCTTTGAGGATGTGTCGATTCTGGCGTATTCGGCGAAGTACGCTTCGGCGTTCTTTGGCCCGTTCCGTGACGCGGTGGAGTCCAGCTTTACGGGTGACCGTAAGACGTATCAGCAGGACCCGGCGAACCGCCGCGAGTCGCTGCTGGAGGTGCGCGCTGACCTGGAGGAGGGCGCGGATATGGTCATGGTGAAGCCTGCCGGTAGCTACCTGGATATTGTGCGCGAGGTGGCGGAGTTTTCGCCGGTGCCGGTGGCGGCGTATCAGGTGTCGGGTGAGTACGCGATGATTGAGGCGGCTGCGGCGAACGGCTGGATTGACCGTAAGGCTGTGGTGTTGGAGTCGCTACGTTCGATTCACCGCGCCGGTGCGGACGTCATCCTGACCTATTACGGTACGGAGGCGGCAGGCTGGCTCCACGAGCTGGATGCCTAACCCCTCTCTTCTAGACGCTGAGAAGCCACATGTGTTTCGAAAAGCCACATCTTTGGTGGCTTCTCGAAACACATGTGGCTTTTCACCGTTTAGGCTTGTTCTTCGCTGACTGGCTTGTACCCGAGGGAGGTGCACACAATGTTGCCGTTGGTGAAGTACTCCGCGAGCTTCTCACGGTCAGCGGGGGAGCGCAGGTCCGCCCAGCGTTCCTGCTCAAGGTAGAACGCAACCTGGGAGGTCAGGCAGACGACGCGCTCATCGTGCACCGCCACAATGTGCCTGCGCAGCCACGGCATGCGCTTGGCAAGGTTCGGCGGGATTTTGGACGGCACCTTGATTTCTATCTGCCATTGCGACGGCTCGTAGAAGGTCGGCTTGATCTGTTCGGGATTCTTCGGGAAGACGCAGAACTCCTCAATGTCGGGGTAACTGTACTTCTTCGCCGGTAGGAAAAGCCGCCCAATGTAGAACGAATCGGGGTTGAACAGCAAGTACCGCCTCCTGCAGTACCACCGAGTCGCAAAGGTTATCGCGGCGACAATCCCCAGCATGATGGACGCGTCGCGGCGGGACATCGGACGGACACCCAGAATGGTCCAGCCAATGAGCGCGTAGAAGAAAACGCAGAAGGCTAGGAACAGCACAAAGTGGGTTTCAAAATAGAACTGGTTTCTTTTCCAGACTCGTCTGGCTCGGGGAGGAATCTCCTCCAGGGGTGCGGAAGCGCTTAGCTCCATGAATTGTCCTCTCCACGGGTATCGGTGATGGTGTGTGGCCTCGCGTCGGTTAAAGGTCGCTGGCTAATATCTGCACGTATTAGCCGCTAGTCCGTCTTACTGTAGGACGCTACGATGCGCGCCACTGCCTTTTCTGTCAGCTCGTTCGTCGGCTTGTACCCCAGCGTCAGGCAGATGGCGCGCCCCTCCACAAAATACAGGGGCAGCTTCTCGCGGTCCGCCGGGGAATCCACATCCGCCCAGCGTTCCTGCTCCAGCTTGAACGCAATATGCGCCACCAAACAATCAATGCGGTAATCCCCCAAACCAAAAATCTGCTGGGCACCGTTGGAGAAGGTGACGGCAAGACGCCAATCACTGGGCATCTGCTCATCAGGGTCAATATCCTCGGGATCGCCCGTGTACCAGGGGTAAACCTTGAACCGCTCAATATCGGAGTACTGGTAGACCTTAGGCGAACGGAAAAACCGCCCGCGCTTCACCACGGTTGGCGTGAACTGGTAGTACGAACGCACCGTACACCACAGGTACGGAATAGCCAACGCGTAGACAACAAGAAACGCTATTGACGTCTTACCGATATAGGTGGGCACATACTCGAGTAGCTCAGTGTTCGCGAGCGAATGAAGGTAGCAGAGCAAGAAGAAACCACCGACGGGAAGAGCCACAAAGAGGAAGATTCCCTGCCCCTTCCAATCAACCTGAATGGGCTCACTACTGGGCATCGCGACCGTGCCGCGGAACGGGGCGCTGAGCCGCCCCAGCGTCCTCGTATAGATAGCGGGCATGCCCAGGTGACGTTCGTTCGGACTGAAACCGCGTGCGGTACGCCAGCTTCGGCGGCCCCAGCGCGCCGCCCAATACGCCATGAGGAACGGCAGAATCAGCCCAGGAATCAGGATCCCGTCATACGCCATATCCCAGTACAGGGCGAACGTCGAATAGACGATGACACACGCCCAGCCGTACACGAGGATATGCCCAAAATCCATAAGGACGTTCGAACCCTTGATGCTTTCCAGCTGAGCCTCAGCCCTGCGGATTGCTGATTCTTCCTGCTCGGGAGTGAGGGGATTGCCATCCTGAGCGAGCTCTGCGATTGCCTTTTTCGTATCCTCGACGGGGGAGCCCATCACCGACGCGTAGACTTCACGCGCTCGCGAGGCACCAATGAGCGTCGGGTAGGCGACCTCCACCAGCAGGCAGCACGCCAGGTAGATGAAGAAGGCCACCAGCCACACGTTGCGCACCTGCTCTAGGGGCAGGCCGAGGGCGGCAAGGTCCATGATTGTCCTCTCTACGGTGTCTCTCCACGGGGTATCGGTGATGGTGTGTCTATGGTGCTCAGAAGCCACATGTGTTTCGAAAAGCCACGTCTTATGTGGCTTCTCGAAACACATGTGGCTTCTCGCGGTATAAGAGCGGTTAGGAGCAACCCGCCTACTTGTACTGCGCCTTCTGGAAGGACGCGCGGCGTGCCGCCTCCTCCGCATGCTTACCGGCAGGCTTGTAACCCATGGTCGTGCAGATCACGCGGCCGTCCACGAAGTACTTCGCCAACAATTCACGGTCCGCCGGCGAATCCAGCTGCGCCCAGCGTTCCTGCTCAATCTTGAACGCAATCTGCGCCACCAAACAATCAATCTGGTGATCATTGAGCGCATAGTCGTGCTTGCGGCCGCTGGGAAGCAGAATCTCCAGCCGCCACTGGCTCGCGTCCTTCGGGTTCAGCTTAATAGCGTCCGGGTTCTTCGGGTACACACGGAACGCGCGAACCTCAGAGTAGGGGCGGGACTTCGCCGGAAGGAGCAGACGCCCAGCCTGGAACGAATCCGGGTTGTACACCACGTAATCGCGGTTGTACATCAGCAGCATGATGATCAGCGGAATGTACGCCGCCGCCAAGAACCAAGAAGCGTGACCGATATAGATTGATCCCCAATCCTCGTCGCTCATACCTGCCAACGAAATCAAGAAGACCGAGGCGAGCAGGAACGCAATACCGTTGAGCCCCCAGTAGACGGTGCGGTCCTCACGAATCGGCTCCACACCCGGAACGGTGCCGCGCACACGGAACGGTGCGCTCAGCTTACCCAGCGTCGCCGAGTAGATGCGCGGCATACCCAGCACACGGTTGTCCTTGCTGTATCCGCGAACTGCACGCCACTGACGGCGGCCAATACGCGCACCCAGGTACACCATGAGGAACGGCAGAAGCAACGCCGGCAGTACAACACCGTCATACACGATATCCCAGTACAGGGTGAAGATAGAGACCGCCACAATCCAGGCCCACAGGTACATGACCGTGTGGAACCAGCCGCTAAACACGCCGGCACCCTCAATAGAATCCAGCTTCTTCTTCGCCTTCTTCGTGGCGCTACCCTTGCGGGACGAGCTCAGCGGCGCACCCATCGCGGTACGTTCCGCGGTGGCGCGGCGCGCCTCATCAACGGGCGAACCGGACACCTCAAGGTACAGGTCGGCTGCCTTCTCCTTCTTGATGGGCACCGGGTAGGCGATATCCACCAGCAGGCACAAGCCCACGTACACCATGAAGGCGACCAGCCACACGTCGCGTAGCTGCTCCATGGGCAGGCTCAGAGCGCTCAAATCCATGAGCCGCTCACCTCCTTACGTCTCTCAAACCCTTACGCGGAGGCAGCCGCAGCGGCGGCAGCCGGAAGAGCCGAGATGATACGTTCCATCGCCTCATCGTCGTGGGCGGCAGAAACGAACCATGCCTCGAATGCGCTCGGCGGCAGGTACACGCCGGATTCGAGCATGGAGTGGAAGAACGCGTTGTAGCGGCTGGTTGCCGACGCCTTGATGTCGGCGTAGTTGTGCACGCCCGCCTCGGAGGTGCCAAACGCCACCGAGAAGAGGTTACCGGCGCTCTGGATGGAGTGGTCCACACCGGCGGCGTTGAACGCCTCGGTCAGAGCTTGCTGCAGCTGGGCGCTACGCGAATCCAGGTGCGCGTAGACGGCGGCATCAGCCAGGGTCAGGGTCGTAATACCCGCCGCGACGGACAGCGGGTTACCGGAGAGAGTACCAGCCTGGTAGACGGGGCCGACCGGCGCCAGGTATTCCATGACCTCACGCTTACCGGCCAGCGCCGCGATGGGCATACCGCCACCAATAACCTTGCCGAACGTGAAAATATCGGGAACCCAGCCGCCGTCCTCGGGAGCAGCGTAACCCCAGTAACCAGCCGAAGACACACGGAAACCGGTCAGCACCTCATCAAAAATGACGAGCGCACCGTTCGCGTGCGCAATCTCGTGCAGGCCACGGTTGAAACCGGGCTCGGGGGTCACCACGCCCATGTTGCAGGGCGCCGCCTCAGTAATAATTGCGGCAATCTGACCCTCATGGTTCGCGAACGCCTCACGCACAGCGTCCAGGTCGTTATAGGGCAGAACGATGGTCTCCGCGGCGGTTGCGGCAGTCACGCCAGCAGAACCCGGCAGCGCCAGGGTAGCCACACCCGAACCAGCCTCGGAAAGCAGCGCATCCACGTGACCGTGGTAGCAGCCTGCGAACTTAATAATCTTGTCACGACCGGTCACACCGCGCGCCAGACGAATCGCAGTCATCGTCGCCTCAGTACCGGTAGACACCATACGCACCTGATCAATCGCGCCGGGAATCGCCGCGTTAATACGGTTGACCACCAGCTCAGCCAGCTCAGCCTCCGGCGCGCTCGCCGCACCAAAAGACAGGCCGCGCTCAGCCGCCTGCTGAACAGCCTCAACCACCTGCGGATGCGCGTGACCCAGAATCGACGGACCCCACGAGCAGACCAGGTCAACGTACTCGTTGCCGTCCGCATCGTACAGGTACGCGCCCTTAGCCTTCGCGGCAAACGCGGGGGTGCCGCCCACAGAATTGAAAGCGCGCACCGGGGAATTCACGCCGCCGGGAATCACCGCGCGAGAACGCTCAAAAAGCTTCTCACTGGTTTCATGATGCAGCGGGTGAGTAGAAGAGGAAGTCATCGTATCGGTGCCTTTCAAACGAGACGGCGAACTAAAGAATTACAAGGGACGACGTGCAACGGGCAACGGAGCCCGCACGCTACTAACGTCCCGTACCCTAACCATCATAGGCGCTACAGATGAACCGCAGGTGACAAGCACCTGAACGTACCGAAAGGTGACGATAAAACACAACAGACAAGTTAGGGAACAGAGAGGATGCGCAACGCGCTAACGCAGGTGCCGGTCAGTGTCCAGACGGTTGAGCACCTGAGTGTCCTGATCGAACAGCCAGTTCTTATCAAAGAGCAGACGCACAAACGCCAGGCCCATACCCAACGCCATGAAAATCAGCAGGGACTGCACGAAACCGCTCGCCGCCGAGTACATGTCACCGCTAGCAAAATGCGACATCGAACGGTAGAACGGAACACCCGGAACCATCGTCACCACCGCCGGAACCGACAGGGAAATACGCGTGTACTTGCGCTGATGCAGCGGCGCCACAATCTCAGCCAAAATACCCACACCAAACACGGCAATCGTCGCTGCCATATGCGCGGGCATACCCGCCTCCACCATATGAATACGGATGGGGTTCGCCACCGCCGCAATCACGCCGCCCCACACACACGCCACCGGGGAAGCGGCAAAAAGCATCGCGAAGCCAGCCGCCGCAACACCCGAGGAAAGCACCTGCAACACCAAATACAGGGTCGGGTCAAGGTTAAGAGGCGCAGGAGCCGCCAACGGCAGGTGGAAGAGTGAACCCAAAACCCACACCGCAAATGACGCACTCAGCAACAACAAACCCACATAGGTTAGACGCGAAATACCCGCCAAAAAGTCCATGCGGGAAATATCGAGCATGCCCGTCACCATGGGGAAACCCGGCACCAAGAACAGCACCGACGAAATAAAACCAATCATATGATTGTGACTAATCAAACCCGCCGCAACCAGCACATTAACAATCGCAATGTACAGGCCCGCCGCCAGGAAGCCACACGCCATCCACGTTGCCAAATGGCTCACCCCGCGCTTGAGCAGGGTCGAACGCAAAAACTGGCCGGCACCCGCCGCGAAGAACACCACCGTGCACTCCACCAGACCGCCACGGTTCAAGAACGCGAACCCGGCACACGCCACCGCCGACGCCAGCGCCAACATCCAGCGGGTGTACAGAGGCTTCGCCGAATCAATAAGGTCAAGCTCAGCATTCGCCTCCGCCGGAGTAATCTTTTCAGGAAGCTCAGAAATGAACTTACCCAACTGATCCAGCTTATGGGCGTTAATGCCCATCGTGCGCTGCTCAGCGACCTCGGTACGGAAATTACCGTCAGTGTACGAAGAAGTCGAAATTTCGGTGAAGGTCACCTGCGCGTGATGCTCCTTCAACCCCACAGCCTTCGCCAAACGCGCCATCGACGCCTTAATACGGTAGGCGCTCGCACCCGACTTCATCAGGATGCGGCCCAGGCGGAGCACCACCTGCGACTGCGCCACCAGGTGCTCATGAGCCAGACGGGTAGACCCCAGATAAATACTGCGCGTATTAGTGTCAGGGTACGGCTCGGTAGTGCGGGGCTGATCATCCATGAGAGGCCTTCCGGGTCGTGCTATTCACGTGCTATTCGTGTAGGTGTGGTTCCTTATCTAGCATAGGGGAGAAGCCCAAACGGGGATAGTGTCAGCCCGTCAGTAAAGGAGAGGTGTTTGAGGATGTTGCCTAGGTTTTTAGCGGCGCAGTTTTATCGGCGCACCGGCCAGCGGCCGTCAATGACCTCAGATTCCTTACCCGGTTGCGTACGCAACCACGCCTGGAAGCTCGCCGCCTGCTCCACCGCCCACTGAATTTGCTGCTCGTGTAGCTGGCGCGCATCCACGTTGAGGACCTCGGGGAACTGCTCGGTCAGCTTTACGAGCAGACGCTCCGCCGCCAGGGCATCATCAGCGGAGGTGTGCGCATTCTCCAGGGAGACACCGTACTCGGCGGCAAGAACCTCCAGGGTGCGCTTGCCGCGCTTACGCGGAATCACGTGCTTATGCAGAACGTACGGGTCGAGCACCACACCGGGCGGTAGCTCACCGTTAGCAATATTGTGGCGCAGCATCTCGTGGTGCAGCACCGAAAAATCGTAGGCGGCATTGAACGCAATAATCGGCACGCCGTCAAGGTTCAGCGCACCAATCGCGCCGGCAAGCTCCCACACGACCTCGCGGGCGGGACGACCGTGCTTACGCGCGTACTCGGTCGTAATACCGTGCACGGCGGCGGCACCGGCAGGGATCTCAACACCGGGGTCAGCCAGCCACTCGCCACGGCGCACCACATTACCCTGAGGATCCAGCAGAATCAGGGAAGCAGTCACGATGCGGGCGGTGGTGACGTCCACACCGGTGGTTTCAAGGTCAAAAGTGGCGCGCAGGCCGTTCATCCAGGTCATGCTATAAGACTAACCCAGCGGCGGTGCAGGCGCGCGCCCGGTCGTCACGCGGCTGTGGATAAGCCCCCTGGTAGGGCGACATATATAAGTCACCGGGGCGGCGCATAAGCCACCGACGAGCCCGAATGACAACCGACAAGGTACAACCGCGCTACAGCCGATAGACTGAAACCATGACAACCCAACTTCTCACCGGCATCCCCGGAACCGGTAAAACCCACCACCTCACCGACCGCGCCCTGCGCTACCTCGCCGACGGGAACGACCCCGCCCGGCTACTCATCCTCGCACCCACCCGCACCGCCGCAACCCGCATGCGAGACACCATCGCCGCATCCAGCGACCGAAGCCTCTCCGTAGCACCCACCCGCGCCTGGGCCGCATACGCCTTCGACCTGCTCAAACGAGCCCAAACCCGCGGGCTCCTCAGCGGCGTAGAAGGCAACCTCAAACTCCTCTCCGGCCCCGAGCAAGACGTCATCATCGGCGAACTACTCGCCAACCACGCCCAAGGCATCGCACCCGGCCCCACCTGGCCCGACGTGCTCCGCGACGCCCTACCCACCCGCGGCTTCCGCCACGAAATCCGCGACTTCTTCGACCGCATGGCAGAATACGACCTCACCGCCGACGACGTACACCGCCTCGCCACCGAACACAACCAGCCCGCCTGGCACGCCCTCGCCCAGCTGCACACCGAATACCGTGCCGTGCGAGCCCTCCGCGCCAAAAACGCCTACGATCCGGCAGTACTCATCAACGACGCCTGCCGGCTGCTACTGCGCGCCCCCGAATTCCTCGCCGAAGAACGCCGCCGCTACGACCTGATCCTCATCGACGACGTGCAGGAACTCAGCCCCTCCATCTACCGACTGCTGCGCCTCATCGCCGCAGAAGTTGCCCCCGCAGACGCCGCGCACCTGACCGAAACCCACCCCGACCTCTTCGCTGAAGGCCCCCAGGTTGTCATGACCTACAGCGATGAAGCCGTCGTCCAGGGCTTCCGAGGCGCCCGCCCCGACCTCGTCACCACCCTGCATGCAAGCTTCCCGAGCATGCGCACCCGCACGCTCACCACCTCGTACCGCCTGCCCGCACTCATGATGCCGCTCGTGGCAGACATTCGCCGCCGCCTGCCGCGCTACACCCGGTTCGTGCCGCTCACCGCCGAGCAGGGTGGGGCGAAGAATGGTGTGCAGGAGGGGGTAAAGAACGGTGCGCCCGCAACCTTCGGACGCATCAACACCACCCCCGCCGACGAAGCCCTCACCTGGGGTGCCGCCGACGAACCGCTGCTGCACCTGGGTGCCGACGGCAAAATCCTCGACCCCGCGCACTACCGCACCGCACCCGCCGGTGTGTATAAGTATGCGCTCTCCAGTTCTCAGGACGAGGCGAACCTCATCGCCCAAATGCTGCTCGAAGAACGCATCTACGGCAACCACCCCTACCGCGAGTCCGCCATCATCGTGCGTAGCAGTGCGGACGTGGCGCGCATTCGCCGCGTGCTCTCCTCGAACGGTATTCCCTCGCGTACCTCCGCGGCGCTCGTGCCGGTGCGCGACGAGCCCGCCGTACGCCCCTTCCTCGACGCGCTCAGTCTGCTCGTCTATGCCCGTAAGCGCGGCGAGAAGGCGCTCAACCCCGCCGTGCACATGCCCGCCGCAGAAGGTGCAGAAGGTGCGGAGGCGGCGGAGCGTGGCGGCTACGAAACCCTCAGCGCCACCGAAGCTGAAGAGCTCATGCGCCGAAGCCTCGACGACGTCATCGCCGAAGAAAGCCGCGCCAACCCCCTCGGTGGCGCGCAGAGCGCCATCACCCTGCTCACATCCCGACTCGGTGGCGCATCCAGTATGGACGTGCGACGACTCCGCCAGCAGCTGCGATCCATCGAACTGCAAAGCGGTGGCCACCGACCCAGTGACGACCTGCTCCTCGGTGCCCTGCTACACCCCGAAACCCTCCCCGAAGAGGGCGTAGGACGCGCCGTGCACCGCATCGCAGCCGTGCTCTCCGCCGGACGTAAAGCACTCGCCCGCCCCGAATCCACCAGCACCGAAGTGCTCTGGGCACTCTGGGAAGCCAGCGGCCTCGAAAAGGTCTGGGTCGCCCAGTCGCGCGGCGCAGGCCCCGACGCCGATGCCGCCCACCGCAACCTCGACGCCATGATTGGTCTCTTCGAAGCTGCCGACCGCTTCGACGAGCAGATGCGCGGCGCCGGTGCCGAGCAGTTCCTCGACTTCATCGACGCGCAGGACCTGCCCATGGACACCCTCGCCGCCCGCGGCGTACGCCAAGACGCGGTCGAGATTCTCACCCCCGCACTCGCCGCCGGTCAGTCCTGGCGCACCGTATATGTATGCGGTCTGCAGGAAGGTACCTGGCCCAACACCACCGTGCGCGGCTCCCTGCTGAGTACCGGTGACCTCGTGGATCTGTGCGATGCGCGCCTCCGCCAGCGTGCCCAGCAGGCAGAACAACAGACGGGGGAGAGTGAGCAGCCGGTGCCGCCCGCCCGCATCCGTAGCTACCCCGAACGCGTGCGCGACACCCGCCACGACGAGCTGCGCATGTTCGCCGTTGCCGCCACCCGAGCCAGCACCCGCCTCGTGCTCACCGCCGTACGCAACGACGATCAGGCACCCGGCGAGTTCTTCGACTTCGTGCTACCCACCGACGCGGTCGGCGACTCCACGGACGTGCCCATCACCCGCGTGCGCCGCCCCGCCACCCTGCGTTCCCTGGTGGCGGAGCTTCGCCGCACCCTCGTTGAGGAATCGATGAACGCGATGCGTGCCGAAGACGCTCAGCACGGCGCACAGGTGCACAACGCACCGGAGGAGGAAGCGCTCACCCCAGAGGCTTCCGCGTACCGACTCGATGCCGCCTCCCGCACTCTGGCGCGCCTGGCGAATGCGCAGGCACCCGGCGCCGCACCCGACGAGTGGTGGGGTTTGCTGCCGCTTTCTAGCACGGAGTTGCTCTTTGCGCACAGCCCGGCAGACCACGCTGAACTGGACGAAAACCACGGTGAAGACGGCGAAAGCCACGGTGAAGAGCCTGCCGAAAACCCCGGTCGCCGCACCATTGCGCTCTCGCCCTCACGCTTGGAAACCATTCACAGCTCCCCGCTGGACTGGCTGGTTTCCGCCGCCCGCGCCGAGGCCCAGACCGACCTGTCCCGCTCCCTCGGAACGCTCGTTCACGCCATCGCCGAGGAATACCCGACCGGCACCCTCGAAGAGCTCCAAACCGCCCTCGACGAGCGCATTAGCTCCCTCGGCGTGCCCGCCCGCAAGGAGGACGAAACCGACGAAGAGTACCGCGAGCGCGTGCCCTGGGAATCCTACGCCCTCTACGAGCGCGCCAAGCGCATGATTCTGCGCCTGAGCTACTACTACCGTCAGCACATGGGCGACGCCGGCTGGCAGAACCTCGGTGTTGAAGGCTCCTTCTCGGTGCGTGTGCCCGTGCCCTTCGACCCCGCCGGTGAAGTCGGCGAGCTGGATGCGCTGCTCACCGGTCGTGTGGACCGCCTCGAGGGTACCGCCCCGGCGGAGGACGGCACCCGCCGCTACGCCATTGTTGACCTAAAAACCGGCAAGTCTAAGCCGACCGGTGCGGAGATGGAGACGCATCCGCAGCTTGCCGCCTACCAGATTGCGGTGGAGGCTGGCGCGGGCGAGCAGCTGGAGGATCGTTACCGCGCCGAAGCCGCCGCCCTGGAGGCGGGTGAACCGCTACCGGATGCCCGCCCTCGGGAGCTGGAGTACACCGGCTATACGGGTCGTTCCGGAGGCGCGGCGCTCGTGCAGCTGGGCGCCTCGGGCGTGAACGATGAGAGCAAGACTCGCCTGCAGGTTCAGCCCGCCCTGACGGAGCACGATTCGTGGGCGGCTGAGCTGGTGCAGCACGCCGCGGAGCTGATTGCTGGCTCGCAGGTGCAGGCTCGTCACCGTGAGGGCGGCTATGGGTGCCGTCTGCCGGAGATCTGCCCGATTTGTACGCGCGGCCGTCAGGTGACGCAGCCCTAGTAGTCGCGTACCCTAGTAGCCGCGCACCCCCGTTTACTTTCGATATCACTCACCCCGAACCTCCCATGAGAATGATCCATGAGGAAGAGGAATCATGACTGACTCTGGCGCATACGGCGCTACTCACCCGGGCGCTCGCCCCGGTACTCACCCCGGTTCTGGCGCCGGCATGCTCACCCCCGCCCAGTGGTGCGAGCACAATAGCTGGCAGCTACCCAACGGCGTGCTCTTCTCGGCAGAAGCCGCCTCGAACGACCCCGCGCTGAAGCCTGCCGACTACCGCAGCGCCCTTGATATTGCCGAGATGCTCAACGGCGTTGACGGTAAGAAGCCGACCCCCGAGCAGATCCGCATGATTGAGGCGGGCCCCGCCCCGACCCTCGTCATTGCCGGTGCGGGTTCGGGTAAGACCGCGACCATGGTTGACCGCGTGATTTGGCTGGTCGACAACGGTTTTGTGCGCCCTGAAGAGGTGCTGGGTGTGACCTTCACCCGCAAGGCGGCAACCGAGTTGCGCAGCCGTATGCGTGCCGGTCTGAACACTCTGCGCCGTAGCCGCCGCGTCGCCCCGACCGATGAGGAGCTGCGCGAGGGCATCGCTGACCCGACCGTGCTCACCTACCACTCCTACGCGAACAACCTGGTCAAAGAGTACGGTCTGCGCCTGGGCGTGGAGCAGGACGCGCAGATGCTTGGCGACGCGCAGAAGTGGCAGCTTGCCGCGCAGATTGTGCAGTACTGGGAGGGGGAGCTGCCCCTCGACAAGGACGACGTGCCGGTGTCTGCGGCGACCATGATTAACCAGCTGCTGCAGCTCTCTGATGAGTGTGCGGAGCACCTGGTTGACCCGCAGGACGTTATTGACTTCTGCACCGAGCAGCTGGCGGCGTACGCGGCGGTGCCCGATCCGCGCCGTGCGACGAAGACCGAGAGGGATATTCAGAAGGTTCAGCGTCTGCTGCGTAACCGCCGGGTGTACGCGCGCATGGCGATGAGCTACGCCCGCGTGAAGGCGCGCATGCAGGTGCTGGATTTTGGTGACCTGATGCGCTTTGCCGCCCGCATTGCGGAGGCTGACCCGGCGATCCGCGAGGGTGAGCGTGCCCGCTTCAAGGTGGTTCTGCTGGACGAGTTCCAGGACACTTCGCACGCGCAGATGAGCTTGTTCTCCTCGATTTACGGTGCCGATGAGGCGGCGGGTATTCCGGCGCATCCGGTGATGGCTGTGGGTGACCCGAAGCAGTCGATTTACGGTTTCCGTGGTGCTTCGGACGGCCAGATGTTCAGCTTCTACCGTCATTTCCCGACTAAGCATGTGCAGCCGCTGTTCCTGTCCATTGCGTGGCGTAACGACATTTCGGTGCTGAACGCGGCGAACCACGTGGCGGAAAAGCTGAAGGAAGTTCCCGAGTGGGTGCGTGCCGCCGACGGCGATATTACCGCCGCTCAGGTTCCTGACCTGCGCCCGCGCTGCGCCCTGGTGGGGGAGCCTGGCTCGCCCGCTTTTGAGCAGGCTGCCGCGGGCATGGTGGGGCGCGTCGATTTGACGTACCACGACTCTGACCGCGAGGAGGCTGTGGCTATCGCCGAGCGTATTGCGGCGATGCGCACGCAGGCGGTGCGCGAGTATGAGCGCGCCTACGCGGCGCATCGTTCCGGCGATGGTTCGGTGCGTCCGCGCCTGAAGATGCCCGAGATTGCGGTGTTGGCGCGTGTGCACGGTCAGCTGGACCCGATTCGTGTGGAGTGTGAGCGTCTGGGTATTCCGGTGCAGCAGGTGGGTTTGGGCGGTTTGCTCTCCCAGCCGGAGGTTGTGGATTTGGTGTCGGCGCTACGTGTGCTGGCTGATCCGAACCGTTCGGATGCGCTGGCGCGCCTGCTGACGGGTGCGCGTTGGCGCCTGGGCGCGGCAGATATGCTGGCGCTGGGTGATTGGGCGCAGTCGCTGGTGCGTGAGCGTGAGCGTGCCCTGCGTGAGCAGATGGCGTTGCGTATGCTCGCGGAGGCTGAAGACGCCGACGACGCCGACGACGCTGCTGCTATCAACCTGCAGGCGGAGCACCTGCGTGCTGCCCAGGAACGCCTGGACGAAACCCTCAAGGGCGCGGTGGAGGATTCCTCCGGCTACGCCTCCCTGATTGAGGCGGTGGAGAACCTACCGCAGGACGGCGCGGACGGCGAACCTCTCTACGGTGAGCAGTACCGCGGCCGCCGTTTCTCCCCGGCGGCGCTGGAGCGTCTGCGTGCTTTTGCCGAGCAGATGCGCGTGCTGCGTGCCGGTTTGAGCGAGGACTTGGGCACGCTGCTGTACGAGATTGAGCGGACCATGCTGCTGGATATTGAGCTGGCGGTCCGCCCGGGTACCGACCCGCTGGGTTCACGCGCGAACCTGGACGCTTTCCACGAGGTGGCCGCCGCCTACGGCATGTCGGCGCCGCGTATTAACGCGATGATTTACGCCGGCTCTGACGGCGTGAGCGCGGAGGAAGGCGACCCGGGTGCGCGCCGCTTCCTGCTGTCTTCGGGCGGCGTGAGCTACGTGATGGGCTTCCTCGCGTGGCTTGAACGTGCCGATGACGAGGAGAAAGGCCTGGCGCTGGGCACTGTGGAACCTGACCCGAACGCGGTGCAGCTGATGACCATGCACGCCGCGAAGGGCCTGGAGTGGGATCACGTGCTTCTGCCGGGCCTGTGCGGTAGCGCCACCGGCGGGCAGACCCCGAACCTGTGGCAGATGTCGGCTAATACGGCGCTGCCCTGGCCGCTGCGTGGCGACCGCGAGTACCTTCCCTCGATCCTTGAGACCCCGGAGGAGATTACCGCCTTCGAGAAGGCGAAGGACCTGGAAGACTACCTGGCCGAGCACAAGGATGATGCCGCCGAGCATGCCGGCATGGAGGACCGCCGCCTCATGTACGTGGCGATGACCCGTGCCCGTAACCTGCTGGCGTTGAGCGCCTACCGCTGGAAGAGCGCCGCTATGCTCCCCCTGCCGGTGCAGCCCTTCTGGGAGGAGCTGATGGAGATGCTTTTCAAGTCGCTCTTTGACATGGGCACCCCCACGGTAGACGCGCCCTCTGTGCGCTTCGAAGAGACGATGGATACCCCCTGGGCGGCGCCGCAGCTGGTGGGCATGGGCCTGTCGTACACGATGCCGAATCCCGCCGATAAGCGCAAGAAGGTGCACCTGAACCATGTGCGCCGCTGGGCTGAGCAGCTGGCTGAATCGAAGTACCGCCTGGCGGAGCCGGTGACCCTGGTGCACGGTACGGTCGTGGACCCCTCGAACCTGCCGCCCGCCCCAGATGAGGCGGCACTGCTGGAAGAGCTGGAACTCTACCCCGTAGACGCCGACGAGCTAATCCCCGTACAGGCGGAGGCGCGCGCGAACGCTCGGGCAAAATACGCCGAGCAGGTGCAACGCTACGCTTGGGCGCTGGTTGAGGCTATGGCTCCCGCCCTCGCGCAGGATTGGCAGCTGGCGGCTCCTTCCGTACGAGCACGCACGGTGGCGGAGAACTGTACCCGCCTGAACCTGCCGGTGCCCGAATGGATCATCGAAGCCACCGAGCGGGAGAAATGGCGTGAGACGCAACCGCCTCAGCCCGGTTTCTCGCCCACGGTGGCGGCGGCGCTGCCGATTGAGGTGCGCGGCCAATTCGCTCAGAAGAACTACGAGGACAGGAACCCGAACCTGGGTGCGGTGCTGACCGCCATGTGGCCTTTTGATCCGCTGGAGCGCCCCGTAATTTGGCGTTGGGCTTCTGATGACGCTCTCACGCAGGGTACGAAGGAGATGCTTCGCCGCGGCCAGCATGAGCACCTGGAACGTGAGATTGCGATAAACTCCTCGAGCCGTCGCGAGGCGGTGGAGCGTGCCGCCCTGGCGGTGGAGCTCGCCGTCGGCGCGGGTGACGATGACCTGCACCAGAGCGGGGATGTCGCGGGGGAGAGCGCAAGCCACCCTGCACCCGCCGCATCTGCCGCAGCCGCGGCACAGGGTGAGTCCGCCATTCCCGATTCCCTGCGCCAGCAGGCGGTGGACTGGGAACGCGAAGCCGACCTGCTACTGCTCATGATGGGGCAGACCGACCCGGTGCCCAGCAACCAGCTGCCGGGGCATCTGTCCGCATCCACGTTCATCCGCCTGAGCAAGGACCCGCAGGGCACGATGCATCAGCTGATGCGCCCGGTGCCTCAGCGTCCCTCGCGTGCGGCAACAATTGGTACGGCGGTGCACGCGCTGATTGAGGAGCACTTCGGCGTCGCACCGAGTGCCGACCCGCTGGAGGCACCCGACGCGGAGGATACGGTGGGCGTTGATCTGCCGGGTTCCACTGCCGCCTCAGCCACCTCCACCGCGCCCGCAGACCCCTCTGATTCTGCAAGCCCGGCTGACCTGCAGGAACAGGACGAGTTCACCTTCGAGGACGCCTACGAGGAGTCCGAGAGCGAACTGGATGCCTCCGTTCAGCGCCTCTGGGAGCGCTTCGCCACCAGCGAGTGGGGTAGCGACGAGTGGAAGGACCGCATCTGGGCGGTCGAATACCCGGTCGAAACCCACATCGAGGGCGTAAGCCTGCGCGGCCGTATCGACGCGGTGTTCCGCACCGAGGACGAGGACGGCGAACGCTGGGTGCTGGTGGATTGGAAGAGTGGTTCCCGCCCGAAGATGGCGACCATGCAGTCTCGACGCTTCCAGCTGGGCCTGTACCGTATCGCGTTCTCCCGCATTATGGGCGTGGACCCGGAGCGTATCAGCACCGTGTTCGTGTACCTGGGCGGCAAGGGCGTTGCGGAGGTGTGGGATCACCAGATCCGCGGCGGCCTGCCCACGGAGGCGCAGCTGGCGAAGGTGATCCGTGAGGCGCGCAAGGGCTAGGTAGCGGATCTCAACAGCGAATCTCCCAGCGCCGGGCGGGCGGCGCTCGCGTGCTAGCGCTTACTGTCACCGAATAGAGAAAAGCAGCTCACGTAGGCATTGCGCCTCGTGAGCTGCTTTTCTGCGCGGACTTTTACGGTTAATGGCAGAGGACGCCTCTTCACCCCACTGCATTAGGGTGATGAGGCGTCCTCAGCCGCTGAAGAACTATAGAGGTACTTCGTGCCCTCGCACGCTCCGGGAAAGAATCGCGCCGAACGACTGCCGCTCTCGCGGCCTCACTCGCGCCGCCGGCGCCCCGTGGGGTTTGCGTGCGTCTTTACTCTCAAACACAACCTCGAAAGTAACTCTATAGATTTCTGCCATCGGTGATTGGTTGCGCGGTGCATGAATCCGGCTCGGGTCTGACATGACCGGTCAGGGTCCCGTCCAATCTGTCTCCCCAATTTATCGCTGCCACGATATCAGCGCTGGTCAGTGCGCTATGGGGAGTGTGTCCGCTGGTATTCTCGCGGCACAGCAAAAGTATTCCAGGAGTTTTTGAAAAAATCTACAGGGTAAGTTTTTACCCTAAAATGCACTATTTTGAGCATAGTTCAAGGTGAAGTTGAGACTCTGTGGACTCCCGAGGTCAAAAGTTGGTTCATGTGGGTTTGTGGCGTATTTGTGCCCGGGAAATATTGTGAATGGCACCTTTAGCGCACCTTCAAGTCTCAGCCTTAATCTGAGTCATTCATGCACAAAAATGCAAAACTGGTGCTCAAAAGGTGAGGGGAAACACTTAAAGAAATTTTGGTAAAAAGCCCACTAAGGCCCCTCCACTAGCCCTTATAGGCATCATCCCGTCGGTTTGACAGACAGTCAGGAGAGCTGGTTTCACCGGGTGCGAGGCAGCGGACATACAACCCAGCGGATATACAGCCCAGTAGATACAGTTCAGCCCCGCAGCGCAGTACTGCGGGGCTGAACCGAAAACCTAGCTGAACCGAAAACCTATGCGGCAGGTGACACCCTGGCTGGCAACACTCTGGCGGCTACTTACCCTATGAGCTACTCGGCGGGGCCGACCAATATCTACTCGGCGGGACCGACCAGCGGGCCGACCTCCTCCTGTCCGAGTAGTTCTCCGGAGGCACGTAGGTCGTCCTGAATGTCCAGGAGCATGGACACGGCGTGGGTTGCGCCGTCGCGGTCACCAACCTCCACGGTGTGGGTGAGCCACTGGGCAATCGCGAACTCTGCGTAGAAGTTCGCGCGTTGCGCCAGGTAGGCGTCGGGCAGCTGAGGCATCTGCTGGCGGTACACCTCAATCGCCTCGTCGGTGAAGTCAATGTCCTGGCAAGAGTACAGCCAGGCGAAGTCCTGCGCGGGGTCGCCCACGTGCACCTCGGACCAGCCGGTGACCTCGACGATGCGCGCCTCCGTAGGAGTCACGTGCAGCACGAGGTTTTCAGCGCGCATGTCGCCGTGGACCACACGCGGGCGGAACTGCCACATGGGTCCGGGGGAGAGCACGGTACGCCAGTGCGCGAGCAGGTCGGCGGGCACCTTGCCGGTTGCGGCGGCACGCTCGAGCTCGGCGTTCTTGCGCAGGCGAATCTGCTCCGAAGAGTAGGAGGGCAGGTCAGCCTCGTAAATAATGTCTTCGGGCATCACGTGCAGGGTCGCAATGTCCTTGGCGATGATGGACGCCAGGGAGGGGCGGTTCGCCGCAACTTCGCGGCGGCTCAGCTCGGCGAGCTGGTCCACGTCGTAGATGGTGCCGGGGATGTGCGTGTACACGAATACGTTGCCGCCCGCGTACGGTACGGTGCCAGCGACGGTGGGCACGGCGAAGGGCAGTCGGGCGCGCAGGCCGGGGCTGAACGACTGCAGGATGAGGTGTTCAGCTTCCAGACGCATACTGGCGTCGGGGCGGCGCGGGGCGCGCACTCGCCAGCGGCGACCGGTAGAGTCGGCGATGATTGCCGAGTCGAAGTCGTCGCTGTCTTCGCGGACCGGTTCGGCGCCAACGGGGTAAATCCCGGGCACTCCGGCGGAGACAATGGCTGCTAGCTGAAGGGGAGATAAAGTCACGGGTTAAGGTTACCAAACCAATGTGTGCCGTTTAGTAGTTTTTGGGATCTTTATGCCAAGTGGTGAAGATACTTGCGGACAAGCCTAAACGTGCTCGCCTGCGCTTCTGCGCTCGCCTCTATCTACGCTTCTACCTGCACGCGCCCAAATAGGCGGCGCCTCACGCCCTGAATGAAAGAAGCGACGGCTAAGAAGCCCCGGTGGGCTCTGGGAGAATACAATGGAAGACCGGCTATCACCGCCTCCGCGCGCCCGCACGTCCATATGTTCACGTGCCCGCGCGAGCGCCTGCCGCCTGCCCGTACCGCCCGCCTTACTGATGGAGCATTATGACCGCAACACCTCAGCAGCCTCAGCATATGATCTCCGCAGACGATATTCTTGCCGGGCTTGACCCGGATCAGCGTGCGGTTGCCACCGAACTGGACGGTCCCATGCGCGTGCTGGCGGGTGCGGGTACCGGTAAGACTCGCGCGATTACGCACCGCATCGCCTACGGTATTGCGATTGGCCGCTACCAGGGCCCGCGCGTTCTCGCCCTGACCTTTACCTTGCGTGCTGCGGAGGAGATGCGTACCCGCCTGCACCAGCTGGGTGCGCACGGCGTGCAGGCGCGTACCTTCCACTCGGCGGCGCTACGTCAGCTGGCGTATTTCTGGCCGCAGGTGGTGGGCGGTACGTTCCCGTCCATCGTGCAGAATAAGGCGACTCTCATTACGGAGGCGGCGAACCGCCTGCGCATCAGCACGGACCGTTCCCTGCTGCGTGATTTGGCGTCGCTGATTGAGTGGGCGAAGGTTCAGCTGCTCACCCCGGACACCATCATGCAGCGCCTGAGCGAGAAGCAGCTGCCCTCGGCGATTACCCCGCAGAACATGCAGCGTATTTTCCAGGCGTATGAGGATTTGAAGGATGAGCGTAACTTCATCGACTTTGAGGACGTGCTGCTGCTGACCATCGCCATGCTGGAGGAGGACGAGAAGCTCGCCGCGACCGTCCGCAACCAGTACCGCCACTTTGTGGTGGACGAGTACCAGGACGTGTCCCCGCTACAGCAGCGTCTGCTGGATGTGTGGCTGGGCGGCCGCGACGATATTTGCGTGGTGGGCGACGCCTCCCAGACGATTTACTCTTTCACCGGCGCGACCAGCCGTTACCTGCTGGATTTTCCGCGCCGGTACCGTGGCGCACACACGGTGAAGCTGACCCGCGACTACCGTTCCCATTCGCAGGTGGTGGAGTTGGCGAACCGTCTGTTGGCGGCGCGTCGTCCGCATCCGGATTCGAGCCCGCATTCGTGGGCGCCGCCGCTGGAGCTGATGTCTCAGCGCGGCCCCGGCGTGGATGTGGAGTGGTTCGGCTACGCGGATGATGAGCAGGAGGCCGCCGGTATTGCCGAGGACATCCGCGACCTGATTGAGAAGGACGGAGTGCCGCCTTCGGAGATTGCGGTGCTGTTCCGCACGAACGCGCAGTCGGCGGCAATTGAATCTGCGCTGGCTGCCGCCCATATTCCGTACCAGCTGCGTGGCGCGGAGCGTTTCTTTGAGCGCCCCGAGGTCAAGCAGGCGATGCTTGCCCTGCGTGGTTCGGCGAAGTCCACGGACGGTACCGAGGATGTCACCCGCTACACCCGCGATGTGCTCGGCGGGCTCGGGTACAAAGAGGAGGGTCCCCTTTCGGGAGGCGCCACCCGCCAGAAGTGGGAGTCCCTCGCCGCCCTGGTGCACATGGTGGACATGATGGCGCAAAACCGCCAAGAGCAGCTTCAGGAGCACCGCGCGAACCCTCGCCCGGGCGTGCCCGAGCCGCTACCTTTGACCATGCACGAGGTGGTGGCGACCCTGAACCACCGCAGTGAATTCAACGACGCCCCGCAGGTCAACGGCGTAACCCTCGCCTCCCTGCACGCGGCTAAGGGTCTGGAGTGGGACGCCGTGTTCCTGTGCGGCCTGAACGAGGGCCTCATGCCGATCACCTTTGCGACTACCCCGGACGAGGTGGATGAGGAGCGCCGCCTGCTGTACGTGGGTATTACGCGCGCCCGTAAGTACCTGTGGCTGACCTGGACGATGACCCGCACCGTGGGTGGTCGCGGGCAGCGTAAGCGTTCGCGTTTCCTGGACGATATTGATCCGGCGAAGCGCCGCCGCAGGGCTGAGAGTGCTGGCTCGTCGTATAGCCAGCGTTCAACACAGCCTCGCTCAACACAGCCCCGCCGTTCGTCGAAGGGAAGAGGAGACTATGGCTCAGCGTTTTAAGCGTGAGATTCTGCCCGCCACCGAGGACCGCCCGCAGATTGAGCTGGTCCGCTCGGCGCGCCGCACCCGCACCATCAGCATGCAGCGCGACGGCGTGGACGAGCACGGCAGCCCCGCCTACCGCCTGCTCATTCCCGCCGCGAGTACGAGCGAAGAGATTGACGAGCATATTGCCCGCCTGTTGCCGCGCATTCAGCGTCGTGCCGCCCGCCGTGAGCGTGCCACGCAGCTGACGGTCACGGACGAGTACCTGCGCTCCCGCGCCCTGCACCTGGCGCAGAAGAACCTGCCGGAGCTGGTCGCCTCGGGCAGGCTCGAGAAGCTGTCGATTCGCTGGGTGAGCAATCAGCGTCAGCGCTGGGGCTCGGCAACCTACGCGAACACGCAGATCCGCATCTCCTCAGAGCTGCAGGGCGTACCCGAATACGTGCTGGATTCGGTGATTCACCACGAGCTCTGCCATCTGCTGCAGCCGAATCATTCGGCGGCGTTCCGTACCCTGGAGGCGCGTTACCCGCAGCTGCTGCGGGCACAAGCCTACCTGGAGGGGTACGCGCTGGGGCGCTCGCGTGCTGAAGGTGAACGGGGCGAGCACGGCGAAAACAGTGCGGACTAAAATCCCGCCAGCTAAAATCCAGCCGACTAAAGCGCTTCCCGAAAATCAAAGAAGCAAAAACCAACCGAACACTTGAGCGGGGGTGGCTTGTGAATTCACAAGCCACCCCCGCTCGAGGTGTCAGCTATTTACTTTTGTCACTGCTCAGCTTTACTTCGCCCAGCGTTACTTTGCTCAGCTTTATTTTTCTTCGGGTGCGTCGCCGAAGCCGCCGTCCAGCAGCTTCTGCAGCTCTGAGTCGAAGTCCACGTCGTCCAGGCTGATTTCGTTCATGCGTGCATCGTATGCGGTGAAGTCTTCCAGCTCGGCGGGGGTGGGCAGGGTCTCCGGGGTGTCCCAGAGGCCGTCGCGTGCCTCAATGCCGTGGGCGTTTTCGTACCAGCGCCAGAACTGCTGTGCCTCACGCACCAGGCGCGGGCGCAGTTCCAGACCGACCAGGTTCTCGAAGACCTGCTCGCTGGGGCCACCGTCGATGCGGCGGCGCGCCATGATTTCGGTCAGCTGCGGTGCCTTGGGTAGGTTGCGGGTCGCGTCCTCGGTTACGACGGATACCCAGCCTTCGATGAGGGCGAGCAGACCCTCCAGGCGCTGTACCGCCAGTTCCTGGTCTTCGGTGCGCTGGGGACTGAACATGCCGCCTTCGAATGCTTCCTGTACGGCGTCGGGGTTGCTCATGTCCACCTGGGATGCGGCGTCCTGCATGCGGTTCATGTCCACACGAATGCCGCGGGCGTATCGCGCCACGAGCTGGACCAGGTCTTCACGCAGCCAGGGGTTTGCCTTGTGCAGGCGGATTAGCGCGGATTCACGCACGGCAAGGTAGAGCAGAACCTCCTGCGGGGGAACCTCGATGCTGTCGGCGAGCTGCTGGTAGCCGTTGGGCAGCAGCGCGGAGGAACCGGGCGCGAGGGGGAAGCCCACGTCGGTGGAGGAGTAGACCTCACCGGCGAGCTGTGCGAGCGCCTGCGCCATCTGTGCACCAAAAATCACGGAACCAATGTTGTTCAAGAAGCCGCTGTTGAGAATCTGCGAGATCTCTTCGGGCACGTCTTCGGGAGCGCCGGGCATGATCATGGACTGGGTGACTTCGGCTGCGACCGGCTCGACCATTTCGCGCCAGGAGTCGAAGGAATGCTCCACCCATTCCGCCTTGGACCACGCCTGCACCGGGTAGTTGTGGCGCTCAATGATAGTCACCGCGTCCAGCCAGAGGTCGGCGAGGTTCGCCGCGTCTTCTACGGCGCGCTTGAGGTTTTCGGGTACGGAGGGGTCTTCGCCCATGGAGGCGAGCATCTGGCGGGTCTGGTTCTTCACGCTATCCCAGTTCACGCCGCTGGGGCTGTCGGATGCGCCCGCGCCGGAGAACATTGCCTGTACCTGCGCGAACATGCTCTGCATCATGGCGGGGTCGAAGCTCATGCCCATGTTCTTCAGGTCTTCGGGGTCGATGCTGATGCCGAAGGGGTTCTGGCCGCCTTCGCCGAAGAGCGCGCCGAAGGGGTTCTGTGCGTTGGAGGAGGTGCCCTTGCCGCCCTGGCCGGTTGCCCCTGCGGAGGGGTCGAAGCCCTGTTCCTGCATCTTCTTAATGAATTCTTCGAGGGGGTCGCGCTCGTTGGAGGCGCCGCCGGTGGGGTTCTCAGACATGTAGAAGCCTTTCGTAATCCGGGGGTGGGCGTAGCTGGCCCGCTCGCTGTCCAGCCTACCGATTTTTGCTGAGAATTTCCCGTGCCATTGCTGTGGAAGCGGGTTAATCAGCTAAGGGCTCACAAGCTTGTCTTTGGGGCCGGGGTTTGGGAGTTTTTTCGTGCCGCTGTCACCGTGCGGTGCTGACAAAGCGCGGTGCGGGTCGGAACGTAAACGCCACCTGATTGCTCTATTTTTAGCGGGGTAACGGTGCCCGCCCGCGTGTTGAAAAGCAGGTTTATCCGGTACTGTAGAAACCATGACTAAGTCCACCCCTGATGCTGAGCAGCAGTCGAACGCCGCCTCCGTGAGCGTGAAGAGTAATGAGAAGGCGGCTAAGCGCCGTTCGCGTTTTGCGCCGCGCCGCGTGAACCTGCGTTCGGTGAGCGCTGTGGCGACGTGCGCCCTGCTGGCTGGTGCTTTTGTTCTGCCCAGTTCCTATGTGAAGGAGGGCCCCGGCCCGCTCTTTGATGTGCTCGGAACGTACCAGGAGAAGGACGTCATTGAGGTTTCTGGCGCGCCCAGCTATAAGACGTTCGGCAAGATGAACATGACCACGGTGTCGGTTTCGGGTGGCCCGTACACGGAGCTGTCCGGCGCGGAGGCGTTCTACGGCTGGTTGGCGTTTGACGGTAACCGCAGCCTCGTGGTGCCGACCGATGCCCTGTACCCGCATGTGAGCCATGAGCAGGCGACGGCGGCGACCGGCGCGCAGATGGCTGATTCGCAGACTCAGGCGAAGGTCGCGGCGATGCGCCAGCTGAAGATGGCGGTGACAGAGAAGGTTCAGGTGCTTTCCACGGTGGAGGGTTCCCCGGCGGCGAGCGCTCTGAAGGCTGATGACCGCATCGTGAAGGTGGGGGAGAAGCAGATTGAGACTCTCACCGATGTTCCGAAGGCGGTGAACGCCTCGAACGGTTCGCCGATTGATGTGACCGTGGAACGTGGCGGCAAACAGCAGACGTTTAAGCTGACCCCGGTTCGTTCCAGTGACGATAGCCGCTGGATTCTGGGCGCGGGTTTGAAGCAGAGCTATGACCTGCCGGCGCACGTGCAGTACAACCTGGACGGTGTGGGCGGCCCGAGCGCCGGTCTGATGCTGGCGCTGGGCACGGTCGATAAGCTCAGCGAGGGTACCCTGCTCGCCGATGAGGATGCCGGAGGCGACCCGTACCGCAGCTACATTTCGGGTACCGGCACGATTGACGCGAACGGTAAGGTCGGCGCAATTGGCGGCATTAAGTACAAGATTCTTGCGACGGGCCGTTACGGCGCGCGCTACTTCTTGGCGCCTAAGGATAACTGCGATTCGATTGTGAAGATGCAGGCGCAGGACCCCGACCTGTTCAATTACTATCACGCCGGTCAGGTGCGCGGCACGATGGTGGTAGTCCCTGTTTCAACCCTGGATGAGGCGGTGAAGACGGTGGAGGCGATTAAGTCCGGCACCCCGGATGATTCCCTGCCCCGCTGCGGCTCCTAACATAACGTTTCTCTCCGCAAGGTTCTCGCCCGTATAGCGTAGAAGTCAGCCCCGGTACTTTACGGTACCGGGGCTGTTCTGCACCCTATTCTCTGTCCTCGTCTGTGTCTGCGCCTCCGTAATCCTCGCCAGCGCCCCTCACCTCAGCATTTCGCGTCCCAAAACCTCTCAACCCGGTCATATTTCGCCCCGAGCTTCTACGAAGTTCTGCCCTTCTGCGTCACCTCTGAGATACTTAAAGGCAGTTATTTTCTCTGAACGTATGATGAGCGAGGAATTGTGTCTGAGTCGACCAATAACACCGCGCATCCCAAGCCGAAGAAGTCAACGCCCAAGCGCCGTAGCCCCTTGCGGGTGACGATTGCTGTGGTGGCGGTGCTCATTGCTGCTTTTGTGGGTGCGTCCCAGGTGTACACGGACTGGCTGTGGTTTGATCAGCTGGGTTATAGCACCGTGTTCACTACCCAGATTTTGTTGAAGGTAGCCGTGTTTGTGGTGGCTGCCGTGGTGATTGCTGTGCCGCTGTGGGCTTCGATGTCCTACGCGGTCCGTCATGCTGATGTGGCGCCGGCGTCCGAGAAGGAGCCGCAGGAGGCGCCGAACCCGAATCAGAGCGTGCCGACGAGCGGCACGGATGCTGCCGAGCAGATGTTGCGTGACGTGTTTGGTCAGCAGCGTGCTGAGGAGAGCATGCGCCGTTACCACGAGAGCGTGGATAAGGCACGTAAGGTTCTGCTGATTGTGGTTCCGCTACTGCTGGGTCTGTTCATTGCTTCGGCGACGATGACTCAGTGGAGCACCGTCGCGCTGTTCTTCAATCAGCAGTCCTTCGGTAAGACTGACCCCGAGTTCGGTCTGGATTACGGGTTCTTCCTGTTTGCGTTGCCGTTCTTCCGCATGGTGGTGACTCTGGTGACCTCCGCTGTGGTGCTGTCGGCGCTCGCGGGCCTGTTCATGCACTACTTCTACGGCGGTATTAAGGTGCAGCCGGGTGGTGTGAGTACTACCGTGGCGTTCCGTCGTCACGCTGCGATTGTGGCGGCTGCGTTCTTGCTGACTCGTGCGGTGAGCTTCTGGCTGGATCGTTATTCGTCGACTCAGCAGCAGGCGGGCCGCTGGGCTGGCGCGATGTACACGGATGTGAACTCGTCGATCCCGGTGAACGCTATTTTGGCGATTTCTGCTTTGCTGGTGGCGCTCATGTTTGTGGTGGCGGCTTCGATGAATCGTTGGCGTTTGCCGCTGATTAGCACCGCGATGCTGGTGGTTGTTGCTTTGGTTGCTGGTGGCCTGTACCCGTGGATTGTTCAGCGTTTCCAGGTGGTTCCGAATGAGCAGGGTGCTCAGGCAAAGTTCATTCAGCGCAATATTGATGCGACCCGTTACGCGTACGGTCTGGACAAGATTGAGACCACCCCGTATGACGCGACGATTGACACTCGTGCCGGTGCGTTGAGCTCTTCGAGCGCAACCATTGCGAATATTCGTCTGTTGGATCCGAATGTTGTGTCTTCGGCGTTTGCTCAGATGCAGCAGTTCCGCCCGTACTACCGTTTTGATTCGCAGCTGGCGGTGGACCGCTATGCGGTGGGTAACACCACGCAGGATACTGTGTTGGCGGCTCGTGAGCTGAACCCGGCGCAGACCAGCGGTGATTCTTGGTATAACCGCCACGTGGTGTACACCCACGGTTACGGTGTGATTGCCGCCTACGGTAACCAGGTGGATTCTGCGGGTAACCCTAAGTTCTTGCAGTCCGGCATTAAGGCGACCGGTACCCTGAGCGAGGATTATGAGCCGCGTATTTACTTTGGCATGAGCTCGCCGGAGTATTCGATTGTGGGCGGTAAGGGCGACACCCTGGAGTTGGACCGTCCGCTCTCTGCTGAGGAAACCAACACCTCCGATGCGAAGTACACTTTCGCCGGTTATGGTGGTCCTCGCGTTGATTCGCTGCTGGCTCGTCTGTCCTACGCGATTAAGTTCCAGTCCTCTGACATTCTGCTTTCGGACGCGGTGCGTGAGGGTTCGCAGATTCTGTACGAACGCAACCCGCTCGATCGTGTGCGTAAGGTGGCGCCGTACCTGAGCGTGGATTCTAAGCCGTACCCGGTGATTGTGAATAACCGCGTGCAGTGGATTGTGGATGCTTACACTACGAGCGATCAGTTCCCCTACGCGCAGGGTAGCTCCCAGGATGCGGCAACCGCTGCGGGTGCTCAGCGTTCTAACTCGGTGAACTACATCCGTAACTCGGTGAAGGCTACTGTGGATGCGTATGACGGTTCGGTGACCCTGTACGCGTGGGATGAGGAAGATCCGGTGCTGAAGGCGTGGCAGGGCGTTTTCCCTGGCACGGTGAAGAGCTACCGTGAGATGAACGCTTCGCTGATGAGCCACGTGCGTTACCCGACTGACATGTTCAATATTCAGCGCACCATGCTGAATAAGTACCACGTGACGAACGCGAATAGCTTCTACGCCGGTGACGATGTCTGGTCGATTCCGAACGACCCGACTAATGATCGTAACCAGCCGATTTCGCCCTACTACCTGTCCCTGCAGATGCCGGGGGATTCTCGTGCGCACTTCTCGTTGACGACCACGTTCATTCCTCAGCAGAGCGATTCGAACTCTCGTAACGTGATGTACGGCTTCCTTGCCGCTAATGGTGATGCCGGTACCGGTAAGGACGGCGAGCGTAGCCCCGATTACGGCAAGTTGCGTCTGCTGGAGTTGCCGCGTTCTTCGGTGGTTCCCGGCCCCGGCCAGGCTCAGAATATTTTCAACTCTGACGCTGAGGTGTCGAACCAGCTGAACCTGTTGCGCCGTGGTTCCTCTGAGGTTATTAACGGCAATATGCTGACTCTGCCGGTGGGCGGCGGCATGTTGTACGTTCAGCCGGTGTACGTGCAGTCGAGCGGTGACGCTAAGTACCCGCGTCTGCAGCGTGTGCTGGTGAGCTTCGGCGATAAGGTCGGTTTCGCTCCGACTCTGGAGGAGGCGCTGAACCAGGTGTTCGGCGGCTCCTCGGGCGCGAAGCTGGACGGTTCGGCGGCTAGCCCCTCGGCTTCTGCCTCCGGCTCCTCTGGTTCTTCGGGTGCTTCGACCGGAGGTTCTTCGGCTTCGCAGTCTTCGGAGCTGAAGCAGGCTCTGACGGATGCCTCGAAGGCGATGACCGATGCTGATGCGGCGATGAAGAAGGGCGACTGGGCTGCCTACGGTGAGGCTCAGAAGCGTCTGGAAGCAGCCGTGAAGAAGGCTCTGGAGGCTGAGGAGGCGCAGAGCACGGCGTCCGCTAAGGCTTCTGCATCGGCAGCGCCCAGCGCCTCGGCGGCTCCGAGCGCAGCGGCTAGCGCTAAGCCCAGCGCGAGCCTTTCGACTTCTCACTAGGATGCCTGAGGCGGCGGGGGAGTAGCGCATACCGGATGCTCACGGATCGGATGTCCACGGGTCTAGCGTCCTCGCTCTAGAACCGGGGCCTGCACTGGATACGGCTCCTACTGACTACCTCTAGCGGTCTCTGACGGAACGGGGTGGAAGTGTATCGCTTCCACCCCGTTCCTGTATGTTCTACCCCTGGCACTGCCCCGTAGCCCCTATTCCTACCCAACTGCTTTCTACCCAACTGCTTTCTACCCAACAGCCCCTATTTTTGTGTGCTTGGTTACAAATCGCGTTTTTGGCTTGCATGCCCGGTTTGGGGTCTGTATAGTTGTATGAGTCGCCGCGGGGTGGAGCAGTTCGGTAGCTCGCCGGGCTCATAACCCGGAGGTCGCAGGTTCAAATCCTGTCCCCGCAACCAGAAAAACCCGGTATCTCAACGAAAAGTCGCTGAGATACCGGGTTTTGTTTTGCCCTGACGAGACCGAATCCCTATGTTATTCCCTACCTTTCAGCCAAACTCAGGCCCGTCGTCGAGGTGGGGGGAGGGGGGACTATCACCCAACATCGAGGACTATCATCCAACGCCCCTTCGGGGCGTATGACTATCTTCGCTCGTGCATGATCTCGTGGGAGGGAGGTTGCAGAGGAGGATTTTCACCGCCTAATCGGCGTTGATACCGGCTGTTTACCGCCTGAAAATGCAAAAGCGGTATAGCATTTTCCCTCGTATCTCAACCGAATCCCAACCCTTTACCGCCTTCACCGCCTAAAACCGAAAACTTTTATATATACACACGCATATGTAGGAAGATGAACACTCGCGTGTACACTTTTTAGAAATTAGGCGGTAGAGGCGGCAACACACCATGTTTTGACTGATATACCAACGTTTTCGATATACCGCTTAGCCTCAAACAGGCGGTAACTAAGCGGTGAAAGAGTAGCGTCCCGCATAGTGGTGTAACCGTGTAGTGATCGGCCCGTTGCTTGTGATGGGTGCGGTCACCGTGTGATCCTTCGAGAAAGCTCTTCTACTTCTGACTCGAAATGATTTGGAGGCACAACGATGACCGCTCCTCATATTATCGACCCTGCTGGCATGCTTGGCGAGGCGTTGTCCCAGGCATCCCCAGATTTGATGCGTTCCTTGCTCCAGCACGTCATTAACACGTTGCTATCAGCGGACGCTGATGCGGTGTGCGGGGCCCAGTGGGGTCAACAAGATCCGCAGCGTCACACCAGGCGCAACGGGTATCGCTACCGGCCCCTGGACACCAGGGTCGGCACCATCGACGTGGCGATCCCCAAGCTGCGCTCAGGCACCTACTTCCCAGAATGGTTACTGCAACGGCGCAAACGCTGTGAAACCGCGTTGATCACAGTGGTCGCTGACTGCTACCTGGCAGGAGTATCCACGCGCCGTATGGACAAGCTCGTCAAAACCCTGGGGATCACAGGACTGTCCAAGTCCCAGGTCTCACGCATGGCAACAGACCTCGACGAACACGTGGATCAGTTCCGCAACCGGCCCCTCCACGATGCCGGGCCTTTCACCTTCGTCGCCGCTGACGCACTGACCATGAAAGTACGCGAAGGAGGACGCGTCGTCTCGTGCGCGGTTCTGGTTGCCACCGGAGTCAACAATGACGGACACCGCGAAGTGCTGGGGGTGCGCGTGTCCACCAGCGAGACCGCTCCAGCCTGGAAGGAGTTCTTCGCCGACCTGGTCGCCCGAGGCCTGACCGGCGTGCGCCTGGTCACCAGTGATGCCCATCTGGGCCTGGTTGAAGCCATCGCCGCCAACCTGCCCGGAGCCACCTGGCAACGATGCCGCACCCACTACGCCGCGAATCTCATGTCCATCACCCCCAAAGCACTATGGCCCGCTGTCAAAGCGATGCTGCACTCGGTGTATGACCAGCCCGACGCGGCATCGGTCAACGCTCAATACGACCGGCTCTTGGACTACGTCCACGACAAGCTCCCCGCCGTGTGTGATCACCTCGATCAAGCCAGGGCAGACGTCCTCGCGTTCGCGTCCTTCCCCACCGGGGTGTGGACCCAGATCTGGTCCAACAACCCCAACGAACGCCTCAACCGCGAAATCCGCCGCCGCACCGACACCGTGGGAATCTTCCCCAACCGACAAGCAATCATCCGCCTAGTCGGAGCCGTCCTCGCCGAACAAAACGACGAATGGGCCGAAGGCCGACGCTACCTCAGCCTCGACATCCTCACCAAATCACGACTCACACCACAACCCACCGGGCAGGAGGACACCCCACTCCAACTCAGCGCATAACCCACTCCGAAGGACACAAAACGATTACACCACTCCACAGGACTTGACCTGAGCAAGAGCACGTTCTACAGTTGACGCATAAGTTCAAGGAGGTTCGCATGACCGCTTACGACCACTCGTCGGGGTACACCTACGGCACCGATGCCGTCCCCACGTCTCCGCTCACACTCGAGGATCTACGCCAGATTGAGGCCGCCGCGCACGTCCAGCCCGGTGACGCAGAGCTGCTCGCGCGAGCAGAACCCATCCTGGCGCCGCATGCCATGGAAATGGTCGACACGTGGCGCGGGATTTTGGCTCAAAAGACCTACCTGGCAGCACATTCCGCGCATCCGGATGGACAGCCGAACCCCGAGTACGCGCAGGCGTCAAAGCCCCGATTCGCCCAGTGGATCATCGACATGTGCACGCGCGAGCGGGATCAGGCGTGGTTGGACTACCAGTACCTGATCGGAGCTCGACACATGACCGCGGCGAAGAACGCGGCGGATGGGGCGGACTCGACGCCATTCGTGCCTCTGCGCTACGTGCTCGCCTTCATCGCGCCGACTGTGGAGGTCGGGCACCGTCTCCTGGCGGAGGGCTTCGAGGGCGCAGAACTGGACGCTGTCCGTGACGCGTGGACTCGCGCTGTGACTGTCGCCGTGACAGTGTGGGCGTATGCCTACCGCGATCACCCCGAGCAATTCTGATCCGGCGCTCGCCACCTACGACTCCCCCATCGGCCGCCTCACGCTTGATAGCGGTGTATTCGTCTTTCGCACTCTCTGACTGCTCTCCCTGGAAGCCTCAGTGGCTTCCAGGGAGAGCTTTCTTTCTGGGTTATAGGACACTACGTGTTGCTGGTTGGGTGACTTTTCGGCTTTCTGGTGCGGGAAAGTCACTCTTTCAGTTGGTCGTGTTTGCCTCGTTCCTGTGAATACTGCATCGTGCTCTGTGTGTGGCTGCCCCATGATCCGTCACGGTAAGAAGTCAACAGGAGGTCCTTTGAAGATCGCGGTGGTAGAAGTCCGCTCATCATCAAGGACCTCGACCTCTACCCACAACCCCCGACCAATACCTGGTCACCCACACTCAACTCGGAAGAGCCGGAAATAGCCTTCGTGATAGCGGAATAAAACGAAGGTGTGGAACTTGCAAGGACCGATCTCAAACTGGGATTCGATAGAACAGTTTAGCAAACGCTGACTTCGCTTTGCCGTCACTTGGAAACCTATCCGTTGGAAGTGCAGCTATCCTCACATACGCTTTTCCAAGTGAAGTATAGCTATGCACGTTTCACCGACGTTAGTAAAAACCCCGAACTTATCGCAGTCAACAGAAACCCGGTAGAAAATATATAGGAGCCAAAGGTGGCGCCTTTTAAAATCCAAGTCGTGGGAACGACAGCAAACAAGATCGGTGAGGTCGCAGGTTCAAATCCTGTCCCCGCAACGGATAACTCCCGATAGCTTAGCTATCGGGAGTTTTTTTATTCCCTAAAACCCGTACTCCCGCCGACCTGTCTCCTTCTGCTGTCCTCCCGTCACCTTCCGACCGCCGGTCTGCCTTCTTTCGCCACCTTCCTGCACCTTTCCTGTCGGCGACCTGTCTTCATTTGCCGCCTACTTTTCTTCTTCTTGTGCTACCTTTCTGCCGCCTGCTGGGCGGCTTTCTTTATATCTCCTGCCTCTCCGTATCTCCTGCCTTCTGTAATCTGCGGAGGGGGTCTTCTGAACCTTGTCGGGGCGGTGCTTCGGGGAGACTGATGGGGGGGCAGCCTGCTGCCCCTTCCGGGGTGCTTGAGGTGGATCTTTCGGCCTCTCGAAACCCCTCTTGAAACCTCCTCACGGAATTTCATAGAACCGTCGTGAAAGTACCCTGGACTGGTTTCGGAACGTCTCCCGATGCGTCTTTCGAGGTATTCCTCAGTCCGTCTATCGGGGCTTCAAGCGGGTGTGCCCATGGGGGTGGTGGAGTCACTTCCGAGCGGTTGCTGGAGGGTGGTTACGCCTTCTTGAGACGCTGCTTTTGAGCTCCTTGAAAGGGGATCTGAAAGGGGTCCTGAAGGGGGCTATGGGGCGGGTCTCAAGAGCGTGATGAGGGGTCCGATAGGATGCCTGGGTGGGGGAGTGGCGAGGGGGATATTTTTGCCTCAAAGTGCATTCTCAAAGTGGAATATGCGAAAGGTGTCTATATTCCGGGCTTGGAAATCACCCGTTTTGCCCCGGAATTCCGCGGTTTTTGGCAAAAATTGGGCTTCGAGTGCAACAATTCACCCCGAAAGTGATTGTAGTCACATACGAAACATTCAAGTTAATTGTAGAGTTTTTTGAAATCCTTTCAAAAAACGCTCAAAAACCCCGGAAAATCAAGGAAAAATAGCCCATTCAACCTCTACTTGAGGGTGATTCAAGTTAAACTAGAAGCTTAGAAAAAGCTCTTGTTAAGATTGAATCTTGTTCGATACCCAAAAATAGCCCCAAAAAACCGCTGGAAAAGGCTTTTTGACCTGGTAGCTTTGAGTACGTGGTCACCGCGGTCCGCCGCGTAGCTCTCCGAAATGAATACTGCACCCCTCCATCACACGAGGACGTCCCCGCAACACACATGGGGATGGTTGATGGAAGCGTCTCGTGCGGCGTCACATCCGCGGGCCGACCGCCTATAGGCTTCTCACCTATAGGCCACCTATCACTCAACCACTCACGGGCGTTCACGCCCCAGAAACACCAACAACGAGGACAACCCCATGGCACTTCGCCCCCGCACTATTAAGGCTGGCTCTCTCGCAGCCATCGCTGTACCCTCCGTGCTCGGTAGCACCCTGGTAGCACCCGCTTCCGCTTTTGCACCCGTCGTTCAGGACATCCCCGGCGCAGCTACCGCAACCCAGGCTCCGAAGTCTCTGTTCACCTCCACCGTGCAGCCGACCCTCTCTCAGGTTGCTGTGCAGATCCGTCAGCAGGCTGAACAGGTAAAGCAGGCGCAACAGGCTCCCGCAACGACCGCGGTTCAGCCCATCCAGAAGACTTACACTGCACAGGCTGTTCAGCCCGCACAGGCAACCCAGCAGGCTGCTCCCTCGGCTACCTTCCAGTCCGCACAGGCTGCGCAGGCTACCCAGGCTGCACAGCCTTCCGCTCAGCCCGCGCAGACCGCACAGGATGCTCAGTCGGCATCCGGTGTGGCGGCAACCCGCACCAACCAGACTTTCCTGTCGTACACCTCCCCGGCGGGTACTACTTCGCAGTACCACGTTTACGCTGAGGGTGTGGACTTCTCCAAGCCCGTTGGTGTGGTCTTCTACTTCGACGGCGACTACTGGCGTAACGACCAGTCCAAGGTCTACGACCCCTCCGGTGAACTGGCTCAGATGGCTGCATCCGCAGCGGCACAGAACATGCTCTTCGTGCCCGTCATCTCCCCGGACACCAACCGTTACGATGCTGGCGTGAGCTGGTGGGAAGACATGGAGCGTAACGGCGAGTTCTTCCGTTCCTTCGCTTCCTCCTTCATCGCGGCTAACGGAGTGGACTCCTCCAACGTGTGGACCATGGGCTACTCCGGTGGCGCTGAGTTCATCACCTACGAGCTGAACACCAAGCCCCAGACCTGGCGCAATGGCGGCGGCTCCATTATGGTCGCTGGCGGCGGCCTGGACGAGGGTACCCCCTCGGCTGCGCTGAAGTCCCAGCCCATGTTCTGGTACGCAAACTCGAACGACGGTACCGGTGAGACCTACCCGCAGACCTGGAGTGCACGAGGCGCCGTTGAGGGAGGCTACAACGCCTACCGCAACGCCGGCTACACCAACGCTTCCGCGACCGTTCTGAACGGTTCGGGCCACTTCGACTACAACTTCTCGCAGATTCTGAGCAACTCGCTCTCCAAGGGCAAGGCAACCGCCGCTCCCAGGGTCGAGCAGAAGACCGAACAGAAGGCTGAGCAGAAGCAGCAGAACACTCAGCGTGCCCGCACCATGAGCTCCGCAACCTACCAGAGCTACACCTCCCCGGCGGGCACCACCTCCCAGTACCACGTGTACGCGAACAACCTGGACTACTCCAAGCCCGTTGGCGTGGTCTTCTACTTCGACGGTGACTACTGGCAGCGTGACGAGTCCAAGGTCTACACCCCCGACGAGGGCATGCTCGCGGCGATGGGCAAGATCGCTAATGCCCGCAACATGGTCTTCGTGCCTATTATCTCCCCGGACACCAACGCATCCGGCAACGGCATCACCTGGTGGGAAGACATGAACACCAACGGTGAGTTCTTCCGCTCCTTCGCTTCCTCCTTCATCGGCCAGAACAACCTGGACGCTTCCCAGGTGTGGACCATGGGCTACTCCGGTGGCGCTGAATTCATCACCTACGAGCTGACCGACCACAACACCGCATGGCGTAACGGCGGCGGCTCCATCATGGTTGCAGGCGGCGACTCGGACGGCTCTGTGGACGCTGATGCAACCACTAAGGGCTTGCCTATGTACTGGTGGGTTGGCGCGAACGACACCTCCGGTAACACCTACCCCGTCACCTGGAGCGCACGTGGCGCAGTCGAGTCCGGCTACAACGCATACCTGGGCGCTGGCTTCTCCGACGCCCGCGTGAAGCTGATTGACGGCTTCAGCCACCACGACTACGACCTGCCGCACATCCTGGCGTCCTCCCTGGACTTTGCGGGTAAGACCCCCGCGCTGGGCTACCGCGACCTGTCCGACTCGGACCCGAACTACAACGAGATCAGCTGGAACTCTGATCGCCGCATCATGCTCGGCTTCGCGGACGGCACCTTCCGCCCGAACGCATCGGTCAACCGTGCGCAGCTGGCAACCTACCTGTACCGCGTGGCTGGTCGCCCCGCCGTGAACGCACCGGCTGTTTCGCCGTTCAGCGATGTTCCGGCGAACCACCCCGCGTACAAGGAGATTTTCTGGCTGAGCCAGCAGGGCATCAGCGGTAGCGACTTCCGCCCCCTGGAGGCCGTCACCGAGCCCGCCATGGCTGAGTTCATGTACCGTGCAGCTGGCTCCCCGGCACAGGCTCAGGGCGGCTACGCGTCCCAGGCTCTGGCGTGGGCAGCCTCCAACGGTATTGGTACCGGCTCCACCTCTTCGGATGCGATCACCCGCGCCGCTATGGCAGGCTACCTGTACATCTACGCGAACTAAAGCTCGCACCCCATAACGCATAAAGATCCGCCCCGTTCCTGAACTCATCAGGAACGGGGCGGATCTTTATAGGTTTAGCTCAAGAAGCTATGCGCTAGACCGGGCTTAGAGAGTCCCAGGCTTAGAGAGTCTGGGTGGGAGCTTCCACAGCCAGGGGAGCCGGAGCTGCCGGAGCGTTCTTTGCCTTCAGAGCGGCCAGGCGAGCGTCCAGCTCGGTCTCGCGCTCCATCTGGTCCAGGGTGTTGAACTGTGCGTCCAGGGAGGAAGCTGCCAGCTCCTGCTGACCGATGACGCGTGCCTCTTCGCGGCGAACCTTCTCTTCGAAGCGGCTCATCTCGCTGGTCGGGTCCAGAACGTCGAACGCCTTCAGAGCGTCGTTCACCTGGGTCTGAGCTGCTGCAGTCTTCTGACGTGCGGTCAGCTCATCGCGCTTGTACTTGACCTCTTCAAGCTTGGAGCGCATCTTCTCCAGGCCGTCCTTGAGCTGGTTGACAACCTGAGTCTGGGAAGCCAGCTGAGGCTCAACAGCCTGTGCAGCCTTCTCAGCCAGCAGCTGCTTGTTCAGAGCAATCTTCGCGAGGTTATCGAACTTGTCAGCGTTGGCAACGTCGCCAGCTGCGCGGAACTCATCAGCCTTGTTAGAAGCTGCCAGAGCCTTGGTGCCCCACTCCTGAGCGGCCTTGACGTCCTCAGCGTGGTCCTTCTCGAGCAGACGCAGGTTGCCGATGGTCTGTGCTACTGCAGCCTCCGCCTCGCGGATGTTGTTGGTGTAGTCACGAACCATCTGGTCCAGCATCTTCTCCGGGTCCTCAGCTGCATCAATCAGAGCGTTGATGTTTGCCTTAGTGAGCTGTGCAATACGGCCGAAGATGGTCTGCTTAGCCATAATCTCCTACTTTCTGTTCACGGGCTGCGGGGGAGCACTACGCTCCTCGTGAGCCGTGCCCGTATAACTAATTATGTGGCAGATTTCTGGGTGCATGCTGTGAAAATGATGCACGCCTGATTTCTGCAACCTAAACTTTTGGTAAATTACCTCAGGTGTTTTCCGACTGGGGAAGAAAGCGGTGAGGTAAGCTATGCACCCCGCCGGTCAGACTGTAGAAAAACCTACAGAAACCGACCGGCAGGATTTGTAGCGTGGAGGCGGTTAGAAGCTGCCGCCGTCACCGCCGCCGCTACCCCAATCGCCGCCACCGCCGCTGAAGCCGCCGCCCCAGCTACCGCCGCTACTACCGCCACTGCTACCCCAGCTACTGGTGCCGGAGTTAATAGCGGTCATCAGAGCGCCCAGCAGCAGGCCCTTCGCCAGGTCTCCACCGAAGCCGCTACCGCCGCGGTCGTTCTGGTTGTTGTAGTAGTTGCCGACCTCGCTCTGAGCGCGGTTCTGCGCATCGGTCGCCTTCTGGATCGCCATGTTGGCTTCCTTCATAGCGTTCAGCGGATCCGAAGGGGCCAGGCGCTGAGCCTGACCCAGGTGACGCTCCGCCTCAGAAACAGCCGTCAGCGTCATCGGACCCACCGCAGCACGGCGGTTATTGATGTAGCTACGCGCACCGTTCACCGCAGCGTAGGCAGAACGCATCGTACGATCCAGGTTCTGCGAAGCCGCACGAGAACGCTCGCGGGTAGCACGCATATTGGTCATTGCCTTATCCAGCTCGGCGGAAAGCTGACGCAGCTGGTTCGCCAGAGTCAGCGGGTCATTCGGACGAGCCGAAGCGCTCTGATTGACCTGGTTGAGCACCGCCTCCATACCGGCAGCGACCGCACCCAAATCATCGCGACGCTGAGACGCCGCGAGGCTCTTAGCCTCCGCCACGTCACGCTGAATGCTCAGCAGGTCGGTGCTCAGACCCAGCTGAGCCTGCTCCAGCTCCTGCGCGCGGGTATTGACCGCAGCGCCCAGCGCCTGAATTTGCGAGGCGGCTTCCTCCGCGGTGCGCAGGTGAGCAACCGCCTCCGAACGTGCCGTAGCAATGGTCGCCTGAGCCTTCTCAACCTCAGCAGCGCACAGCACCATGTTCGACTCCAACAGGGCAGGAGTCTTCGAAATGGGCTCCAGTGCGCTGGGCAGGTAACGTTCCCTCATCGCGTGGTACTGGGCGGTAATCTCTTCCACCGAAGCACGCAGCTGCGGCAGACGCTGAGCCAGAGCCTCAATAGCTTGGGGTGCCTCCTGCTCCAAGTTGCGCAACTGAGCCAGCTTAGCGTCCTGTTCCTGAGCGATACGGGTAACTTCCTGAGAGTTATCAATAATCTCAGTCAACCAGGCACGCTGCTCGGCCTCAGTGTCGGGAATGCTATCGGTCAGAAGCTGCTGACGCTGGAAGGACTTACGCATCAGATCCTCAGCGCGTGCAATCTCCTGAGCAAACTCGGCGACCTGCTGGTCGCTGTACTGTGCACGCGCAAAATCCAGTTCCTGCTTCGCATGGCTCATCGTCGTATCAGCCTGCAACAGGGCGCTACCGGCGCGAGTGCGCAGCTCCTCCAGCGGAACCTCCGGGATGGGGGAGTAGTTACGAGGCGCACCGTAGGAACGCTGAGGCTGCTGCTGAGCGTTCTTCTTCTTGCGGCGACGGTACATCGCGTAACCACCAGCACCAACAGCTGCCGCCGCACCCACACCGAGCACACCGGTCACCACACCAGAAGAGCTACCGCCCTTCTGGGCCTCAATACCCTCAACCGCAGCAAGAGCTGCACCCGCATAGTCGCTGTTCTGCAGCTTCGGCTTAATGTAGTTCTGGTACACCTTCGTCTGCTGATCGCTCGAAAGAGTCTTGGTGCTACCTGCCAAGAAATACGCCTGGCGGGACTCGGTCGCAATTACCAGCACCACATCGGCAGAACCCCAATTGTTCTTCGTGGCAAGCGCCTTCGTCCAGCTCGAAGAAGTAGACGGGTTCTCGAACTTATCAATGGTCACCACGTGCAAATCCACGTTGTACTTCTTCGACAGATTCGAAATCTTAGATTTCAGGGTAGCGGTATCACCCAAAGAGTTCGTGGAATCGTACACGGTGGTGCCCGTAATCTGCATCGGGTCAGCAGCCTGCGCTGAGGTGCTCAAAAATGCAGAACCAGCCGGCAGAACCACCGGGGCACAAGAAAGACCTGCCGCCAGCACTGTGGCACCCAGAATAGTGCGCAGGCGAGGGCGTGCGGGACGAATCTGACGCGCAAAGGCGTGCTCGGTCATGGTCTTTCCTCCGTTGTCGTGAAGTATGAACGGACCTGTACTTCACGGCGTGCTTGAACATCGCACGCCTTAGTGCTGGTCACATTATTAGTGTAGCGGTGGCTCAGCCACGCAAACACACAGATACGAGAATGTTGCGCCGCTGTTTGCCACCCGTTTACCGACTTCCCAGGCTTTATACAGGAAAGCTGGTATACAGGAAAGCTGGTATACAGGAAAGCCGGGGTCTAGCCTCACGCCAGACCCCGGCCCACCGGCTATTCAGTTAGTTAGCGCCGACGGGCAATCTTCAGATTGCTCATCAGGTGCTCCACTACCTCCGCGGCATCAACATCGTGGATACTCTGTGCTATGCCGTTCACCACCTGAACCCGCGAAGACGAGGCGAACATCCAGCCTAAGAACTGCACAGTATTCAGCAACCTAGAACTGCGATCTGCCTGCTCCCGCATCTGCGACCACAGGATGCGGGGGACCGGCACGTCACGACCCCTATACTCCCGGGAGCTAGCGTGAGCCTCCAGAAGCTCAGCGAGCGCCTCAATATTTTCGGTCAGCTCCTTCAAATCCTCATCTGCGGCAGAGGGACCAACGAAATGACGATCAACCAGGGACCAAGGCATGTAGCCGCTACAGCTACTCACCCACGCCAGCTTCAAACGCAGATTCTGCAGGCGAAGCACCTGCTGCAGAAGCCGCGAATGGGTGCGCAACACCGACAGCGGCATGGAAGATAGCCTCTTCTCCTCCGAAAGCAGACCCTCGAAGGAACCTTCCCCGGAAAACGCCTTATACGGATCCGAGACGCCCGCAAGCAGCACCGGTCCCTCGTAATGAACGAACGCCAGAACCTCGGGAACACTCGAGAGGCAACGGATGCGCTCGCCAATAGTCGGCAGATCCTCCCCATCGGGGGCATACTGTTCGCGGCTGAACATCAACGTCTGGATAGGCTGCTCGGCAAGATCGGGCGAGTCATGAGCAAGCGCCCGCAAATCGGTCACAACCTCCGCCAGAACGCCGTCCTGCTCAACCTGCAGAAGCTCCTCCAGGAGCTCAATGACAGAGCGCGCCTGCAAGCTCAAAACAGCAGCGCAGAACTCCGCATCCTGAAGCTCAAGACGCACCTTCTCCAAGCGCTCCTCCAGCGTGGACTGCACGCCCTTGAGCTCAAACTCGCTCAGCTGTTCTGGGCGGAGCATACGGTGCGTACCATCCTCGCCGGGACGGTAGAAAAGTTCGCTAAACTCCAACGTAGACTGAACGCCCTTCAACGCCTGCTTTCGCAACTCAGGTAGAACGTCAAAGGCAACTTCTGTCATCTCATTCCAGACCTTGACCTCATCGAGATTTGAGTCCTTACGAACAGTCTTCTTCCAGGTCTCGGCAAGCTGCATGGCGCGATCAAATTCGCTCAGCTCCACAAAAGCCGCCAGCTTCTGCGCGCTCTCACGCAGATAACGCACCGCGTAGAGGCGGTCGCTCAAAGAATCCGGGAGGGTATCCTCCAGCAGACGCCAACGGAAGGTACGCTCAAAGCACTCCTCGGTCAGGCTAATGACGGCGGCGCTCAAAGAGAGCGCATGATCACGGGCAAAAGCGAAAGAGCCCGGGGTATCCGCCAAACGGGGCAGGGACGAATAGAACTCCAACGCCCCGCTCAGCTTCAGCCGAGATACCCGGATGGTTTCTTCCAGCTCGGCGGCAAGCACCGCGCGGTCAGCCTGCGGGGTTTCTTTGAAACTGTGCAGCGGGGAAACCTGCGCACGCTTCAGCGTCTGCAGGTTCATGACCGCACGCATGAGGTAGTTCTCCAGAATATCGACCTGCTGCAGGCGCGGACGCTGATTCAGCGGAACATGATTCTCCTGCGTGCCTACCAGCAGGTGCTCCGGCACACCGCTAATCGACGGCAACGCAAAGACTTCATCCTCAGATTTACTGACAGAAAGCACCATGGGGTAGCGGCTACGCTGCGCGTTCTCTAGAGGGGGAATGAGCTTGAAGTTGGTGCTCAAAGAGAAATGGTCGGAGGGCGCCGGGTTACTCTGTGCCGGGTTACTCTTGGGAGCCTGCTGGGCGGCCTCCTGCTGCGGGCGCTCTTCAGGCTGCGCCGGGGTGTTCTGGGTCATGCTCTGCTGCACCTGGCTTTCTGCTGAATGGCTTTCTGCTGAATGGTTTTGCGTCGAATGGGTCTGTATCGAAGAACCGGAGATACCACCGGCCTGCATCGGCTCCAACGGCGAAGGTGCAGCCACCGGCTGAGGAGGCTGAGGTGAGGCAGGGTGAGGCGAGGGCGCCTGAGCCTGCTGTGCCTGAGCCTGCTGAGCTTCGACAGCCTCCTGCTGGGGGAGCGGGGACTGCGCCGGGTTCTGGGGCGTTGCAGATACCGGGGTCTGCGCGGGGTTCGGTACCTGGTTCTGAACAGGACCCTGCGTCGGCTGCTGAACGCTACCACCGGGCTGTGCCGGCTTCGGCTGGTAGTGCATCGGGTAGCTCACCGCGCCCTGTACTTGCTGATTGGGTGCCTGGTGAGGGGGAACCTGCTGATTCATCGCCTGGTTCTGCTGTTGCTGCTGCTGTTGCAATACCTGCCGTCTAATCTCACGCGCACGACGGCGCGACGGGCTCAACGACGCAAACAACGCCACCACCGCGCAGATCAGTACAAACAAAAGTAGCGCGTACAGGCGGGTTGCGCCGTCCAGCGAAGATGCCACCGCCGGTAGGGTCGGCAGCGTGCCAAGAAGAGCGAAAACAGCAGAAATAATCCTCATGACTTCACCATAACCCAGCTAAATCCCGGGTGCTCGCAACGCCGTTGCCTTAGCGCATACTAAAAGGGAAGTAGCCGGGGTACCGGGTGCTTTCCGCTGGTGCTTTCCACCGGTGCATCCCGCATCCGCCTCACAGTTAAAGGACGATGCGGCGCAAGCCCTCATGCAGGGGCTCACGCCGCATCGATCATCACTCAACTCATTATCACACCCGGGCCGGTCCTCACACCGACCCTTCGGGACATACTGGGGATTCTCGCCCCTCCCGGTGCAGGGCTCTCATCTCCCGCCCCGGAAAACTATCAAACTCTATACGCTACCTACCGGCGGTCAGCGCCTGGGTAGCCATCTGCTGAGCCAACTCGGAGGCCTTTTCCGCACGATGACGGCGGTACACCATTCCCGAGCAACACGCCACAATACCCGCACCAATACCGATGGAGCTTGCCAAGACCGCACAGAAAATCAGGGTTCCGATCATCATGGGTTTCTCCTTTGCCTTTGTCCTTTGCCTTTGTTCTCGGCTCTATGTGCCTTCAACATTACGGACTGACCCTGTGTTCAAGCTGTGTACCAAGAAGCATCATGCTGTGTAAACCGTGGAGAAAAACTGGGCGCTTTAAAAGAGAAACATGAGAGCGAGTAGCGAACAAAGCCCCAAAACAAACTAGCCGTCGGGCAAATCTCCGGGTATCTCAGACCCGCGAATCAGCTGCCGATGAAAGGGTGTGAGGAAAATTCCCAGGGAACTCCCCGATAACCAACAGCAAAAAAATATAGAACGCCATAAAACACCCTCTACAGTAGAAAGATAGCGTGCGCCCAGGGTGAGGCACACGCGCGACTCTAGGAGAACTTATGACTCAGAACAACGGATGGTCTTACGGCGGCAATGACGGCGTCACGGATGCAACCCGTCCCCTGCAGAACGTGAACGGACAGGCAAGCTACCAGCCCGCAAACCAGCAGCAGGGTCAGAACGCATACCCGCAGGCATACGCCTCTCCCGGATACACCTACCCCCAGGCGGCGGCTGCTCAGGTCGCTTCGGCACAGTCTGCACCTCAGAACACCGATAACAACAAGCGTTACGGTGCCGGTGTTGTGCTCACCGCAGCTCTGCTCGCAGCCCTCGTTGGCGGCGGCGTTGGCGCGGGCGTCGGAGGCGGCATCGCAGCATCGAACAACAGCTCCTCCAGCGCTTCCTCGCGCGGCTCCGTCAGCTCCAATATCAGCAACTCCTCCACCGTGGCAGGCGTAGCAGAAACCGCGAAGAAGGTCCTGCCCTCTACCGTGACCATCGTTGCTTCGAACGGCTCCTCCTCCGGCGGCGGTAGTGGCGTTATCCTCGACAAGGAAGGCCACATCCTCACCAACCACCACGTGGTTACCCTCGAATCTTCCAGAGAAGCATCCACCATTGAGGTGCGCCTGAGCGACGGCACCGTACGCACCGCAACCGTGGTGGGCCTGGACTCTGCCGCTGACCTGGCGGTCCTGAAGATTAACCCCTCCGGCCTGGACCTGCAGCCCATCACCTGGGGTGACTCCTCCAAGCTGGTCTCCGGCGAGGTAGTGGTTGCCCTCGGCGCGCCGTATCGTCGTAGCGAATCGGTAACCTCCGGCGTGGTCTCGAACGCAAACCGCGTGCAGCCTGCCGATGCGAAGGGCCAGAACTACATCCCCATGGTTCAGGTTGACGCTCCCATCAACCACGGTAACTCCGGTGGCCCGCTGGTGAACCTCAAGGGCGAACTGGTCGGCATTAACGCGCAGGGCCAGGCAAGCCAGGATGGCGGCACCGCCGACGGTATGGCGTTCTCCATTACCTCCAACTACGCCAAGCGCATCTCCTCCGAGATCATCGCCAAGGGCAAGGCAACCCACGGCTACCTGGGTGCGAGCGTGAAGAACAGCCCTGCGGACACCGGTTCGGGCTCGTCCAAGCTCATCCCCGGTGGCGTTGAAATTGCCTCGGTAGAATCTAACAGCCCCGCCGCGAAGGCAGGCCTGCGATCCGGCGACGTCGTGATTGAAGCCGACGGTCACGCCGTGACCAAGAGCGAAGAGCTCAACGGTACCGTACGTGCCGCAGCGGCAGGTTCTGATCTGAAGCTGAAGGTTAAGCGCGGCTCCTCCACCCATGACATCACCGTGACCCTGGGCGACGCCGACAGCCAGAAGTAACCCCTCGCGTCTGAACTAGCAGCGCGGTGCAGCTGAGAAACACCCGCTCAGCTGGGACTGCTTAGTTAGCCTAAACAACGCGCACAATAAAGATGCTCCCACCCCATACTCGGGGTGGGAGCATCTTGCATTAGTAAGACAGAACTATAGTGATACTGCAGAGCGGGCGGGCTAAGCGTCCTTGAGGACCTCTCTCACACGCCTCTGCAAAGCCGGGACAACCTCCTGCTCGAACCACGGGTTCTTCGCCTGCCACCTAAAATTCAGCGGCGAAGGATGCACCAGCGGCAGAAACTTAGGAAGATAAGACTCCCACGCACGAACCGTCTCCGTCAGGTTCTTCTGCGCCTTTGGGGCGTGCACACCATCCAGGTAGTGCTTCTGAGAGTAAGCCCCCACCAGCAGAATCAGCTGAACGTTCGGCATGAGATCCAGAAGCTGCGGATGCCACTTCGGCGCGAAATCCTTACGCGGCGGGTTATCGCCGTGCGCGCCCTTACCGGGGTAATAGAAATCCATTGGTAGCAGCGAAATCAGGTCGGGGTCATAGAACTGCTCATCCGACACGCCCATCCACTCGCGCAACTTCACGCCGCTCGGGTCATTCCACGGGATACGGCTCTCCTGCGCGGCACGCCCAGGCGCCTGACCAATCACCACAATACGAGCATGAGGGGAGGCTGAAAAGACCGGCGCCCAGCCCTGTTCCGTAAACTCCCTATTCTGCGGATCCAAACGAATCTGCTCAGCCAGGGGAGGGGCTGTCTCCAGAATCTGCTGAACCAGATGCTCCGGCAGATTATGGTGTGTTGCAGCCATGCTAGATGGCGCCTCCCTCAAAACCGTTCTGGCGCCACGCCTCAAAAATCGCAATGGACGCAGAATTAGCCAGGTTCAGCGAACGGCGGCCCGGCTTCATCGGAATCTTCACCCGCTCGCTCACGTGCGGGTCCTGCTGAACCTCAGCGGGCAGACCCACCGACTCCGGACCGAACATGAACACGTCACCGGGACGATACTCAATATCCGCATACGAAGTCGAAGCAGTCGTCGTGAACGCAAAAACACGCTCCGGGGCGAGTGCCTCCCACGCATCCTCAAGGGTCTCATGCACCGTCACCACCGCCAGGTCGTGATAGTCCAGACCCGCGCGGCGCAGATGCGCATCATCAAAGTTAAAGCCCAGCGGCTTCACCAGGTGCAGCTCAGCGCCAGTAATCGCCGCCAAACGGATAGCATTGCCGGTATTGCCCGGAATCTCAGGGGTATAGAAAAGAATCTTGAACACGTTCCTAAGTGTACCGCGCAGCCCCCGACCAGCCCGGAACAGCCCCGAGCGTCCCGAGGAGTAGCGCTCGCCGACCCAGCCGCAGATGAACACGCCTAGAAGAGCGCGGGTAGAGCGCGATAAAATAAACGAGGCGACAAACCGCCGACAACCCAGCAGGAGGAACCATGAGCGCAGAAACCAACCGTCAGAACGGCCGCGTCTACCTCGACCATGCCGCCACCACCGACGTACTGCCCGCCGCCATCGACGCCATGGTCGAACAGATGCGCAACGGCGGCAACCCCTCCTCCCTGCACGCTGTAGGACGCAATGCCCGCGCCACCGTCGAATATGCCCGCGAACGCATCGCCCGCGCCGTCGGAGCCGACCCCGCCGAGGTTATTTTCACCTCCGGTGGCACCGAAGCGGACAACCTCGCCGTCAAGGGCATCTACTGGAAGCGCCGCGAAGAAGACCCGCAGCGCACCCGAATTCTCGTCTCCTCCATCGAGCACCACGCCGTGGAAGAAACCTGCGAATGGCTCGAAAAGGCAGAAGGCGCGCAGATCGAATGGATCCCCGTAGACAAGCACGGTAGCGTCAACCCGCAGACCGTCCGCGAACTCATCGAAAAGAACCCCGAAGACGTAGCGCTCGTGACCGTCATGTGGGCGAATAATGAGGTCGGTACCGTACAACCCATCCCCGAGATTTCCGCCATCGCCGCCGAATACGGTATTCCCGTGCACTCGGATGCGGTGCAGGCTTTCGGTGCGGTGCCTATCGACTTCCACGCCAGCGGGGTAGCGACCCTCGCAATCTCCGGCCACAAGATTGGGGGCCCCATGGGCATTGGCGCGCTGGTCGCAACCCGCGCGGTACAGATGACCCCCGTCCTACACGGAGGCGGCCAGGAACGCTCCGTACGCTCCGGCACCATCGACGCACCCGCCATCGCAGGTTTCGCAGAGGCCGCCGTGCACTCGGTACAGCACCTCGACAAAGAATCCGCCCGCATCGCCGCGCTACGCAACGAACTCGTTGCGGCAATTAGCGCGCTCATCCCTCAGGCGCACCTGAGCGGCGAAAACCCGCTCACCGAAGAATACCCCGGCCAGAAGCGACTGCCCGGCAACGCCCACTTCACCTTCGAAAACGCAGAAGGTGACACCCTGCTCTTCCTGCTGGATATGCAGGGCATCAGCAGCTCCACCGGCTCCGCCTGCAACGCCGGGGTGACCCGCCCCTCCCACGTGCTCATGGCAATGGGAATGGACGAAGACACCGCCCGCAGCGCCCAGCGCTTCACCCTCGGTCACTCCACCACCGGAGCCGATATTGCGCGCCTCATCGCGGCACTACCCGCTGCCTACGAACAGGCAGCAAAGGCGGGGCTGTCCTCGCAGCTGCCGGACGCCTCCCGCTGGCACTAAAAGACAGAAAAAAGGTACCGAACCGCCCTCAGCTTGCAATATCAGCGTTCGCTGAGGGCGGGCTGAGGGGGCACTGCCCAATATCCCGCCGAGCCCCTGCGTACAATGGGTAGCTACAGTAACGAAAAGTCCGCCCACACAAATAAGGCGTACCTTTCTAAAGGCTCAACACAACAGAAGGATAGGCAGTGAAAATTCTTGCAGCTATGAGTGGCGGCGTTGACTCCGCAGTCGCCGCAGCCCGCGCCGTAGAAGCAGGACACGAAGTAGTCGGCGTTCACCTCGCCCTATCCCGCATGCCCGGCACCCTGCGCACCGGCTCCCGCGGCTGCTGCACCCTCGAAGACTCCATGGACGCCCGCCGCGTCTGCTCCCAGCTGGGCATCCCCTTCTTCGTCTGGGACTTCTCCGAACGCTTCAAGGAAGACGTCGTCGACGACTTCATCTCCGAATACGAAGCCGGACGAACCCCCAACCCCTGCATGCGCTGCAACGAAAAGATCAAGTTCGCCGCGCTCCTCGAACGCGCCCTCGCACTCGGCTTCGACGCCGTGGTGACCGGCCACTACGCCCGCGTCATCACCACCGAAGACGGCAACCGCGAACTGCACCGCGCCGCCGACTGGGCCAAGGACCAGTCCTACGTGCTCGGTGTGCTCACCCACGAACAGCTCAAGCACGCCTGGTTCCCCCTGGCGGACACCCCCTCCAAGGCGCAGGTACGTGCGGAGGCGGCAGAGCGCGGCTTCTCCGTAGCAAAGAAGCCGGACTCCTACGACATCTGCTTCATCCCCGAAGGCGATACCCGCGCCTGGCTGGGCGACCACATCACAATGCGCCCCGGCCTCATCAAAGACACCCACGGCGAGGTGCTCGGCGAGCACCCCGGCGCGCAGGCATACACCGTAGGCCAGCGCAAGGGCCTGGCACTGGGCCGCCCCGCCGCCGACGGCAAGCCCCGCTTCGTGCTGGAGGTGCGCCCCAAGGAAAACGAAGTTATCGTCGGCTCCCGCGAGCTGCTTGCCGTGCACGAAATCCGCGGTATCCGCGCCACCTGGGCGGGCGTACCCGTAGAACAGGCGGCACGCTTCCTGGAAGAGCCCGCACAGCTGGGCGCTCGTAGCGAAGAGTTCGAGGTGACCGCACAGGTACGCGCGCACGCTGACCCGGTCCGCGCCAAGGCGTACATGACCTGGGCACCCGACCCCGAAGCTGAAGAAGAAGGCGCACTGCGCCTGGAAACCGTAGTGCGCCTGTTGGATCCGCTCTCCGGCGTGGCACCGGGACAGACCATGGTGCTCTACCAGGGCACCCGCGTGCTGGGTCAGTCCACCATCGCCCGCGCCTACTCGCTGGACCGCGAAGACATTCAAGAAACCCTGTCTGCTGGCGCCTCCACCAGCGCCGACTAGCCGCACAGAATAGCCGCGTACCCCGCTATTCGCAGCTGTTGCCGCAACAGCCTGCTCGAGCGCAACGCACAGAAGACCACAACCGGACTGAGGAGAGACCGATGACTGCCGAACACACTTCCTGCGAATTTGACCCCCACGCCACCTCCATGGGCGATGAAGTCGCGCCGGAGGTTTACGAGGAGCTCTTCGCCATGCGCCGCTCCATCGACAACTTCGATGCAGCGTTGGTGCACATCCTCGCGGAGCGTTTTCAGGCAACTAAGCGCGTGGGCGTCCTGAAGGCTAAGCACAACCTGCCCGCTGGCGACCCCGGTCGTGAAGAGGCGCAGATTGCTCGCCTGCGTGCCATGGCGAAGGAATCCAGCCTGGACCCGGAATTCGCGGAGAAGTTCCTGAACTTCATCATCTCTGAGGTGATTCGCCACCACGTGCGCATCGCGAACGAGCACGCTGACCAGGACGAAGAGACTGAAAAGTCTGAAAGCTAAGACTTTCTAAGATTTCACCCTCTTCGAGATCTCAGCCTCTCCGAAAAGCCCCGCTCTCATCCCTGCTGAGCATCCATCGTGCTGAGCGTCCAGCGGCAGAGCATCGACCCGCCCGCACTTTTCCCTAACCTGTCTTAACCTCACTCGTTTATGCCCCCTCAATCTTCCTCCCGCCAGAATGCCCGCACCGAGCCGGTGCCGGAGCGCCTGCTACTGCCCGGTGAGTACCGTGCCCCCGAAGGCGACGAACTGACCGAGCAGGACCTTGCTACGCTCGCTACTGAGCGTCCGCTGGTGCGCGCTAGCGGTCGGGGTGATTTTCCCGGCGATGATCTGGCTGAGGCGATGTCCCGTGTAGAAGGTGAGCTGGGTTCCCCGCACTTGCCGTTCCTGCCGCATCTGCCGGCGTTGGGCTGGCGGGCTACCCCGCTGGCACGCACCCTGGCGGTGTGCGAGGGACTTGCCTTTGACGGTGTCTCGTTTGGCTGGCGCATGGTGCATAGCGGCGGCAGGGGAGCGCGCGAGTCTGCCTTGGCGAAGGACCGTCTGCTCTCCGATATCAACCTTCTAGCTGACCGTGTGGGCGCGCAGAAGAAGAGGTTCACCTCCGGTGTTGAGGGCTCCGCTGCGGTGTATAAGATTCAGCTGGTTGGTCCGCTGACCCTCGCAGCCAGCATCTACCTACCCGGTGGCGAGCGTGCCATCAGTGATGCAGGGGCGAGCCGTGACCTGCTGGAATCGTTCTTGGAAGGACTGGAGCGTTGGGTGGAGTCTCTGCGTGAGGCTCTGCAGGCTCCCCAAGCGCTGATTGCGGTGCAACTGGACGAGTCGGAGTTTCAGCGTCTGATGGAGGGCTCTATCCCTACGGTGAGTGGCTTCCGTTCGTTGCCTTCGCTGCAACCTCACTACTATCAGCAGGTGTACCGCCGTGTGGCGGAGCGCTTCGCGGAGCTGAACCTGCAGCTCATCCTTGATGTGGATGGCACCGCGCTCAAACCGGTGCAGGAGCTGAAGCTGCTCAGCCAGTCCCGCCCCGCCCTTGATGCTTTGGCGCTGTTGAAAGCTATGCAGGTCGAGGGTGCCGCTCCCTGTGCTTTGCTGTTGCATCCTGACCGTGCCCGGTTGAAGGGACCGGGCATGCTGCAGGTTCCGCCGCTGAGCGACCCTCGTTCCTGGGAACCTGTGGCGCAGCTTTTGGAGGCTCAGGCTCAGCTGTGGCTGCCGGTGGTGACCTCTGCGCGGGTTCCTGATCAGGTGCGCCGCCTGTACAGCCTGTGGCGCGAGGTTGGTCTTGAGCCGACCCAGTTGAGCGCGGTGGGTTTGATGCCTGATGAGCGTATTCAGAGCGGTTCCGTGCCTGCTGGGATGACTTCAGCCGCGGTAAGTATGCTGGATGCCACGGCTTCGCTGGCTCGGGTGACAGAGTGTGCCCGTGCATTGGCTGAGTGCGCGGTATGATTAGAGAATCAGCTTTTTTATGTAAGTATTTACGACAATTCTTTAGGGAGGTACTGTGAGCGCAAGCGACGCACACACCATTTTGGTGGTTGATGACGATGATGCTCTGGCGGAAATGATTGGCCTCGTGCTCGCGCAAGAGGGCTTTAACGCTGTTTTTTGCGAAAATGGCAGCCGCGCTTTTGAAACTTTTATGCGCTCCACTCCCGATTTGGTGCTTTTGGATTTGATGCTTCCTGGCATGAACGGTATTGAAGTGTGCCAGCAAATTCGCCGTTCTTCTAATGTGCCGATTATTATGTTGACCGCTAAAAGCGACACTGAAGATGTTGTTAAGGGTCTTGAAGCTGGCGCTGATGATTACATTGCTAAGCCTTTTAAGCACGCTGAATTGTTGGCGCGTATCCGTACCCGTTTGCGTCCGCGTGAGAGCCGCCAGCTGGTGGTGTCCATTGGCGATATTGTCATGGATATGGACGGTCGTACCGTCAAGTACCACAGCACTGAGGTTCCGATGACTCCTCTGGAGTTTGACCTGTTGGCTGCGCTGGTTCGTCACCCGGGTCAGGCGTTGAGTCGTCAGGAACTGCTGGATATGGTCTGGGGTTACACTGATGTGAGCGATTCGCTGGTAAATGTGCACGTCCAGCGTTTGCGCGCTAAGTTTGATGAGCTGGGTGCGGATCGTTTTATTCAGACGGTCCGTGGCGTTGGCTATAAGATTCCGACCGAGCTGGTGGGATCTTCCGGTAGCTAATCGGAACCTATTCATAGGCGAAGGGATAACCTGATTGTCTGTTGCGAAGTCGAGCCATGAGCACGGCGCTTTGACGGCGGAGGCGGTAGCCTCCGCCTCTTCGCGTACCCGCACTTCCAAGCCGCGTAAGGCGCAGAAGCCGCGTAGGAACCTGATGCAGCGCGCTCAGCGTCTATGGAAGGAATCTCTGCAGTTCCGTGCTTTGGGTACTGCAGGCATCATGATGTTCCTGAGCTTCTTGATGGTGGGTTGGTCCTTGTCGAGCCAGATTGCGACGAGTCTTTTTGAGAATCAGAAGGGTCAGGCGCTGGCGGAATCGGAGAGTGGTTTCCGTAACGTTCAGAGTGTGCTGGACTCCTCTGAGGCTCGTAGTGACAGCGAGATTCGCCGTAATGTGAGCCGTACCCTGACCGTGCTGGATGCGGGCAGCTCGGGTAAGCGTAATTGGATTCTTGTGCCTTTGGAAGGTCAAGGTAAGCAGGGCTTTATTCCCGAGCAGAGTAGTAATAATTCTTTGAATTCTTCGAGTATTCCGAATGATTTCAAACAAACTGTTCGCGATAAAGATGGTATTTTCTGGCAGACGTCTACGGTGACTACTGTCGAAAATAATCGTGAGCGTACCTATCCGGTGCTTATTGTTGGTACCCATATTTCTATTGCACAGAACCCTAATTACGGTTTGTTCCTTGTGTACGATATGACGGATTCTTCCGCCACGATTGCGCATATTAACTTTGTTCTTTTTGGTGGTTTCTGTGCGTTGCTTACTGTGGTGCTTTCTGTGGTGTGGATTGTGACTCGTTTTGTGGTCCGCCCGATTACGCAGACCGCTATTACGGCGGAGAAGCTGGCTGCTGGCGATCTGGATCAGCGTGTGTCGGTGAATGGTGAGCATCAGGCGGCGCGTCTGGGTTATTCGTTCAACCTGATGGCTGATTCGCTGCAGGAGAAGATTGTTCAGCTGGAGCGCCTGTCGACTCTGCAGCAGCGCTTTGTGTCTGACGTGTCGCATGAGTTGCGTACTCCGCTGGCGACGGTGCGTTTGGGTACTGAGCTTCTGTACGATTCGCGTGGGGATATGGACCGGCCGCTGGGTCGCACTGTGGAGCTTCTGCACGATCAGGTGGATCGTTTCCAGTCGATGCTTTCTGACCTGCTGGAGATTTCTCGTTTCGATGCAGGTAGCGCAATGCTGACCATCGACACTGAAGACTTCATGCGTGTGCTGTCGAATATTTTGCAGGAGGCTCTGCCGCACCTGGAGCGCACGAATACTAAGCTGAACGTGCATACGAGCCATGAGAGCATCATGGTTGATATGGACCGCGTGCGTATTGAGCGTGTGCTCCGTAACCTGCTGTACAACGCGATTGAGCACGGCGAGTCCCGCCCGATTGATGTGTACGTGGGTGCGAATGCCACGAACCTGGGTGTTGCGGTGCGTGACCACGGTATCGGTCTGTCTGAGGATGAGGCTGTTCAGGTGTTCAACCGTTTCTGGCGTGCTGATACTTCCCGTAAGCGCACCCTGGGCGGTACGGGCCTGGGTCTGTCGATTGCTGCTGAGGATGTGCGTCTGCACGGCGGCACGATTGAGGCGTGGGGCGAGAAGGGCCGCGGTGCCTGCTTCACGATGAACCTGCCGCTGATTCACGGTGCGCCTTTGGGTGAGTCGCCGGTTCTTGTGACGGGTGAGCCTGAGGCAATCTCGCATCGTTCGGCGACTGCGAAGGATACGCTGCCCAATATTGCTCCTCGTGTGAACATTGAGGACGAGCTCTAAGGGGTTCGGGCGGGGAGAGGCTTACGCTTCTGCCGTATATGGGTGTGTTGGTGTTGCTCGGCTGTATTTACGCTTATCCTTGCGTATTTGCACTGTTTACCCAGTACAATCAATGCAGGTATATTTTCACGGTGTTGCTATTTCACTGTGGTTATCTTTTCACCGCGCTGCGATGGCCTGCAGCGTTAGCAGGTGATGGTTTGTCTTTGTTCGTAGAGGAAGGTTAAGACCTCCATGTCTCACAGGGCTATTGTTTCTCGACGCGCCGTGCTGTCTTGGGGTGCGGTGTCTTTGGCGACGCTCGTGAGCTCTTGCGCGGGTCTTCCCTCAAACAATCGAGTGACTCAGCACAGTAGCGGTCTGGAAGTGAAGAGTGTTAATACTTCTCCGGCGCGTGCGCCGGGTCCGCTGGCGGGTGCTACTCCCGAGGCGATTATTGAGGGCTTCGTGCGTGCTGGTGTGGATAGCATTGAGAATTATGCGGTGGCGCGCCAGTATTTGAGTTCTTCTTTTGCAGGCCGTTGGAATCCTATGGGTACGACTCGTGTGTACCGTAATACGGTGCAGCCTCGTAGCGACGATAGCGGAACTGCTGAGGGGATGTACCATGTGCGTTTCCAGCAGACGGCGACTGTGAATAGTCAGGGTATTACGAGCACCTTCCCGGAGGCTCAGACTGAGACTCAGGATTTCACCATGGTTATGGAAGATAACCAGTGGCGTATTAGCTCCTGCCCGGATGGTCTGTGGCTGGATGGTGCCGAGTTTGAGCGCGTGTTTAGCCCGTGCCGCCTGTACTTCTACGATCGTGCGTTCCGTTATGCTGTGCCTGATATCCGCTGGTTCCCGCATACGGACCGTTACTTTGAGCTGCTGGTGCGTACCCTCATGATTGGTCCTGCATCCTACTTGAAGGATGTTGCGTTCTCGGCGTTGAATGAGTCGATGAGCCTTGAGACCGCTAACATGAGCGATAACCAGGATGTGCTGGTTCGCCTCTCGGGTGAGCACCTGGACGATAACCGTTTGGCGCGTGTGCGTGAGCAGATTATGCACGGCTTGGAGAACTTCTCGGGTCTGGGCAAGACTGAGGTTTTCTATAACGGCACTCTGATTCCTGAGAACGCGCCGAGCGGCTTTTCTGCGGTGAAGCTGAACCCGGGTGTTCCTGCCCGCACGGTTGCTATTAATTCGAACGGCCAGATGGTGGCGCGCGATGACTATATGAGCAATGCGGGTGAGCAATTGCTTCTGCGTGGCGTGACCCAGTTGAGTTCCCCGGCGATGGGCTATTCGGCGGATGTTTACGCCTGCTTGGCGAACGATGCCGCGAGCCTGTACACGGTGTATCAGGGCACTGCCCGCCGCGTGTGGCAGAGTACCGCTCTGACTGCTCCCAGTTTTGATGCGTATGGCTGGGTGTGGGCAGCCGATGGTGAGGGTATTGTTCGTGCCTTCAAACCGGATTCTGAGGATGCAACCGAGCGTGAGCGCGGTGTTGATATTGGTCTGTCCTGGCAGCGTAATTTGAGCTTTACGAGCGTGAACGTTTCACACGATGGTGCCCGCATGGCGATTGTGGCCTCTACTGAGGGTGCGTCGGCTGTGATTATTTCCGGTATTGTGCGTGATGATGCCGGTAAGCCTCTGCGTCTGACGGAGATGGTGCGTCTGAGCTCTTCTGTGACTCCGCGTAATGCCCGTTGGGCTGGCGACCAGAGCGTCGTGGTGGTGAACGTGAAGAATGGTGAGTCTGAGGTGATTTCCCTCAGCGGTGAAGAGACGAAGCTGGACCGTTTGGATGGTGTGATGACCATTTCGACGGCGGATAATACGTCGAATATTATTGCTCACCGTTCTGACGGTTCGTGCTACCTGATGGAGGAGCGCGGCTGGATTCGCCTGGACACGACCCTGCACGAGATTAGTTACGCCGGTTAGCCTCGGGTAGGCGCGAGCGAGGAAAGGGTGCTTTCGGTGAGTTCAGTACAGCGTGGTTTGAACGATTCCGTGAATGGGTCCTGGAGCAAGTCTCTGACCGGGCTTGCGGGCGCTCTCAAGAGTGCCGGCGGGTCTTTGGGGGAGGTGCTGATGCCGCGTACTTGCCCGTGCTGTGCGGTGCCGGTCGCCTATGGGGCAGGCTCGCCACTGTGTGAGGCTTGCTTGCCGCAGTTGCGTTCGGCGTTGGCTAAGGTGGAGCGAGTATATGCTCTGCAACCTCTTGATGGCGCGGCTGCTCCCGAGGTGCGTGCGGCATCCCGTTATGAGGGGATCATGCCGCGTGCCCTGTTGGCGTTGAAGAATGCGGGCCGTACCGACCTGCTGCCCCTGTTGGGAGAGGGTTTGGCGCGTAGCGTGTACGAGCTTCTTCGGGCGCATCGGGTTGAGCTTCAGAGCGTACCGGGGTCTTCTATCTCTTCTGTGGGCACCTCCGCCGCACCGGTTGAGGTTCTGCTGATTCCGGCGCCGTCCTCTGCCCAGAGCGTGCGCCGCCGCGGCTATGCGCCGGCGAATCTTTTGGTGCAGGAGGCGGCGCGTCAGCTTAATAAGCGTCTGCCTGCCTCGGTGCGGGTGCGCGCTGTGGACGTTATCGGGTACGTTCCTCGCGGTCGGCGGGGGAGCGGCGCCTCCCTATCTTCTCGTGTGGGTGCTTTTCTCCTTAGCGCCTCTGAGACAAAGAATGAGCAGAAGAGCCTGGGCGCTGTGGGGCGTGCCGAGCGGATGCACGGTGCCTTGCGCGTCATGGAGCCTGCCCTGTGCACGGGTCGGGTGAGCGTTATTTGTGATGATGTGGTGACCACCGGTGCGACCGCCTCTGAGATGGTGCGTGTGCTACAGGAATCCGGTTCGCGGGTGCTGGGCGTGTGTGCTGTGGCGGCGGTACCGAAAAAGGCTCAGACATAGCGTTTCTTGTAGTTAGTTGCAAGAGATACACGATTTTTGGCGAATAAAGTTCGCAGACGGACGAATAGCTATTATTTAGGCTAAATATTTGTCATATCTAGTGATATGAAACATGTTTCGTACTAGAATATAGACAAGGGAACGGCATTGGAGTCGAACCCCCGTACCGGGTCCAGCCGGACGCGGTATAAGCCCCCAACCTGGAGGGAATGATCGTGGAAGTCAACATCTACGGCCGCAATATCAAGGTCACCGAACGCCTGGAAGAGTACGTGAGCGAGAAGGTTCAGAAGTTCGCTCAGCTCGGCGATAACGTGAAGGACATCGACGTCAAGTTCAGCAAGGACGGTCACCTGGGTGGCGAGTCCATCCGCGTTGAGATTACCGTTGTTGGTACTGGTCCTGTCCTCCGTTCCGAAGCCCAGGGTCACGACAAGTTCGCGGTCTTCGATGAAACCTACGGCAAGCTCCTGGAGCGTCTGCGCCGTGCACGTGACCGCCGCAAGCTGCACAAGCGCGGTGGCAAGCACCCCGTCTCCGTGGCGGACGCTACCGGATCGATTCCCGTGGTTACCGAAGCAATTACCGAGATTCTGTTGCCGGATGTTCCGGTGGAAGAAGCAGCATTCGACAACAGCGAGGTCACCCTCGCCGACGAGGCCGCATCTCCCATCGAGATTCGCCACAAGAGCTTCAAGGGTGAGCGTCTGACTCCCGCAGAAGCTGTTGACCGTATGGAACTGGTCGGCCACGACTTCTACCTGTACATTGACAGCGAGACCGGCGCACCGGCTGCGGCATACCGTCGTAAGGGCTGGAGCTACGGCATCATTACTCTGGACAACGAGTAAAAACTAACGTACCTGCTGGATGCTGAGGCGTAAGGCTCTTTAGGGGTCGTACTCAGCGAGTAGGCTCAAGACCCGGGCGGTCTGGGAATACACACCGTGTTTCTCCAGGCCCCCGGGTTTTTCTTTGCCCTCCACACATCTGTTCCTTTAGACGGATGGATCGGCTCTGCCTCAACCGGAGGGTGAAAGATTCGAGTGTCACCAAATGTCACCTCGTGGGCGCAGAGCGTAAAAAAGAGCTCGGACGGGCGAATTAGGCGGCTCTGCCATACAATATGTAGGAAGGCCTCACAGCGCGCACTTGGTGAGGGTACCGAAACAAGCAAGGAGTAGAAGCTCAGTGGCATCTTTCTTGGAGAAAATCCTCCGAACCGGCGATAAGAGGGTTCTGCGACAGCTCGAAGCGTACACTAAGGCGGTGAACTCGCTCGAGGACAGCTTCGCATCGATGACCGATGAGGAACTGCGAGCAGAGACCGACAAGTTCCGCGAGCGCGTCAAGGACGGCGAATCCCTCGACATTATGCTGCCGGAGGCCTTTGCGGTGGTCCGTGAAGCATCCAAGCGTACCCTGGGCAAGCGCCACTACGACGTGCAGCTCATGGGTGGTGCAGCGCTGCACCTGGGCAACATTGCCGAAATGAAGACCGGTGAGGGTAAGACCCTCGTTGCGACCCTGCCCGCGTACCTGAACGCGCTCAGCGGCAAGGGCGTGCACATTGTGACCGTGAACGACTACCTGGCTGAGTACCAGGCGAACCTCATGGGTCGCGTGTTCCGCTTCCTCGGCATGGAGTGCGGCGTGATTCTGTCATCCATGGAGCCTGACGAGCGTCGTAAGCAGTACGCCGCAGACATCACTTACGGTACGAACAACGAGTTCGGCTTCGACTATCTGCGTGACAACATGGCGTGGACCGTGGAGGAGCAGGTTCAACGCGGCCACAACTTCGCCATTATCGATGAGGTGGACTCCATCCTGATTGATGAGGCGCGTACCCCTCTGATTATTTCCGGCCCCGCAGCCGGTGAGGCAAACCGCTGGTATGCAGAGTTCGCGCGCATTGCCGCAACCCTGCTCAAGCGCGGTGAAGACTACGAAGTAGACGAGAAGAAGCGCACCGTCGGCATCCTCGAATCCGGCATTGACAAGGTGGAAGACCACCTGGGTGTGAAGAACCTCTACGAATCCAAGAACACCCCGCTCATTGGCTTCCTGAACAACTCTATTAAGGCGAAGGAGCTGTTCACCAACAACAAGGACTACGTGGTCGTTGACGGCGAAGTCCTGATTGTTGACGAGCACACCGGTCGTATTCTGCCGGGCCGCCGCTACAACGACGGCATCCACCAGGCGATTGAGGCGAAGGAAGGCGTCGAAATCAAGCCTGAGAACCAGACCATGGCGACCGTGACTCTGCAGAACTACTTCCGCATGTACGACAAGCTGTCCGGTATGACCGGTACCGCGGAAACCGAAGCGGCAGAGTTCATGAACACCTACGAGCTCGGCGTGGTGCCCATCCCCACCAACAAGGGTGTGCAGCGCATCGACAACCCCGATAAGGTGTACCGCGACGAAATCGCCAAGTTCAAGGCGGTCGTCAAGGACATTAAGGAACGCCACGAAAAGGGCCAGCCGATCCTGGTGGGTACCGCAAGCGTGGAGAACTCCGAATACCTTTCCCGCCAGCTGGCGAAGGCAGGCGTGCGCCACGAGGTGCTGAACGCAAAGAACAACGAGCGTGAGGCTGCTATTGTTGCGCAGGCGGGCCGTAAGGGCGCCGTCACCGTGGCAACCAACATGGCTGGTCGCGGTACCGACATTATGCTCGGCGGTAACCCCGAATTTGAGGCCGTCGAGAAGATGCGTGAGCTCGGCCTGGACCCGAACACCAACTCCGAGGCGTACGAGGCACGTTGGCCCGAGGTCCTGAAGGCCTGCGAAGACGCCGCTAAAGAAGAGCACGATGAAGTCACCAAGCTCGGTGGCCTGTACGTGCTCGGCACTGAGCGTCACGAGTCCCGCCGTATCGACAACCAGCTGCGCGGTCGTTCCGGCCGTCAGGGTGACCCGGGTGAGTCCCGCTTCTACCTGTCGCTGACCGACGAACTGATGCGCCTGTTCAACACCGGCATGGCAACCCGCCTCATGGCGGCAGCCCCCGAGGACTCCGCATTGGACTCCAAGATCGTCAGCCGCGCTATCGCTACCGCCCAGTCAAACGTTGAAGGCCGTAACGCTGAACAGCGTAAGAACGTGCTCAAGTATGACGACGTGCTCAACCGCCAGCGCGAAGCGATCTACAAGGACCGCGGCCGCATCCTGCACGGTGACGACCTGAAGGAACAGATTTCTGGCTTCGTGGACGAGGTGCTGACCACCATCATCGACGCGCGCGTCGCTGAAGGCCACGCCGAGGACTGGGACTTCGACGAGCTCTGGAGCGCCCTCAAGCAGGTGTACCCCATCTCCATCACCGTGGACGACCTCGCTGAAGACGCTGGAGACCGCACCAAGATTACTCGCGACCAGATCGTGAAGGAAGTCCTGGCGGACGCACACCTCATCTACGATGAGCGTGAAAAGAGCGTCGGCGAAGAGAGCATGCGCGAAATCGAACGCCGTGTCATGCTGTCCGTCATCGGCGAGCGCTGGCCCGAGCACCTGTACGAGATGGAATACCTCAAGGAAGGTATCGGTCTGCGTGCGATGGCTCAGCGTGACCCGCTGGTCGAGTACCAGCGTGAAGGCTACGACATGTACCAGTCGATGCTCGGCGCGATCCGTGAAGAGACCGTGACCTACCTGTTCAACCTTGACCTGTCCAAGCAGCGCACTCAGGCTTCTGCCGTGCGCCTGGCTGAGCCTTCGCGCCCGAAGTTCCTGCAGTACTCCGCCCCGGATGAGGACGGCCACGAGCAGGTTCACGTGGAACGCTCGAAGGACAAGTAGCCTCAGCGTAAAAGCTGAAATGCTATAGACCTAGCAGAGAGGGTGCGAATCCAACACTGGATTCGCACCCTCTCTGTTTGTCTGTGTGTTTTGTAGGGGAAGCCGGGGAAGCCTTAGTCTTCGTCCAAGCGGCTCTGCGGCTGCTCAATTGCGGTAATCAGCCACATGCCGTGAATCAGGCGCATCTGCATGGTCACCACGCGCACCTTATCCGCACAACGCAGTAGCGCCACCACCTCGTAGAGCTCCTCGTGTACCTTCTGCGCTCGCACCCGCAACAGAACCGGCGGAAGAGTCAACAGCATCTCCTTGCGCACCTGACGCGGGTTCTTCGGGAAGAATGGCAACAGACGGTGGAAACAATCCGCTGACACCCACTGCGCCAGCTGCTGACGCGAACGACGAGCCGACATGATCTCCAGGTAAGCAATCGCCACACCCGCGCAACGACCCTCCAACTGGCGAGCTAGCGCATCCGCCGGACGCAGCGGGCGGCCCCTCTTCACTACCTTCGGGCGCTGAGCCGAATGCTGCTCATAACGCGGCAGAGGAAGCAGCGAATAAACCGAGGGACTGTTGCGCCTCTGCACCAGAGTCATCGTGCCCTGCCCCTGCTCGGGGAGCGGAGCCACCTGCTCGGCAGCCACCGGCTGGGAGGCGCGTGCCGCCTGACGCTTCGAGTACGGGCTGGCAGACTGGTTGTCGCGGGAGGCAGGCTGATGCGGCGGGGTCCACGGGGAACGGGGGAGAAGGTTGGAGAAGCTCATGACGGCTCCTTTCGGTGCAGAGGCTTTCGGTGTAGGGGTATGTGAGGTGAGTTGAGCGAACGAAAGACTGTTGGGATGAGGTGGAATGGGGTGGAAGACGCGGGTGAGGTTAGTGAACGGGCTGTTCGGGGATCTGTAGAACCTGCCCCTCGTAGAGCAGCTCAGCGTTCTGACCCAGAGCGTCCTTGTTCGCCTCGTAAATGTCGAGGGTGTAGTCGTAAATGGTGGAGGCGTCGGTGCCTTCACCCAGCTGCTCGGCGGCAATCGACCAGAGCGTATCGCCCGCCTGAACCGTGTAAGAGTAGGTGCCCGCCTCGGTGCGGGGAGGAGAAAAGAAAGGGCTACGGTCCTGCAAGTAGCCTGCCGCCTCCGTGGGTTGAGGAGCCAGGGGGATATCGGGAACCTCGGCGGAGAGCGGCAGGAGAGCGGCGGACTGTGCCGGGTCGGTAGCGGAGAAAACCGTATCTGAGCTGGTGTCTGCCCCCACAGTACTCGTTGACTCTGCGGTCATGACCGCAGAGATAGTCGTCTGCGGCATGCCTTCCGTACTGGTCAGCCCGGCGTTGCTGGGCGTAACCACCGTAGCCTGTGCGGGAGCCAGAACCGCACCCACTCCAAGAGCCGTGCCACCGAGCGTCAGAACGATGCGGCGCATAAAGCGCGGACGGAAAATCGCCGGGACCTTCAGCACCGCGCGGTCAGCGTTGTGGCTCGAAACGCGCAAAGACCAAGCGTAGAAGAGCGCGTAGATAAAACTGATGAACCACCAGGCGGTAATGAGGATTGCCGCCGCGCCAGCGCAGAGCAACGAAGCGTCAGCAAGAGGGTGCGCCGAAGGGATGCGGTGCAGGTTCACGCTCAACGCGCCCAAGACCGCCGCCGAAAGCAGGGGAGGGGCGATGAAGAGCAGTGCGTCCTGATAGTTTGCCTTAGCACCGGACTCGGTTACAGAGTCGGCTACGGCTACCTCTGCACTGACGGTACGAGGCGCGGCTGCGGGGCGTGAAGCGACGGTGACAGGGCGTGAAGCGAAGGTTGCGGGAGCTGAGCCCGGAGTGGAAAGATGGTCCACAATGACCTCCAAATGGTGTATTTGATAGCTTTTGGTGTTTCTTCATTTATACAGGAGGTTGCGCCAAAAATGAAGCAAAACGCATCAAAATATATGAAAAACATGTAATTTGATAGAATTTGCTTCAAAAATCAGGCTCGAGAATCACCATCCGACCAGAAAACGTCCCGGTTCGTATCCGCACCCCTCCTCGGGTAGGGTCATAGTATGAGCATGGAAAAGTTCCTACGAGACATTGAGGCGCGCCTCGCCTCCGAACGCGCCTGGGATATGGAACAAGACGCCCGCCAAGTCGCCCGCGTCCACTATTCAACCATCACCCTCGACGACCGCCTCCTCGCACAAGTTGGCGGCCCCATCCGTATCTGCGCCACCGACATGCAAACCTACGAAGGTAAGCTCGAAATGGTCGGCGAAGAATGGGTCAGCATCGAAGCGCGCGGCGAGAACATCATCATCCCCCTGCGCGGAATGCTTTGGTGGGAAGGCGGCATAGCTCCCGGACGCGCTGATGTTCGCCCCGAACGCTACCGCATGAAAATCCAGCTCGCCCTGCGCTCCCTCGCCATGGCACGCGAGCCCGTCCGCCTCTCCCTCGAAGGCGGCACCGTCAGTTACGATGGCGTGATTGAGCGAGTTGGCGCCGACTTCCTCGAATTGCGCCTGCTCAACGGTGGACAGTACCCGCGCATCCACGAACGCGACCAGTACGCGCGTGCAGCCTACGGTGCGCAGGGAGGTTACGGGCAGGCTGGTTATGGTCAGGGCGCCTCCGGCTACTCCCGTGCACCTCGCGGCGCTGGCGTGCGCACCATTCCGCTGGCTCGTATTAGCGCAGTTATCGCCCGTATCTCACGCTAAAAGCACGGGGTAAATAGTGGGCAGTTCAATTTGTGGGAACGCCCATAAAAACGCCTCGACAAGTATAAATTCCCTTATAAAAGCAACAATAAACACAAAAAGGTCCGCCCCTCTCCATTGAAATCTCAATGAGAGGAGCGGACCTTTCTAAAACCACTCGAGCGTTGCGCCCGCGAGGTGCATGTCGAATGCTACTCAGCCTTAGCCTTTGCAGTGAGCTTGCCGGAAGCAATCGCCTCCAGAGTCTGCTCGTGGCGCTCAGTAATGTACTCTTCAAAACGAGAGCGTTCAATGCGCCACTGGTTACGTCCACCAATCTGAATGGCGGGAAGTTCGCCGCTACGCACCAGAGCACGCACCTGCGAAAGCGAAACCTGCAGCTCCTCGGCAACGTCGCTCAGAGTGAGGAAACGAGGTGCAGTCATCGAATTATTCCTTTCCGTGAGTGAAATCCTGGGCCCCTTAGCCACCGTTAGCGGCCTTATACATAGAGTCCATACGGAACATCTATTGAGTACTTTCAGTATATGTCATCACCATGAAATTTGCGCACAAAAAGCCTTATATGAGCTGAAAAGTTATCTAATTACCCATTCAAAAGGGGCAAGACTCAAAAATATTTCATAAACGCGACTCTTGTTGAGAGCGAGTACTAAATGAAATATGCTGTTAGGGTTAGTGCCAGAATCCAGTCAAAGCACTATCGAAAACACACCACTCGCTCATCGGTCAGTTGAACAACACCCGGAATCACCGCCGGCTTCCGCACCGAAAGGCACAACCACATCATGCGCATACGACAGAACGCGACGAAGCGTTCCACCCTCACCGAGCCCCACGCCAGGCGCCTCAAAAGGCCCACCGTCAAGGACTGGCGATTCATCCTCGGTGTACTTCTCGTGCTCGTCTCCATCACCGGCGTGCAGCTCTACGTGCAAGCCAACAACAGCAAAACCGAGTACTACACCGCCAAAAGCGAGATTCGCCTCGGCGAGAAGATCACCGAAGACAAACTAGCCCGAGTCGAAGCGAACATCGACTCCGCCAACGATAAGTACTTTACCCGCGCCGACGCCGCCCAGATGAACGGCAAAATCGCGATTCAGCGCATCCCCGCCGGTAACCTCATCAGCAAAGAATCTGTAGGCACCGAAACCTCTCCGGGGCGCCGCCTCGCCACCGTCAGCATTGACCGCACCGCCGCCTCCGCATTGAAGGCAGGCGAGCGCGTGGACGTGTGGACCTCCGGCCCGCGCAACCCCGACACCAAGAGCGATAACCGCACTGAAAACGGCGCCCGCGCCATCGTCACCAACGCTGAAATCGTTGCTGTAACGGTCGACGAAGGCGTGCTTGGCGCCAACGGCAAGGCAACCGTGCAGCTGTGGGTCAAGGAAGAAGCCCTCGCCGCCCTCGTCAAGGAAAGCAACAGCGACTCCAAGATCAGCCTCATCCCCGGCACCTATGGGGAGGGTCAGTGAACATCCCCGTCATCCTCTACGGCGATGACGGCTCGCTCCTGAACCGCATCGAATCCCAGCGCGGCCGCGTCTCCGTGGCGCGCACCGTGCAGGACTTCAGCGAAGCCGTCGGAATGGCGCACACCGGCATTGCCCGCGTGCTACTCTGTGCCCACGTGCCCGCCGAAATAAGCGCCTCCACCGTGGACGCGCTCGCCGCCTCCGAAGTGCTCCTGGCGGTTATCGCCCCGGACAACCTGCCGCTGCCTACGCAGGCGCACCGCATCCGCCCCGAAGCAGCCCTCGAAGAAATCCTGGGCTCGCTCGAACAGGCTGTGGATGCGGCGCTCGCCCGACCCACCGCAGGCTACGGCGTACCCGCGCAGATCCCGGCTCAGCCGCCCGTTCAGCCTGTTATCCACCGCCCCGAGGCTGCCTACGGTCAGGACACCGGTTACGGCTACGATGCAGGCTACGGCTACGACAGCGGACACAGCGGCTACGGTCAGGATTACGGCGCTGCTGGCTATGGGGCGGGCGGCTACGGCTATGATCCCGCCGCGGGTGCTGCTACAAATGCTGGTGCACACTACGGCGCCGACTACGGAGGCTACGGAATCGACCCCGCAGCACCGGCCGCCCCGGCACCCGGTGCGCCTGAGCCGGCGGAAGCCTCCTCGACCGCCCCCAGCAACGAGGAATCCGTGCTCAGTCAGGCCGCTGCCATCGTTGACTCTTTCGCGCCCGGCAGCGACTACGCCCTGCACGTGCAGAACGAGAATAACGACGGCACCCTGCCGCAGCACCCTGACATCAACCAGGACCCCGCCGCGCCTTCCCGCTACCAGCCGGGCCACCGCCTCGGCACAATTGTGACCGTCTGGGGCACTCACGGCGCGCCCGGTCGAAGCACCATCGCCTTCAACCTTGCCGCCCTCGCGGCGCAGCAGGGGCAGCAGGTCTGCCTCATCGATGCAGACACCTACGCGCCCAGCCTGGATGCGCTCATGGCGCTCGAGGACACCGGCTCCGGTCTGGCAATTCTCTGCTCGGACGCCGACCGCGCCCAGCTCGACGAGAAGAAAGCCGGAGCCATCATGGAGCGCGTGCCCCTCAAAAACGGCACCTTCGACTTCTTGAGCGGCATCACTTCCTCCTCGCGTTGGCCCGAGGTGCGCGCCCGCGCCTTCGCCGAAGTACTCGAATGGCTCAAACACCGCTACGACCTGGTCATCTGCGATGTTGCCGCCCCCATCGAGGTCGACGAGGAACTGACCTTTGACGGCCCGGCACCGCGCCGTAACGCCGCGACCCTCACCGCGCTCGCCTGCGCCGACCGCGTAATTGCGCTCGGTGAAGCGGACGTCATCGGCCTGCCGCGCCTGATTAACCTTGCCCGCGAGGTGCAGTCGCGACCGGATCTTTTCGCCCCCGAAACGGATGTGCAGTACTGGCTCAACCGCAGCCGCCGCGAAGCCGCCGGATTCAACCCCGAGGCGAAGATGCGCGATAACTGGGCACGCTACCTGTCGGTTCCGCTCACAGGCGTGATCCCGTACGAGCGTAAGGTCATGGACCGTTTGCGCCGTAACGGTGAAGCGCTGCTGGAGGTCGCACCCCGCCACGCGGTCGTGCAGTCCTTGGAAGCGATGCTTGAAGGTATGTACGCGGTACGCGCCGGCGCATAGCGTCAACCTCAGCGCCCGACATCAAGCCGGGTGCATAGCGTCAAGCCCGGCGCGTAGCGTGAGGCCAGAGCGCTAACATTATTGTCTGCCAGAAATGGACACAAGAAGACCCGACCTGCCGGTATACGGTCCCGACATTGGGAGCGCCGGCAGGTCGGGTTTTCTGCACCTCAAGCATAGTGAGGGCGGGGGAGTAGCACGAATATTTCATCTCAAAATTGAGGGTTTCATCTCATCTCACAGCGTCATATTTGGGAATAAAAGCCTGCTTCAAGAAATGCTCTGTAAACTATTCCACGTATTGCCGTTTGAATGGGAATTGCGGCGAGCAAACCGTAAAATAGTTGAACCTACCCGAACTCATGGGAAGCACGCAAACATATGTCTTTTACTGAAGCGACTCTGAGCGCCTACGACTTCGGTCCTGGCGATACTGAACGTATTCACCTCATCAAGGGTGAATGGCAGATCATCTCCGATATTGCCCAGAGCGACCTGGTTTTATGGTTCCCCACCGACTACATTGTTGCCGACGGCAGCTCCCCGGATGCCGTATCCGGCCCCAGCGCAACCAGTAGTTTCCGTGCCATCGCTCACGTGCGCCCTTCCAACGTTCGAACCCTCTTCCACCGCGACATCATTCAGCGCGAGATGGACGAGGGAATCCGCGACGAGGCATACCGCGTCTGGATTGACCAGAACATCAGCACCTACACCGATGAGGGAAGCGGTGAAGGCGTCGGTGCTCGACCGCGTGTACACGTGACTTTTGTGCCCATTGTGCGCAATAACCGCACCATCGCACTGCTGACCAGCCACAAGATTGCCACCCCCAATGGTTACCCCTCCATCAGCGACGAGGTCTACGAATTCGCCGCTGACACCATGCTCTCCATGGTGCACTCCGGCCTGTGGCCCGACCCCCTCGCTCAGGGCAACAACACCCAGGGCAACCCCCGCGTGATTGATGGCATTATTGTGCTCGACCGCTCCGGCCGTGTGGTCGTCGCTTCCCCGAACGCGAACTCCATGTACAACCGCATGGGCATGACCGGCTACCTCGAAAAGCAAAACCTTGCCGACGTCACCCGTGCGATGCTTCCTGCCGGTGAACAGGCAGACGAAACCCTGCAGCTGGTCCTTGCCGGTCGTAGCGACCTGCGCACCGAATTGGTTATTGCCCGTGCTCGCGTGACCATGCGCTCCATCCCGCTACTGGTGCAGAGGCGCGCCCGCCTTGAGAGTGAGGGCGCCGTGATTCTCTGCCGTGACGTGACCGAGCTGCGCCGCCGCGAGCTGGAGCTCATGACGAAGGACGCGACCATCCGCGAAATTCACCACCGCGTGAAGAACAACCTGCAGACCGTGTCCGCTCTGCTGCGCCTACAGTCGCGCCGCATGACCACGGACGAGGCGCGTCAGGGCCTGGAGCAGGCGATGCGCCGCGTGGCAACGATTGCTACCGTGCACGAGGCGCTCTCGCAGGGTCTGACTCAGAACGTTGACTTTGACGAGCTGATTGAGCGTCAGTTCCACCTTGCCGCTGAGCTTGCTTCCCCCGGCCAGCATGTGTCCACCAAGCTGATTGGCTCCTTCGGCGCGTTGCCGAGCCAATTCGCTACCCCTCTGGCTCTGGTCATTAACGAGGTTGTCGCGAACGCCGTGGAGCACGGTCTGGACGGCGAGACCGGCACCGTGACCCTTGAGGGCATTCGCGGTACCAACGATGAGGGCGAGAATATCCTCACCGTCGTGATTACCGATGACGGTAAGGGCATGGGCGATAAGAAGATTGAAGAGTCCGGCCCGGACGCCTACCGCCCGGTGACCGGCAAGGAAGGCCTGGGCATGCAGATTGTGCGTACCCTGGTGGCGAGCGAGCTGAACGGCTCGATCCGCTGGGAGGCTAACGAGCCGACCGGTACCCGCGTGGTGATTACCGCGGTGCTCGTCTAAGCCCCTTGCTCGTATGACGTTATAGAGCTGCCGCCGCCCCGAGCACGGGGTGGCGGCAGTTTGCTGTCTAGATAGGTTCTGTATATGGCAAAAGCGTGGTGCAGTGACTCTATATCACTGCACCACGCTTTTGATGCCCTATTGAATACTCCGGAAGTTAGGATGCACGGCGGGCACGAGCTGCGCGACGCTTCATCGCACGACGCTCGTCTTCACTGGTGCCACCCCATACGCCGGAGTCCTGGCCGGTCTCGATGGCCCACTTCAGGCAGACGTCTACAACCTCGCAAGAGCGGCAGACGGTCTTGGCCTCTTCAATTTGCAACAGGGCAGGTCCGGTGTTTCCTACGGGGAAGAACAGCTCCGGATCCTTGTCCAAACAAGCTGCACGACTACGCCAATCCACGGTGGACCTCCTTCATGATTTACGGTCTCACGCGGTGGCAAGACACATCTATATTTCCTGTGTGCGTGTCAACCACATCCGCTGATGGGATGCTCACCCAGCGTTAGGGTGAAAATTGACTTATCAACTTTCGCATGTTGGGGCGGATGTGACAAGTACTTTTCTCTAAAAACTTCAGTATTACACTGAGGCATCTATCACTTAGGTAAACCTTTGTCTAATTGAGGGGGTGGGGAATCGCATGCTGACACGCATATTCTGCGCTGCGTCTCATAGGTGGGGCGCGGGCGGCTGGGTGAGCGGCGCCTCAGGCATAATATAAAGCGGTACCTATCCCCGACATACCGCACCGATGACGAGGCGGTGCACCCGAGACGGGGGAGCGCCCACCCGCTAATGCACCAGCACATCGGAAACATACCAGCACATCGGATCGAATACACCCCGGTCTGCCGCCAACACTACCCCTGAGGAGCCCACCGTGCCGTCACGCCCGTTCAACGTCATCTACGCATTCGTTCTGACCGAAACCTTCGCGGCATACATTCTGATTCGCGGTATCCTCTACCCCTTTATCGTCAGCGGTATGTCTACCGCCCAGGCGATTGTGGGCGGCGCGCTCCAGGTGCTCATCGCCGCGGGCATGACCTACTTCGGCCTGCGTTTCTACCGCGGCCGCTTCGGTTCGCGCCTGCCCATGATCCTGATTACCCTCTGCGCCCTGTGGGTCACCGCAAGCACCCTCGTCTTGAACGTGAGCGCTTACGGCCTGAATATTGGCCAGTCCATCACGATTGCGGGTGTTATTGGCGCGGCGGTTGCCTTCATCTTCGTGCTCATGCCCAGCAGCCGCCGCTATATTGAGGCGGTCACCGAGGCGTCGGGCGAAGAGGCGGAGAAGTACAGCCGCCGACGCCGCTAAACCTCTAGCGCGTAAACCCCTAGCTGGCTCGGTTCTAGAGCGCTCAGCTCTAGACCGCTCCAACTTTAGACCGTTGCCGGCACCTTCTGCGTAGCTGTTACAGCCTGTGCTGCCGTGGTCAGCGTCAGGGGAACCTGCGCCGCGCACACGGAGGCGCCATCCACCACCACGAGGCGACCGGCGGGCTGCTCACCCTGCGTGAATCGATCCAGCGGCAGCGCGGTCACCGTGCACATGTCGGCATCCGCCAAGGATGCGGGCGCGAGCAGAAGCGCACGCGAGCATCCCATGAGCGCAGCCAACAGGGGTGAGGAGGCGCGCCTCGGCCAGGGCGTGTAGGCGACCAGCATGGCGCGGAACTCGCCGCGACGCTCCAGAAGTAGCTGCTGAACGGCGGGGGAGAGATACTGCAGATCATCGACGAACACGAGCGTGCGCGCGGGGTTCTTCACCGAGTCCAGGAGCGCACGGGTACGCTCCACGCTCGGCGGCTCACCCGAGGCGCCGCCAGCACCCGTAGCGCCGCCAGCACCCGTAGCGCCGCCAGCACCCGTGGCGCCGCCAGAACCCTCAAGGACGAGGGTATCCAGCTGCGGGTTGAGCTGAGCAATGCTCTCCAGCAGGGTGCTTTTACCCGCCGACCGGGAGCCCTGCACCGGAACTACCGCGCCAGCTGGGGTGCTCAACCACACCGGCATCTGCCGGCGGTCAAACGCGACCAAGAGCTTAGTGCCCTGCGGATTGCAGGCGGCGTGGGCGGCGGTCACGTACTCGGTCGAGGGCATGCGATAGTATTCGGGGAACTGCCGCAGAAGCATGCCGGGGCGAGTGTTTGACCCGCTAGAAGCGCTCGCGGCGTTACCCCGCAGAACCTGAACCAGCTCCTGGAAACCCGCAACACAGGGCGAAAGAATCGAAGCGCTCAGCGGCTGATCCCCAATCAACTCCTCATTGATGGCGCCCTCCACGCAGTAGTGGCTCTGCGCCGGAGTGGGGTAGTCCTTGCTCGTTGAACGCATCAGGTCAGCATCCAGGAAGCGGCGGCTCAACAGCGTGGAATGCGCCGCAGCGGCGAAACGACCGCGCGGGTTCAACGCGGAGGTGAACACCACCGAATAGCCGCGACGGCACCCCTGCGAGAGCAGGTCGTAGAGCAGGTTCTCCGTATCGGGTTGGCGAACCAGCGCTTCCAACCAACTGTCCAGACCGTCCACAACAATGAGCGGGCGGGTGGAGCCCTCGGTGCCCCACAGGTTCGGGGTGCGTAGCTGCTCCAGGCAGAACCGCAGATGCGAAAGTTCCTGCGCCCCCACGAGCGCCTCAAAAACGCCAGCATAGGGTTCTAGGTCGCGGTAGAGCGCACCGTCAGAGGTCAGCAGAACAATCGGCGCGCGGGTGGCGAACGCCTGAGCTAAAAGCCCGTAGAGCATCGGGGCCCGTTCGGCACTCTGCGCCAGCAGTGCCAGCGCCTGCTGACCCGACCAGCTGATCGGGCGGCGCACACCGTAGCGGGCAATCTCCAACTCGCCCAATAGATACCCTTCGGAAGCAGCACCAGAGTCAGCGGGTTCCTGCGGGGCAGCCGCCGGGTCAATGCCGTACGCTACCGGTTCGCTCACCGGCGCCTGCACCACGGGTAGCGGGGTGTTCTCGGGAAGCTCCGGCGGAATCGGGCAATACTCATCCTGAACCGCCGCATTCTTCTGATGGGTCTTCGGCGCGTATTCACGCTCGTAGAGTGCACGAATCTGCTGCGCCGAACGAATCAGCAGCTCATCCTCATGACCACCCAACGTCTGAACGGCAGAAGCGGCAGTCAGCTCACGCCAGCCACCCTCCTCAAGACTCAACACCTGCACCGGACGGGCATCGCTGCACGAGGGGACCGCATCCACCAGCGGGGCGCGGAACGGCAAGGAACGACCATCCGGCAGGCGCACATACCCGGCACCCGGATGCGCCGCCGAAATATACGCCGCAGACTCATGCTCCAGCAGATTATAGGAATCCTGCGCGCTCGCCACGCGCAGGCAAATGCTCGTGGCAATATTGGCACGAATATCCTGCGAAATAGCACCCTGCGGACGCTGAGTCGCCAACACCAGGTGCAGACCCAGCGAGCGACCAATCGTGGCAATGCGCATCAGCTCAGCCATAGCGTCCGGCATGGAATCGATGAGCATGCGGAACTCATCCACCACAATCAGCAACTCGGGGTAGCGCGGAGTGGTACCCGCCGCCTGACAGGACGCCAGGTAGTCGCGGTAAGAGTTCACGCCGAGCGCCTGCAGATCCACCTCGCGGCGATGAATATCGGCGCGCAAAAATTCGAGCGCACGCTCCACCGCGGACACATCAAAATTGCTCAACACGCTGAGCGCATGCGGTAGCTGAGCAAGAGGACCCAAACCAGCTGAGCCCTTGAAATCCACCAGAATCAGGCCGAGGCGCTCGGGCGGGTAACGCAGCGCAGCGCTAAGCACCAGCGAACGCAGCAGCTGCGATTTACCGGCACCGGTCGTGCCACCGAGCAGCCAGTGCGGGCCGTGCTCAGACAGACCAATATTCAGCGATCCACCTGAAGAAACACCGAGGTAGCAGCGAATATCGGAGGCGTAACGCTGAGCGGACCAGCGCTGCAGAACGGACTCCACCGCCATGTCATTGGTGCGGTTCTTTTGCCGCGCGCTCTGCGCCTGCAGGGAAGAGAATAGATGCGCTGACTGGTGTACCTGAGCCTCACCGAGCGCGCCCTGCTCCTGCTCGCGTCCGGTGCGGTACAGGTTCTCAAGAGCGGCACAGAACGCCTCAACGCTGAGCCCATCGGCGTGCTGGCACAGACCCTCACACGCCAGAGGGTGCACCTGGTAGACACCCTCGGTGGGCTGCACTGCAGGCGCCACATAACCCTGCGCACGGTATCGGATACTCTGACGGTGGCTACCCTCACTCGCGCACTCAACCCAGGCGGCGCCAAAAAGCGCGCCGGGCGCATGGGCGGAACTATCACCCTCAGCGCTGCCCAACACGCAGAGCGCCGGGGCGTTCATCTTCTGCTCACGCGGGGAGGCGAACGCACGGGACTGTGAAGACTCAGCGACCGCCCCAGAGGTCAGCGCGGCTAACAGCGGAGCGTAGATAGCGCTCGCCTGCAGGGGCATGAGAATCAGCGGCGGAACAGATGAGGAAAGCTCCGACTGCAAGCTGCTCTGCAGCGCCTGCAGATACTTCTCCTGCTGCACGCCCGGCAGACAATGCACACTCACGCCCGGCACCACCGCCAGAGTCTGCATCAGACGATTGATTCGCTGCTGATCAGCGCTATCAGCGCCAGCCAGTAGAACGTGTACCGAACCCGGATAACCCGCCACCAGCTGCACCAGGTAGGCACGCAGATGCGCCTCCTCCAGCTTCAGATAGTGACCGAGAGTCGGGGTGGGCAGCGGCAGATAGTGGGGTGCATCCTGCTTCTCCAGAGTGCCCAGCGGGAGGTTGCGGCCGCGCAGGTAGGGCTGGCGGGGACCGCACCCGAGCACAATAGCCGGGTAGGCGGCATCATGCAGAGCAGAGGGTCCCGAAATCGCCAGGTCGCCCGCGGTCGGCAGGGCGAGGGCACGTTCCTTCTCCTGCAGTGCCGCCTGATGAGTCTGCAATGATGCGGCACGGTTCTCCGCCCGACCGCCAAAGAAATGCAGAAGCATCAGCAGTGAAGACGCCGCTGACATCAGCAGAAGGAACCACATGCCGGTCACCAGCGCAATGATCAGACCCACCACAATCGGCAGGCACACGCTCAGCAGAATCTGCTTGAGCTTACGCGGCGCGGGAGGGTTCACCACCACCGGCTCAAAGGGGTTGCCGGCATCGCCCAGGGGAGCGAGCATCTGCGCGGGCTCGCCACTGGAAGAGCCAGAAGAAGAACCGAGAGAAGAACCGGGGGTAGCGGTGACGCTCGCCTTCTTGGCGGTGTGTTCGCCGTCGGCGCTGGGTGAGGTGAGCATGCAGAGTGAGGAGCCGAGGCGGAAAGGCTCGTCCCAGCGCAGGATGCGCGGCTCGGCGCCCTGCGCCTTCATACTGCCATGTGCCTTCTCGCTGCCCTCGCTTGCGGCGGGGCGTTTCTCGATCCAGCGGATGCCGGAGCTATCGGCGTAGAAGCTGCCGTGCACCGGCTTGAGGAAGGGGTCCTGCAGGTGAATGTGGTGCGGCTGTTCTCCTCCACGGGCAGGTAGTGCCGCCCTGCCGAGGCTGGTGCGGCCGCGGCTGATGGGGAAGGTTGCGCCCGCTTCGGGTCCGCGCAGAATGTGCAGGAGGCTGACGGCGGGCGCGTTCAGCGATTGAGAATCTTGGGGCTGAGAATTTAGGGGCTGAGATTCGTTCGGAATGTGGATATTTAGCGCATCCGAGGTGTTGAGGGGGTCCTTATCGTGCGCGGGGCGTAGCTGGAACGTTGTATCCCGCGCCTGAGCGTGCGCGCCGGGTGTAGAGCGTTGCAGAGCGTGGTTGAGTGCCTGCTCTAGAGCCTGCTGGTTTGTGCTACCTGTGCTACCGGGGTGCAGCTGTATTCCGTTGGGTGCCGCCTCGCCGTCGAGTCGGAGTACGCGGGGGTAGGGGAGCGCGTTGGTGGTGTTGTGGTGGTCGAGAAAGAAGAGAGTCATACCCTCAGAAAACATTAAAAAGCATTAAAGCTCAATGAATTACCTGTATATAAACTAAGACGTTCGTATTTTTTGAATTTTTCGCCCCATTTTTCAAAAAGCTGTGGATAAACCGCCCCAATCACCTCTCGCGTGCACCGGCGCGCATCCCCAAATATGCCGGCAGGGGTGCTTTCTTGTAGCGCGTGAGAGCACTTAAAATGCCCGCTTCGACCTGTCCCTTGTATCTGCGGCTCTATGCGACGGCTAATTATCGCAGTAAATAGGGTGGGGTGAATATTTACCCGTAAATAAAATTTCTTCATCGTGAACGGGTCGTAAAAATACGCAGAAGAAAGAACTTTCTCAGACCCGCTTGACCTCGGGGTTCGCGAAGAATATTCACTCGGAGAAAGAGTGTGTGAACAATAGTCCAAAAGCCCCTAAAAGCACGTCATAAGTATGCGTAGTGCTTGATAAACGGGTATCTTAGATTATGACTATATCCATCACGGGAGGGGCTTTTTGCGCCCACCCGTGCGGATTGCGGCGCGACTGAGAACACTCGGATGTGTCCAATCTGGTAGGTGAATACCGCCCTCGCAGAAGCGGCGGTGCGCCGTGATAATACAGGAGAAAACATTGACCGCTGACCTCGTAGTAGTCGGTTCGGGCCTCTTTGGTCTGACCATCGCAGAACAGGCTGCCACTGAGCTGGGCCTGAAGGTTGCCCTGCTGGACCGCCGTTCCCACATCGGTGGTAACGCATACAGCGAGAAGGAGAAGCAGACCGGTATTGAGGTGCACCGCTACGGTGCGCACTTGTTCCACACCTCCAACGAGCGTGTCTGGGAGTACGTGAACCGTTTTACCGAGTTCACCAACTACGTACACCGCGTGTACACCCGCCACAACGGCATTGTCTACCCCATGCCGATTAACCTGGGTACCATCAACCAGTTCTTCAACGCAGCTTACTCTCCGGCAGAGGCAAAGGCGCTTATCGCTGAGCAGGCTGGCGAGCTGGCTGGTACCGACCCGCAGAACCTGAACGATAAGGGTATCTCCCTGATTGGCCGCCCCCTGTACGAGGCGTTCATCAAGCACTACACCGCTAAGCAGTGGCAGACCCCGCCGGAAGAGCTGCCCGCTTCCATCATTTCCCGTCTGCCGGTTCGCTACAACTACGACAACCGCTACTTCAACGACAAGTACGAGGGTCTGCCCGTTGACGGCTACGCAGCGTGGCTGGAGCGCATGGCGGCGCACCCGAACATTGAGGTGCACCTGAACACTGACTTCTTCGAGCCCGGTCACCAGTACTCTCGCGAGAACGTTCTGGGTCAGATTCCCGTGGTCTACACCGGCCCGGTTGACCGCTACTTCGACTACGCTGAGGGCGACCTGTCCTGGCGTACCATCGACCTGGAAGAAGAAGTCCTGCCGATTGAGGACTTCCAGGGTTGCTCCGTGATGAACTACCCCGATGCTGATGTTCCCTTCACCCGCATCCACGAGTTCCGTCACTTCCACCCCGAGCGTGACTACACCAAGGACGCAACCGTCATCATGCGCGAGTACTCTCGCTTCGCGAACAAGGGCGACGAGCCGTACTACCCGGTCAACACCTCCGTGGACCGTGAGAAGCTGCTGGCGTACCGCGACCTGGCTAAGGGTGAGAACAACGTGCTGTTCGGTGGCCGCCTGGGTACCTACAAGTACCTGGATATGCACATGGCTATCGGTGCTGCACTGTCCATGTTCGACAACAAGATCCGCCCGCACTTCGCTAACGGCGCGAAGATCGAGTCCGGTGGTGTTGACGCATAACCATGGCTGATAAGACTTTGAAGAACCTGCAGCGGGTTATTTTCCCGAGCGCGGTTGAGACTGACGTTGTGCCCCTGTACGTGGACGCGAGTGTCGCGACCGGTGTTCAGTTGCCTACCCGTATTGACGGCGACGCTTCCACCTCCATTGCGGAGGCGATGAACACCTCCGGTCAGTCTGTATCGAACGCTAGCGCGAACCGTGATGCCGCTAACAGCCTGAACAGCCGCCGCTCCATCACCGTGAACGCGGGCCAGAGCCTGTCTTTCGGTACGTACTTCAACGCGTTCCCCGCCTCGTACTGGCGCCGCTGGACTGACCTGCAGAAGGTCGTGCTGAGCGTTCAGACTCGCGGCGAGGGCATGGTCATTGTGTACAAGTCCAACGGCCGTGGCGTGATTCAGCGCGTGGATGCGAAGCTGCTCTCCGGCGAGGAAACCAACACCTTCACGCTGCCCCTGGCACCGTTCGGTGACGGCGGCTGGTACTGGTTCGACCTGGCAGGCACCACCGACCTTGAGCTGGTTGAGGCGAACTGGCTGGGCGACATTGAGCCCCGCGCAGACGTGAAGGCTGGTCAGGCGACCGTGCAGATTACCACCATGAACAAGGTGGAGTACTGCATCAATAACATTCGTGCTCTGGGTGAGAGCCCCGAGATTTTCAATGCTGTGCACGAGTTCCTGATTGTGGACCAGGGTACCCAGAAGGTGCAGGACCACGAGGACTTCGAAGAGGTCGTCAAGCCCCTCTCCGGTAAGTTCCGCATTATCAACCAGGGCAACCTGGGTGGTTCCGGTGGCTTCTCGCGCGGCATGTTCGAGGCTGTCAACAACGGTTCCGATTACGTGCTGCTGCTCGATGACGACGTTATCGTTGAGCCCGAGTCGATTCTGCGTATGGTGACCTTCGCGAACTACTGCAAGGAACCCACCATCGTGGGTGCGCACATGTTCGACATGTTCGACCGTTCGGTTCTGCACGCGTTCGGTGAGGTTGTTGACCCGTGGCGTAACTTCTACGCTAAGCCGCACGATGACATGGCGATGGGCCACAACCTGGGTCACCACAACCTGCGTAACACCCCGTGGCTGCACCGCCGCGTGGACGTGGACTACAACGGCTGGTGGATGTGCCTCATCCCGACCACCGTCATCAAGGAAATCGGTCTGTCCCTGCCTCTGTTCCTGAAGTGGGATGACGCTGAGTACGGTCTGCGCGCTAAGGCCGCGGGCTTCGCTACCGTGTCCTTCCCCGGTGCGGGCGTGTGGCACGTGTCCTGGACCGATAAGGATGACTCCGTCGGCTGGCAGGCGTACTACCACGAGCGCAACCGCCTCATTACGGCGCTGCTGCACTCGCCCTTCGATAAGGGTGGCCGCGTGCTGCTGGAGTCCCTGTTCTTGGACGTCAAGCACACCCTGTCCATGCAGTACTACACCGAGGCTGGCCGCCTGATGGCGCTGGAGGATCTGCTCTCCGGCCCCGAGCACCTGCACCCCTCGCTCTCGCAGCGTCTGCCGGTGATTCGTGCGATGGCTAAGGAGTACCCGGAGTCTCAGGTGAAGCCGAACGTGGATGATTTCCCGGCCATCCAGACGAAGAAGCCTCCGTTCCGTGGCCGCCGCGCCTTTGCGTCCCCCGGTTACAAGAAGCTTGCTTCCTGGACCGCGAAGACTGTTGCTCGTCAGCTGCTCAAGCCGGTGAGTGAAGAGGCGAAGGCTCACCCGCAGATTCAGCTGAACTACGGTGAGACCAACTGGTGGACCCTGTCGAAGTTCGATTCGGCTCTGGCGACTAACGCTGAGGGTACCGGTCTGTTCTGGTACCGCCGCGATCCCGAGCAGCTCAAGTCGAAGCTGGCTCAGGCCGCTAAGCTGCACGTTCAGCTGGTGACCGGTTGGGATAAGCTGCGTGAGCAGTACCGTTCGAAGGCTGCTGAGGTTGCCTCCTACGATGCGTGGGCTAAGACCTTCGCTGAGCATACGGATTCTGAGCTGACCCGATGAACGATCTGAAGTCTGTTCCCCTGAAGGCGCCCGGCCGTGGGCGCGGCATCCTGGATGCGGTGAAGAACCGCTACCTGCTTCGACTGCTGGTCGATAAGGAAATCCAGGTCCGCTACCGCGGCTCGGTGCTGGGCATTTTGTGGTCGTACATTAAGCCGGGTGTGCAGTTCCTGGTGTTCTACATTGCCATGGGTATGTTCCTTGGCTTGGAACGCGGTATGCACAACTATGCGGTGTACCTGTTCTCGGGCATGATTGCCATTAACTTCTTCTCGGAGGGTTTTGGTAATGGTGCTCGCGCCATGGTGGTTAACAGCGCGCTGATTCGTAAGATTTACCTGCCGCGTGAGCTGTTCTCGCTGTCGACGGTGTGGGTGGCTCTGGTGCATTTTGTGCCTCAGATTGCTGTGATGCTGCTGGCCTGCTTCTTGGTGGGTTGGTCCCCGACCTTCCTGGCGTTTGGGTCGATTCTGGCGGGCATGCTGATTGTGATGATGCTGTCCTATGGTCTGGGTTTGATTTTCGGTGTGGCGAACGTGTTCTTCCGCGATTCGGAGAACATTGTGGACATGCTGCTGATGGTGGCTACCTGGTTCTCGCCGGTGCTGTACTCCTGGACCATGGTGCGTGACACTCTCTATCCGTGGGTGTTCAACGTGTTCATGCTTAATCCGCTGACCGTTGCGGTGGAGCTGTTCCACTATGGCTTCTGGCATCCGACGCTCCGTCCTGAGGATTTGGCGCTTCCTGCTTCGCAGGTGGTTCCGCATCTTTTCAGCTTCTGGACTCCGATTGCCCTTGGTATTTCTCTGCTGACCGTTTTGATTGGTGATTTGCTCTTCCGTAAGTTTGAGGGCAACTTCGCCCAGGAGCTCTGATTCTGTGGATATTAAGAAGCTTGAGTTCCCGCCGGTGAGCCCGGACGCTCCCGTGGTGATTCACGTGGAGAATTTGGTGAAGCGCTTCGTTCTGCGCCACACCCGTTCGATGAAGGAAGCTTTTGTGTGGCTGATTAAGGGCCGCAAGGGTGATCTTTCGGAGAAGTTCAATGCGCTCAACGGCGTGAGCCTGGACATTCGTCAGGGTGAGCGTGTGGCTCTTCTGGGTCTGAACGGCTCGGGTAAGTCCACGCTGCTGAAGATGATTTCTGGCGTGATGCGCGCCGATGAGGGTGAGGTTCTCACTCGCGGCAATATTGCGGGTCTGATTGAGGTGGGCGCTGGTTTCCACCCGGATCTGACTGGCCGCGATAACGTGTACCTCAACGGCGCGATCTTGGGTATGTCCAAGGAGGAGATTGAGGCTTCCTTCGATTCGATTGTGGATTTCGCTGAGATTCACGACTTTATCGATACCGAGGTGAAGTTCTACTCTTCGGGTATGTACCTGCGTCTGGCGTTCTCGGTTGCGGTTCATACGAACCCGGATATCTTCCTGGTGGATGAGATTCTTGCGGTGGGCGATGAGCCGTTCCAGAAGAAGTGTATTGCGAAGATTCAGGAGCTGTGCTCTGCCGGTAAGACTCTTGCCGTGGTGAGCCATGACCTGGATTTGGTTTCTAAGATTTGTGACCGCGGCGTGGTGCTGGAGCACGGTAACCTGCGTTTTGACGGTCCGATTAAGGAAGCCGTGAAGGTGATTCGTGGTGGCGACTAGCCGCTAGGTGATTGCTTGTGATGGGGCGTGTATTCCCGATGGGGGAGTGCACGCCCCTTTGCCATGCCTGAATACTGTGCCCGAATGCCCTACCCTAATGCCCCGCCCGAGAAGATGATCTGCTCGATGGGGTTCTGGCGTTTCAGCAGGGGAGGTAGGGGCAGCTGGGTGTGGCAGGGGCTGCTGCGGGGTATTTAAGACGAAATATTACGTGTGCACTAAGTGCAATATGGTGGTGCTCAACGGTGAGCGGTTCGGGAGGCGCACGTGCAATTGTTCTGCAAGTCACAGCTGACTAGGCACTTTGAATTTTGATGCACGTTAGGTAATGATATGTGCGATTCCATGCATCAAAAATACTCAAATACTATACTCGTAAATATTAAGGGGCGTTTTATTACATTTTGATAAATTTGATGCACTGAGGGTAGGGTGATGATGGCATTGATGTATCAATGCTTCACCGTATTCCACACAACCACACCACACAGCATCGGATCATTTCAATGGAGAACACCGTACTGGATACCCGGGCGGAGCATCTAACTCTGCTCGAGGAAAATATCCGTGAGGCAATGCGCCACCGCAGCCTGGACCCGCACGAGGACCAGCATGCGGTGCGCGGGCTCATTGACGAGCACCTGACCGATTATGAGCAGCGGCGCGCCCGCATTTCCCTGCCGGATTTGGGTGACCGCGAATCCGTGATTCAGCGCCTGCACGATGAAATCTGCGGCTTTGGTGTGATTCAGCCGTTCCTCGATGATGAGAGCGTTGAAGAAATCTGGATTAACTCTCCCGATGAAATCTTTATCGCCCGCAACGGCGAAAGCGAATTGACCGGTCTGCACCTGAGCGCCGAGGCGATCAATAGCCTGCTGGAGCGCATGCTCAAGCCTTCGGGTCGTCGTGTGGACCTTTCTTCCCCGTTTGTTGATGCATCCCTGCCGGATGGCTCCCGCCTGCACGCGGTGATTCCGGATATTACTCGCAGGCACACGAGCATCAATATCCGTAAGTTCGTGGTGCGTGCCCGCCGACTGCCCGACCTGGTGCGCATGAACTCGCTGAGTGCCGGCGCGGCGTCCCTGCTGCACGCGGCGGTGGAGAGCGGCATGAACATCCTCGTTTCGGGCGCAACCCAGGCGGGTAAGACCACGATGCTGAACTGCCTGTCTGCATCCATTCCGCCGCGTGAGCGTGTGATTACGTGCGAAGAAATCTTTGAGCTCGCGGTTCCGCTACGCGATGTGGTGGGCCTGCAGTGCCGCCAGCCGAACCTTGAGGGCACCGGCGCGATTGAGCTGCGCCGCCTGGTCAAGGAAGCTCTGCGTATGCGCCCGGACCGCATCCTCATTGGTGAGGTGCGTGAGGCGGAATCCCTGGACATGCTCATTGCGCTCAACGCGGGTCTGCCGGGTATGTGCACGATTCACGCGAACTCGGCGCGTGACGCGGTGACCAAGATTTGTACCCTGCCGCTGCTGGCGGGCGAGAATATTTCCTCGGCGTTCGTGGTGCCGACCGTGGCGTCCTGCTTTGACATTGTGGTGCATTGCGGCCGCGATTCGCGCGGTCAGCGTCAGGTCGAAGAGATCAGCATGCTGGGTGGCCGCGTTGAGGACGGAGTGATTGAGATGTCCCCGCTGTTTGTGCGCCGTGACGGTCAGATGGTGTGCGTGGCGTTGGAGCTGCCGAACCCGGACCGTTGGATTCGTGCCGGTCACCGTCCTGAGCAGGTGCTGGCTGCGGCGAAGGCGGGTCAGTGATGCCTCTGTTTCTGAGCCTGATTTTGGGGTTGGGCGTCTGCCTGATTTACCTTTCCTGCTTTCCGGATAACGGCAAGCCGCCGAAGCCGAGTAACGACCCGGCGCTGGTTGTGGCGCTGCGTAAGGCGGGTATGCATTCGCTGACTCCTCGCACGTTCATGTGGGTGAGCGTTGCCAGCGGCGTGAGCGCGTCGGTTCTGCTGTTGATGGTCACTCAGCTTTTGCCGCTTGGCTTGCTGGGCCTGATTGGTGGTTTTGCGGCACCTCGCGTGATTGTGAATCATCGTGCTCGCGCGGCGGATGCCCGTATTTGGCAGTTGTGGCCGGATGCGGTGGACCACCTGCGTTCGGCGATTCGTGCGGGTTTGTCCCTGCCGGAGGCGCTGATTCAGCTCTCGTACCGCGGCCCGGAAGAGTTGCGTGATGCCTTCGCCCATTTCTCGCGTGATTACCGTGCGTCGGGTGAGTTTGTGCCGTCGCTGAACCGTTTGAAGGAGTACCTCTCTGACCCGGTGGCGGACACCATTATTGAGGCGTTGAAGATTGCTCGCGAGGTGGGCGGTTCGGACCTGGGTAAGCTGCTGGGCACGCTGAGTGATTTTCTGCGTGAGAATGCGCGTACCCGTTCGGAGCTTCTGGCTCGCCAGTCGTGGACTGTGAATGCGGCTCGCCTCTCCTGTGTGGCGCCCTGGTTTGTGCTGTGTCTGATGGCGACTCAGCCTGCCGCGCGCATGGTGTATAACTCGTTTGCCGGTGCGATGCTGATGATTGCAGGTGCCGCTATTTCTTTGGCGGCGTACCGTCTGATGCTGCGTATTGGTGAGTTGCCGCGTGAACGGAGGGTTTTCGGGTGAACCTGCCTCTGATTTTTGGTCTGCTGTTGGCGACTGGCGTGGGTCTGATTCTTTCGTCGGTGCTGAATACCCGCAGTATTTCGTTTTCTGATCGTGTGGCGTCGCAGCTGCGCGGTGAGACTCTGCGTGAGTCGCTGTGGAAGGAGCAGGAGCGCCGTGAGCCGAGCCTGCTAGAGGCGATTTCGGCGTTCTGCGCGCCGCTTCTGCGTTCGCTGTCTTCGTCGTTGAGCGGCTCGTCGCTGAGTGATAGTTCGGTGCAGGAGCGTTTGCGTCGTGCTGGCTCTTCGCAGAGTGTGAGCGCGTTTCGTGCTGAGCAGCTGCTGTGGGCTCTTGCCGGTGTGACCGTCATGAGCGCCTTGACCGTCATTGGCGTGGTGCAGGAGCGTTTCTCCATCCTGGTGGCTCTTGTGCTGGTGCTGGTGAGCGGTTTGAGCGGCTTTCTGGCGCGTGACTGGTGGCTGGGTGAGGCGGTGACTAAGCGTGAGAAGCAGTTGGTTGCTGAGTTCCCGGCGCTGGCGGAGATGATGGCTCTGTCGGTGACGGCGGGCGAGTCGGCGCTGGCGGCTTTGGAGCGTATCTGTTTGACCTCTCGCGGCGAGTTGGCTCGTGAGTTTTCTGAGATTTTGGCGCAGACCCGCACCGGTGTTTCGCTGCTGAGCGCGTTGCAGGAGTTTGCGGAGCGTACTCGCGTTCCGGCGTTGAGCCGCTTCGTTGAGGGTATTGCTGTCGCGATTGAGCGCGGTACCCCTCTGGCTGATGTGTTGCGTGCGCAGGCTCAGGATGTGCGTGATAACGCTAAGCGTGAGCTGATGGAAACAGCCGGTAAGAAGGAGATTGCGATGCTCGCCCCGGTGGTGTTTTTTATCCTGCCGCTGACCGTGATTTTTGCGGTCTTCCCGGGCTTGTCGCTCATGCGTTTGAATTTTTAGATTTTGCGGCGGGTACACACCGTACCGGCTGCACCGCGGTGGGCTGGGCTGATTGTCCGGTGCGCCGCACCAACCACACACTACACCCTTTGACAGAAGGAGAAAATCATGTTCCGTCGTTTCCGCACCACCCTCACCGTGCTGATTGCCCTGGCTATCGCATCCGTGCTGGCTCTGCGCCTGAAGAACAAGCAGGATGACCCCGAGCGCGGCGACGTGCCCGGCTGGGTCATGATTACCATGATGAGCGCCGTGCTGGTTGCCGCTATCCTGGCGATTGCTCAGCCCGCTCTGACCAAGATGTTCAACGACGCGATTGCTCTGGTTCACCAGTAATGCGTAAGCCCCGCATCGCTTCTGAGCTGACTGCCGCTGAGCTATCCTCCGCGGAATATTCTGTGGAGGAGAGCGAGCGCGGTGACGCCAGCACGGAATTCGTCATGGTCGGTGCGCTGCTGGTGTTGCTGACCATGGCGATTCTGCAGGTTTCTTTCGCCCTGTATGCACGAACCATGTTGGTGGATGCTGCGGCGGCTGGGGCACGTTACGGTACGATGCGTGACCGCACTCCGCAGGAGGGCATGGAGCGTACCCGTCAGATGATTGAGGGGGTTCTTCCGTCTTCGTATGCTGAGAATATTTCGTACCGTCAGAGTAGTGATTCTACGGGTGTGCGCACTTTGGAGGTGACGGTGAAGTCGCCGTTGCCGGTGCTGGGTCCGTGGGGTTTTCCGGATTCTATTGAGGTGAAGGGGCATGCGATTTATGCGGAGCAGCGTTCCGGTGATTAGTGGTTTTTCGCTTCGGCAGCGGGTGAAGGAACGCCTGAAGAGCCGCTCTGATCGGCACAATCCTGAAGAGGGCAGCACCATTGTGGAGTTCCTGGGTTTGGGTATTACTCTGCTCATCCCGGTGCTCTACGGCATTCTGACGATTTTTAGCTTGCAGTCTTCGGTGATGGCGGCTCATGCGGCGAGCGCTCAGGTGGTGCTGTATGTGCAGGAGCAGCCGCAGGATTCGTCGGTTGGCCCGGATTTGGCTCAGCGTTTGGCGGTGCATGCTGCCGCGGATTACGGGGTTGAGCCTTCCGATGTGAGCGTGTCGTTGAGCTGTTCGTCGGGGGAGTGCGTCTCGGGCACGAAGGCGTACGCCACGGTGACGGTTCAGGCGCGTTTGCCGCTGCTGCCTTCGTTTATGGGTGGCGGCGTGATTCCGGTGAGTTCTCATGCGTCGAGTTGGGGGTCTGGTCATGCTGATTCCTAATGGTTTGCCGGCGCGTGCCAGCATGAAGATTCGAGCCCGCGTGCTGGGTCGGGCGCTCGCCTCAGACCCGGAAGAGGGCAGTATTGCTCCGCTGATTGTGGGCATGCTGGCGTTGCTGCTGCTCATCGGTTCGGTAACGGTGGCGATTACGGGTGCGTATCTGCAGACTCAGCATCTGCAGGATATGGCGGACGCTCAGGCGAACTCGATTACCCGCACGATGCGCACTCCTGATGAAGCGAGTGGTTCGGCGGCGTGGGAGTATGCGAGCGCATACCTGGCTGAGGTTCAGCCGGGGCAGGATTTTCATGCGTTGCGTCTGGAGAACGTGTCCGTAGATTCTGATCACAGCGTACACGTGTACCTGTCGGCTCGTATTCGTCCGCCGCTACTGTCGATTCTGGTGCCTGATGGTATTGAGGTGACCGCTCACGGTTCGTCGCGTTTGAAGACGAGCCAGGGCCCATCCACCGATTAGTGCGTTCATCAAGGGCGCACGGACGTATCGGCGCACTCGCTTATTGGTGTGTTGTGAGCCCCCTTAGACTGCGAGGGTGCATCCGCAAGGTAGTGTAACGGCTAGCGGATGCGCCCTCGTTTTATGCCCTTTTTAGGTCTTCATTGCGTGGCTTCTGCCCTCTGCCTGCCTTATCCTTCTGCGCTGTGGGCTGTTGCGGGCTGTAACGGCGGGACTTTCTGGCTAATTCGCGATAGTGTTAAAAGCTATGGCATCCTTCGACTTTTCTGCTGAGATTAAAGAGCTTCGCGCGATTTTCACCTCTATTGCTGCTGTGAGCGATATTGAGGGGATTGAGCGCGCCATTGAGGACCTGTCTGCGCAGGCTGCCGCACCCGATTTGTGGGATGACGTGGAGAACGCGCAGAAGGTGACGAGCGCACTGTCGTATAAGCAGTCGGAGCTGAATCGTCTGCGTTCGCTGTCTTCTCGCATTGATGATGTTGAGGTGATGGTGGAGCTTGCCGAAGCGGAGGATGAGGAGACTGCCGCCGAGCTACTCGCTGATGCTGAGCGTGAGTGCGGTGAAATCCGCGCCAAGCTGGAAGAGCTTGAGGTGCTGGTGCTGCTGTCGGGTGAGTACGATCAGCGTGAGGCTGTGGTGACGATTCGTTCGGGCGCCGGCGGCGTGGATGCTGCTGATTTCGCGGAGATGCTGCTGCGCATGTACCTGCGGTGGGCGGAGAAGAATGGCTACCCGACGAAGGTTCTGGACACCTCCTACGCTGAGGAGGCGGGCCTGAAGTCGGTGACCTTTGAGGTGAACGCGCCGTACGCTTTTGGCCGCCTGTCGGTGGAGGCGGGTACTCACCGTCTGGTGCGTATTTCGCCGTTCGATAATCAGGGCCGCCGCCAGACCTCGTTCGCGGCGGTTGAGGTGATCCCTCTGATTGAGCAGACGGATGCTATTGAGATTCCCGAGTCTGAGATTAAGGTGGATGTGTTCCGCTCGTCGGGCCCGGGTGGTCAGTCGGTGAATACGACGGATTCGGCGGTGCGTATGACTCACTTGCCGACCGGTATTGTGGTGTCGATGCAGAATGAGAAGTCGCAGTTGCAGAACCGTGCGGCGGCTTTGCGTGTGCTGCAGTCTCGCCTGTTGCTGTTGCGTAAGGAGCAGGAGGATGCGAAGAAGAAGGAGCTTGCCGGTGATATTAAGGCAAGCTGGGGTGATCAGATGCGCTCCTATGTTCTGCATCCGTACCAGATGGTGAAGGATCTGCGTACCGGCTATGAGGAGGGTAATACCTCTAATGTTTTGGATGGCGGTTTGAACGCCTTTATTGATGCTGGTATTCGCTGGCGTGCTTCGGGGCGCGCGGCTGAAGAGAGCTAAGACGTATAAGGATTGAGTGATGGCTCAGAAAAAGAAGAAAGACGCGAAGAAGGACCCGAATAACGCGATTATTGCCCAGAATAAGAAGGCTCGCCACAACTACAACATTGTGGATACCTATGAGGCGGGTATTGTTCTGCTGGGTACTGAGGTGAAGTCTCTGCGTGATGGTGGGGCGTCCATTGTGGATGGTTTCTGCCAGGTGACCGATAACGAGTTGTGGCTCGAGGGTATTCATATTGCGGAGTACGGTTACGGTACGTGGACGAACCATGCGGCTCGTCGTCGCCGTAAGCTGCTGCTGCATCGTTCTGAGATTAATAAGTTGGCGCAGAAGTTGAAGGAGACCGGTTACACGGTGGTTCCGTTGAAGCTGTACTTCTCGAATGGTCGTGCGAAGGTTGAGATTGCTTTGGCGACCGGTAAGCGTGAGTACGATAAGCGTCAGGCTTTGCGTGAGCGTCAGGATGACCTGGAGGCGCGCCGCGCGATGCGTTACCGCAACCTCGGCTAGGGCTGAGGCAACGGCGGGGACCTATCTAGCCGATGACTGTAGCTAGGGGCGGGGCGCGGTTCCTCGCGTATAATGGTTGAAAATTCGTGGCGTACCGCGAACACCATTCATTCTTTGAGGAGACACATGTCTGAGAACCCGAACTACCAGCAGAACCCGGGCGAGTTCATTCCCGCCCCGCAGCAGGCACCCGCATACAACATGCAGGGTGGTTATCCCGGCTACCAGCCGACCCCGAGCTCGGCTCTGGCGATTGCTTCGCTGATTCTGGGTATTATTGGTCTGCTCTCTGGCTGGCTGATTTTCGGTGGCGCGCTGGGTCTGGTCGGCGTGATTCTGGGTATTGTTGCCCTGGTGAAGGTAAAGAACGGCACTGCCTCCGGTAAGGGCATGGCGATTGGTGGTATTGTCACCGGTGCGCTGGGCATGATTGTTGCTGTTGTTGTGCTGGTTCTGGGCTTGATTGGCATTGGCATGCTCAGCGAGTGCGCTGAGAATGCGGTGCAGGATTCGAGCGGTAACTATGTGTGCACCGTTCATGGTGAAACCATGACGATGAGCCCTAAGGAATATGAAGCTGTCCGCCGCTAAGCCGCGTTGAGCATATAGAGATGTGAAGGGACCGAATAGTGTTGAACTATTCGGTCCCTTGTTCTTTCTCGGCGCTGATTCTGCCCGATTGGTGGATTCTGGGGGCTGAATCTGAAATCTTGGACTTCACAGATGACCCAAATGACGGCTTATTTATATAATGGAACCGAACTCAGCGCGCAATGGTGCGTTGGGCGAGTATAAATTGTTCGCTGCAACTGTGAAGGAAAGAACGACGGATGTCTGAGAATAACTACGGAAATAACCAGGGGAACGCACAGAACCCCTACGCTGCTCAGCAGCCTAATTCTTCCGCCCAGAGCTCGTACGGTCAGGATTACGGCCAGGCTCCTGCAACGCAGAACACTTACGGCCAGGATTACGGTCAGAACGCATCCGCTCAGAACAGCTACGGCCAGACTCAGCAGAACACTGCTGCGCAGAACGCGCCCCAGCAGAACCAGTACGGTCAGTTCGGTGCGCAGTCTTCTTCTCAGAATGCTTATGGCCAGAACGCCGCTCAGGGTGCTGCAGCGCAGAACACCTACGGTCAGGCGCAGCCCGCGCAGCAGCAGTACGGCTATGGTCAGGATGCTTCCTACCAGGCTCAGACCGCGCAGCAGAACCAGTACGGTTACGGTCAGGACGCCTCCTACCAGGCGCAGCCCGCTGATTACAACTACCAGCAGAACTCTTACCAGCAGCCTCAGCAGGATGCTTACGGTTACGGCCAGCCCGCGGGTTACCCGTATGCGGCTCCCGTGACGAAGAAGGCTCCCGGCATGGCGCTGGCGGCGATGATTCTCGGTATTGCGGCTGTGCTGACCGGCTTCCTCGTGTTTGGTATTCTGCTGGGTATTGCCGCAATCATTCTGGGCGCGCTGTCCCTGAAGAAGACTAAGGAAATTGGCGCGGGTAAGGCATTCGCGCTGACCGGTATTATCACCGGTGCGGTGTCCGTCCTGATTTCGATTTCCATGCTTTTCGTATACATTTCTTTCTTCCAGACTACTGAGAAGTGCCTTGAGGTTGGTACCGATGACGGTCACGGTAACGTGGTCTGCCAGATTGGTGACAACCCGAACAACCGCATGACTGTTCCTGCGCGCCACTAAATTTTGACCGCTTGATGCGGTGAGAAAACGGGGTGGGGACCTTAGATGTTCTGAGGTCCCCACCCCGTTTTTGTGTGCTGTGCCGGGCTACGGTGTTGCTGCTGCGCTGGTCTGTTCGCTGTATTCGCCGCTAGCGGAGGGGTGTACCTGCGTGGGTAGGGGACTTGCACACCGTTAAACACCTCCGATATACTGAACCTCTACCGTGTTTGAATGGCACCGCGGCATCAAGGTATGTTGAGGAAAACTTTCAGAAGACGGTGGGCTTTTTGATAAAAGCATAGGGGGATGATCGGTTTCGACGATGTGAGTTGAGATGGGTGAAGCGTGCCGAGGATGCAGGGTTATCTCGTTAACGCCCTCTGCAAAAAATTAAGTGCAGAATCTAAGCGCACTGACTTCGCACTCGCTGCCTAAGCGCGAGTTGCCGTCTGTCGGCCTGAGCATGCCTTTGGCTCAGTTACCGGCATCGACTTAAAAGGCCACTGCTGCTAGCCCTTGTTGCGGGGGCTGGCGGGACTTTTACGTGACTAGGTTCGTCGGTATATGTGTTTATGCAAGTACCGGAGCCGAAAAGTAGCGTTCGCATAAACTGCGCACGGAGAAGCCCCGTTGACGCCACATCGGACCGGGGTTCGATTCCCCGCATCTCCACGATCTCCCAACCGTCCGCTACCCCGTAGGGGGGGTGCGGCGGTGATTATCGGTTCCAATCCAGAGGAAGAACCGCGGTAGGTTTCTACCACCCGGCAGGACGCCCCACGGCGTCACCTGCCGGGTATTTTTATGCCCAAATTAGGCCCGCTCCGGGGCTTACCAGCGTGGTGGCCACCATCATGGGCCTCGACCGCGCGATTAGATGCGGCAGCGGACCCGCCACTGAGAGCCTGCATGACAGAAGAGGTATATTTTCTTGTAATGTCAATTTACGTGTTACATCTGATGAGACTCTCTGATAGACTACTGAGTAGTGATGTAAGATACGTCACTATGTGACGTGAGAATGCATTCAGCATAAAGCTTATTCACAACCGCAATTTCTGCTTGGAATTGGGGGGGGGCTAGCTGCTTCCACGATTGCAAGAGCTTTAGGGCCAGCATTTGTTGGTGGTTTTGGAAAAGCCCTTGGAGGTCCGGCAGTAATTGCCGCTGCGCTAGCTGTTGCAGCAGTGTCCTGCACTCTCACTCTTTAACCTGGGAGAGGTCCAATGCGTACGAAGAATATATTTACACTAGGATTTTTTCTCACTATTGTTCCGGTGTTCTGGGTGATTATCTCATTTGCCAGAGACGGGGAGTTCTTTAATCCAGTATCAATTCTAAGTGCAATTTTAGGAGGTCTTTTGGTCACTTTTGCAGCCAGAAGGACGCTTGAGAGTGATTCAAAGTTCCCTAAGGGACCCCCTAAAGGACCTAGTGTGTAAAACATCGCTTAGAAGTTTCTAAGAGGAAGAACCGCGGTAGGTTTCTACCACCCGGCAGGACGCCTCACGGCGTCACCTGCCGGGTATTTTTATGCCCAAGTTTCGGTCTGTATTGTCGGTCCGTTCCGGGGAGTGCCGGTGTGCCCGAGGGTGCTCAGGTGACCGCATCGTAATGAGAACGTCATCAGAGAAGACGAAAACGCACCCTATGGCGTAGTATCGAAGGGTAGATATCGTTGTTCGGTGTTGATTGTTCATTCAATCGCACCGGCAACGTTCGAGAGCAACCGTAGAGCCGCCAAAATAGCAGGTCATAGGGACGCCGCCACTACGATGCGGTGGCTACGCAGCCGCTATGACGACCACTCAAGGACACACCATGGAAAACCAGATTCCCGCACCCTCCTTCCCCGAGCAGAACAACGCAAACTCCCCGCAGCCGGTACCTGCAGGTGTAGCACCCGGCGCTCCGCTCGGCGCAGCACCCGCTGGCCCCCCCCTGGGCGTGGCACCCGCTAACGTGCGCGACCGCGACGACAGCTACCAGCGCATCCCGGACATGTACCGCGTGCCGGCTGAGCACCGCCGCCCCTACGGTGAGACCACCGGCGACTTCCGCGGCCCCGGCTACTTCTACTCCATCGGCGCGTTCGGCGCCTCCCTGGGCGCCCTGGTGCTGACCCTCTACGCGTGGATTCAGGTCGCGGCACTCCGCACTGAGGCAAAGATCAGCTCCGGCGACTATAGCTCTGCGTATAGCTCCGGCCTGAGCCCCAACATCATGGTGATTGCGCTGCTGCTCGTGGGTCTGATCCCGGTGGGCGTGTCGATCTGGCTTGCCATCTACTCGGCGAAGGTGAACGCCGGTCACACCACCAAGTACACCTCGAAGATGACGACCTTCAACATTCTGGCGTACATCATCTCGGGTCTGAGCCTGCTGGGTCTGCTCGGCACCCTCACGATGCTGTCCTAAAACAGGCAATACGTGCTCTCAAAGCGATAATAGCGAGGCGGCGGCTTTCCACTGACCGGAAAGCCGCCGCCTCGCTGTATTTTTACTGCCGCCTGCTTTTACTGCCTCCTACTCAGGGGAGGGATTAGGAGCGGGGTGAGAGCGCCTCCAGCACCTGCTGCTGGACCGCCGCCGTATTACTTGCCACCAGGGATACCGGGTGCACACCGGAGACTGAAATACCCGCATGCTCGGGCAGATCGCCCTCCAGGGTGGAGGCGACGCCGCCAGCCTCACGAATCAGCGGCAGTAGCGCCGCCACCTCGTAGAACGACAGGGATGCGTCCACGACGGTGTCCACGGCACCCTCAGCGAGCATACACGCCGCCCAGAACGAACCGTACGCGCGGGAACGACCCACGCGACCCAGAAGCTGTACAAGCTCGCCAGAGCGGTCTACAGCGCCTTCAGAGGCTGCCTTCCAGGATACGAGGTCGGTGTACGCGGCAGACAGCTGATCCAGCTGAGTCAGCGAAGACACCTCAAGACGAGTAGCCTGCGCCAAGGACTTACCCGTGTACGCGCCCGAACCGCGAGCCGCCCACCAGCGGCGACCCAGCGCGGGCGCAGACACCACACCCACCACCGGCTCACCCTGATCCAGCAGAGCAATCAGAGTCGCCCACACCGGCACGCCGCGGCGAAAATTATCTAGCTCAGCAATCGGCGCAATCACCCACTGGCGCGCCGCCTGACCGTTATAGCCGGCATGCGCACCGGCAATACCGTCACGAGTACGCACACGCGACAGCTGCGCGCGCAGAAGCTCCTCAATTTCCTGAGCCACACCCGAGGCGTAATCGGCAGGTTCCTGCACCGGCGCCTGCGGCTCCGCGGGCTGCTGAGCCGCCTGCTGCCACGGCGCCAACGGTGCCGCAGCGGGTGCCGCCTCGGCGGGCTCTACCACCTCGGAAGCGGGGGAGAAGACCGGGCGGTCACGAAAACGCATGGCGCTCACACGATCGACGCTATCGGCAAGAATATGCGCAAGACGCAAATCGTCGGTGTACTGCTGGGGACGGCTCATAGTAATGCTCTTCTTCAATATTCGGTGATGTAGTCAGCAAAAATGTGTGTAGTGCTGTGTGTAGTGCAGGGGAGAGAACCTAGACGAGAGCGCCCAGCTCCTTCTCTGAATCGCCCTCTTCAGGAGTCAACAGCAGTAGCTTACGCAAGGACTCCAGGCGGGCGGGACCGCTCTCGCCGGCATGACCGGCAGCAACGTACGCCTCCAGACCGCACTCGGGAGCCTGCGCCGCGTGAGTACACGCCTTCGGGCAATCCGCCGCACCCGGCGCCAAATCCACGAACGCCTCCACCACGGTCTCCGGCGGCACATGCGCCAGACCGAAAGAACGAATACCCGGAGTATCAATAATCCAGGTGCCCGGCTCCATCGGGTCGCCATTCGCATTCACCGGACGCAACGCCAACGCCGACGAGGACGTGTGGCGGCCACGGCCCGTCACCGCGTTCACATGACCGGTCGCACGCTCGGAGCCGGTCAGCGCATTCACCAGGGTCGACTTACCCACACCCGAGTGGCCCAGAAGCACCGACACCTGACCCAGCAGCTTCTGCAGAAGCTCCTGAACCGGCGCCGACTCCAAACCGGCAGCGCCCTCCTGGCTCGGCGCCAAACCATCCGAAGAAGAAGACAGCACAATCTTCAAACCGCTCGCCGCATAGTAATCCAGCAGGTTCTGCGGGTACCGCACATCGGTCTTCGTAATGCACAGAATCGGCTCAATACCGGCATCAAACGCCGCCACCACGGCACGATCAATGAAGCCGGTACGCGGCTCCGGGTTCGCCGCGGCAACCACAATCACCAGCTGCTGAGCATTCGCCACGACTACGCGCTCCGACGGGTCGGTGTCATCGGCGCTACGGCGCAGAATCGAGGTGCGCTCGCCCAGACGCACAATGCGCGCCAGGGTATCCTTCGCACCGGAGGTGTCACCCACCAGGTCCACAAAGTCACCGGTCACAATCGCGGTGCGGCGTAGCTCCTTAGCGCGCGCCGCAACGAGGGTACGCTCCTTCTCGGTACCCTCATCAACTACGACCGACCAGCGGCCGCGGTCCACCGTAATAACCCTGCCACGAATCGCTTCTTTGAAGGTCGGGCGGTCCTTCGTGCGGGGTCGGGAGCCCTTCTTGTTCGGGCGCACGCGCACATCCGACTCATCCCATTCGGAGAAATCGCGCACGTTCATGCGGGAAGAACCCATTTAGAAGACCTCCTGGTCGGCGGTAACGGTGGAAGCGCCGGCCTGCCATTGCGCCAGCATGTCCTCCCACATTGCGGTAAATTCGGGCATGGTCTTAGCCACGGTGGCAACGTTCTGCACCACCACATTGGGACGGCGCAGACCAATAATCGCCGCGAAGGTTGCCATACGGTGATCGTCGTAGGTGCGCGCCAGAACCGGCTGAGCCTCAGCGGGGATGGGCGCCTCAATCACCAGCGAATCGGCGGTGTCGTGGGCGGCACCTCCCAGACGGTTAATCTCAGCGGCGAGCGCGGCGAGGCGGTCCGTCTCATGACCGCGCAGATGCGCAATACCGGTCAGCTCCACGCGGCCCTTCACGAAAGCACAGGCAGCCGCCATGGTCGGAGCCAACTCACCACCGGCAGACAGGTCAAAGGAGAAATCACCCTCGGGAAGATGCGCCGGACCGGTCACAGTCAGACGGCCCTCAGCGTAGCGAACCTGCGCACCCAGCGCGGGCAGAAGCTCACGCCACATATCGCCCACCTGGGTCGTACCCGCCGAAGAATCAGCCGCGGGTGCCGGCCAGTGAGGAATAGTCACCGACTCGCCGGTGACCACGGCGGCGGCAAGGAACGGACCGGCATTCGACAGATCCGGCTCAATGGTCATCTCAAAGCCGGAGAAGGAACCGGGGTGAACCGTCCAACGGTACTCGCCGCCCTCTGTTCCGGCGCCTTGGTTCGGGTAGTGCTCCTGCACCCGGATACCCATCTGGCGTAGCGCCTCCACGGTCATCTGAATGTGCGGGATGGACGGCACCGAAGAGCCCTCGTGCACCAGCACCATACCCTGCGGCAGGCGAGGCGCCATCAGCAGCAGAGCCGAAACAAACTGGGACGACGTCGAAGCATCAATACGAACCACGGGCGCCTCAGAGACACCCTCCGCGCTCGCCAGACCGGGGGAGCGTAGAACGAAGGGCAGAGCATTCTCGCCCTGTTCACACTCCACCTGCACACCCAGCTGACGCAGACCCTCCAGAACCGGACCCATCGGACGCTGACGGGCGTGCGGGTCACCGTCAAAAGCGAACTCACCCGGCAGCAGCGCCGCCAGGGCGGGCACAAAACGCATCACGGTACCGGCAAGACCGCACTCAATCGACACCGCCTGCGAAACGGACTGTGCCTGAGCGGAATCTGCCTTCGCAAAGTTGAGGGGAGTGACCCTAACATCCGGGCCGAACGGCGAATCGGTCGGCACCAGCTCAATACCCGCACCCAGCTGACGCAGCGCCTCAATCATCAGCGCCGAATCGCGCGAATGCAACGGCGCACGCAAATACGAGGGGGAATCAGCCAGAGCAGCAAGCAGCAGGTAGCGGTTCGTGAGCGATTTAGAACCCGGAATATGCACCAGCGCGTTCTTGCCAGCGGCTTCGCTGGAGGCGGGTGCCAGGGGAGCGGGCCAATCACCGGGGGAAAGCTGCACTGCTGCGTCGCTCATACATCCTCTTCTGGTTCAAATCATGGGGAGGGCGCAGAATCAGAGACGCTGCGCCGGTTGATGTCTACCCCCTATTCTACCGGTTGAGGGTTTGCGAGCCGCTGAGGGCTGTCGCGCTGAGATAGACAGCGCGAACCAACCAATACGCGGGAAGGCGGCGCACCGTTATTGGTGCACCGCCTTCACTCATCGTCAGACTTCTGTCCCCTCAGCGAGGCAACAGCGTGGGGCAGCTTAGAGGCTCGCCCCGGCGCAGAACTTCTGCACATCCTGCAGCAGGCGAGCCTTTAACTGCTCGGGCGCCTGCTGAGCGCACGAAGAACGCATCTTCTCACGCACCATCAGCTCAAAGTCCTTCACATCCGCGCACTCGGGGCAGGCATTCAGATGCGCTTGAATCGTGTGCAGCTGCTCGGGGCTCAGCTCCTGATCGAGGAATTCGTAGAGGCGCTTGAGGGTCGACGAGCAGGGCTGGCCGCCGCAATCCTCCAGCGGCTCGGAAGCCGCGGGGGCTTCAGAGACAGCGGGGGCTTCGGCGGCTACAGGGGCCTCGGGGACGGAAGAATTCTTGTCTGTGCTTGACATCGGGGTTCCTTTCACACGGAAGGTATAAAGCGTTAGGGGAGAGCCGCCTCAACCTCATGGGGCTAGCTCACGTGGAGAAGAGCGGAACTAAGAATCCGCAGGCGCCTCGGAACGAGAGCCCGCCGGCGGGGACTTTACGCCCTTGGCCGCCTTAGTGCCCTTGGTAGCCTTAGCCGGCTGCGCCTTAGTGCTCGCCTTAGCACCTGCCTTTGCTGCAGCTTTCGCCTCAGCCTTCGCTTCTACCATTGCGATAGTCGAAGGGCGCAGGCCATTCTCACGAGCATAATCGAGCAGCTTCTCACGCAGAATCCGGCGGCCACGATGCAGACGAGACATCACCGTGCCCATGGGGATATCCAGAATCTCCGCAATATCCTTGTACGCGAACCCCTCCACATCGGAGTAGTACACCACCATGCGGAAATCCTCAGACAGCTCGTTCAGAGCCTCACGAACCTCCGTATTCGGCAGTGCGCTCAGCGCCTCCGCCTCGGCAGAACGCAGACCCACCGCATCATGCTCACCGGCCTGAGCCAGCTGCCAATCCTCCACCGTCTCACCCTGAGACTGCTGCGGCTCACGCTGACGCTTACGGTACAGATTGATGTACGTATTCGTCAGGATGCGGTACAGCCACGCCTTCAGGTTCGTACCCTCAGTGAACTGGTGGTACGAAGCAAAAGCCTTCATATAGGTTTCCTGAACCAAGTCTTCAGCATCGGCAGAGTTGCGGCTCATCCGCAGGGCTGCAGCGTAGAGCTGATCCACATACTGCATAGCGTCCGCGGTAAAGCGTTCGCGCAGCTCGCGGGTATCCGCCGCGGTGTTGGTTTCAGCCATGTTTCTCCTCTACAAGAACGCGCCAGGCGTTCACATCCATAACGTAGAATTCTTCTCTTTATTCCGCAGAACGTGCACAAACACCCGCGGGTAAAGCAAAACCCCGGGTCCGAATAATATCCGAAACGCCGGGGTTTTAAAGTGTATGCAAGATACCTTATGCGTTGGGGCGCTTACCGTGGTTTGCGCCGCCCTTACGACGGTCCTTGCGCTTACGACCGCGCTTGCTCATCAGAGCCTCCTTATAGTGTTCATGGATGCACGCCCCACCTTCGCGGTGCGCGCTCCCTATTACCTGCCCTAGCCGAGGCGGTCACCGAAACCGGTGGCCCACGCTATAAGGGCAACGCCGTCTATTTTTTCATAGAAACGGCATGATTGCATCTTGGAACCGGGATATGAGCTAAAAAACACGAACTTTCTTCACCTCAACTCACAGTCCCGCCCCGGGGGAGCAGGCTCTTAGCCGTGCTCAGGAATGTTCAGCCAGTTGTACCAGCCGCGGTGCAGAACCAGCCACGCCATCAGACCGTAACCGGACTGACCCGGACGACCATCATTCGCAGCAAGATCGTTGCGCCACTGCTCGTGGTGAAGCAGCGGGTTGAACGTATCCACGTACACGTGGTTACGGCGGGTCACCACATCCGCATACGCCGCCGACAGGTCAGCGATACGGCGGTTACGCTCAGCGTCCAGAGTCGGAGGCGGACCAACAACCAGAACCTTAATATTGTTCTGCGACGCCATGTCCACAATGTTCGCCAGGTTCAAACGCGAACGAGCGCTAGTCAGACCCAAATCAATGTCAAAGGTCGACGGAGCAATAATGAGGCGGTTATCAGCACCGGGAACGAAGCGGCGGCGCGCCTCCTCGAACCAGCGTGCATTCAGCTGCTCGCTACCTTCATTGGGTGCGGCAAGGTTATATGCCGCAATGGATGCAGTGGTCTGCGGGGTGCGCGCCATAACGCGACCAAACCAGCCCAGGGTGCGGGGGTCGCCAACACCGGCGAGCAGGTCATCGCCGACTGCCACAATTCGAATATTGCGTTGCTCCACGGAATTCTTTCTTCAGCAGGATGCGCCCGCCGTGAGAGGCGGCAAGGCACGTGAGTAATAGTCTTCATATCTAGGATAAGCGCTCTTGAGCCTCTTTTCGAACTTAATACCCTCTTCGGCAAGCATCCGAGACTAAAAAACCCGTCTGCCCGCCAGAAACATCTGACGGGAAGACGGGTTTTGAAGAGCTAAAACCTTTAGCAGTTTAGCCGTAGAAGACCTTAGCCTTCGAAGACCTGCTTGAGCAGAGCCTCAGCCTCAGCGGCGTGCAGCTTACCGGTACCAGCTGCCGGGGAAGCAGCTGCGGGGCGGGACGCAAGACGCATACGGCGGTCGATCAGCGGCTGCAGGTTCAAAGCCATGAACGGCCACTGACCCTGGTTAGCAGGCTCGTCCTGAGCCCACACAACGTCGGTAGCGTTCGAGTACAGAGCCAGCTGCTCCTTGATCTCGCTCTCGGGCAGCGGGTACAGCTGCTCCACCGAGACAATAGCGGTCTTGGTGTCGCCGCGGCGCTCGCGCTCTGCTTCCAGATCATAGTAGAGACGGCCGGACACGAAGACCAGACGCTCAACCTGAGCCGGGTTGATGCCCGAACGATCGCCAATCACCGGCTGGAACGAACCCTCGGTGAAGTCCTCGACGGAGGACGAAGCAGCCTTCAGACGCAGCAGCTGCTTGGGGGTGATCACCACGAGCGGCTTGTACGGACGGTGCTGAGCGTGGCGGCGCAACAGGTGGAAGTGCGAAGCCGGGGTCGAGGGGCATGCAACAGTCATGTTGTTCTCAGCGCACAGCTGCAGGTAACGCTCAACACGAGCCGAGGAGTGGTCAGGACCCTGACCCTCGTAGCCGTGAGGAAGCAGCATAACCAGCGAGGAGCGCTGGCCCCACTTCTGCTCGGAGGAGGACACGAACTCGTCAATGATGGTCTGAGCGCCGTTCGCGAAGTCACCGAACTGAGCCTCCCACACCACGAGCGAGTCGGGGCGCTCCACCGAGTAGCCGTACTCGAAGCCGAGAACGCCGTACTCAGAAAGGAAGGAGTTGTAGATACGGAACTTGCCCTGGTTCTCAGAGAGGTGCTCCAGCGGCGACCACTCTTCATCAGTGATGTGGTCGTGCAGAACAGCGTGACGCTGAACGAAGGTACCGCGCTGAACATCCTGACCGCTCATACGAACGTCAGTGCCCTCCATCAGCAACGAACCGAAGGCGAGCAGTTCACCCATACCCCAGTTCACGTTGCCGGTGCGGCCCATCTCAACGCGCTGCTCCATGAGCTTCTTCAGCTTCTTGTGGACGGTGAAGCCCTCAGGAGCCTTACCGAACGCATCAGCGATGTGCTGCAGAGTCTCGCGGGAGATCGCAGTCTTACCGGAGTGAACGACCTCGGTGTTCTGCTGGGATGCGGGCAGTTCCAGACCGGAAACGTGCGCGCCAGCAGGAGCCGGTGCCGAAGACTGAGTCTCGACGAAGATAGCGTCCAGCTTCGAGTGGTAGGAGTCCAGAACTTCGTCTGCCTCTTCCTGAGAGACATCGCCACGACCGACCAGGTCCTGTGCGTACAGGGTGCGGGTCGAGGGCAGGACGTCAATATCCTGGTACATCTTCGGCTGGGTCATCGACGGATCGTCAGCCTCGTTGTGACCGCGGCGGCGGTAGCAAATCAGGTCAACGACAACGTCGCGACCGAAGCGCTCACGGTACTCGAATGCCAGGCGTGCGGCGCGAACCACTGCGTCCGGGTCATCAGCGTTGACGTGGAAGACCGGAGCCTTAGTCATACGCGCAATGTCGGTAGCGTGGGTTGCGGTGCGGCCGTCGTTCGGCAGGGTGGTGAAGCCAATCTGGTTGTTCACCACAACGTGCACGGTGCCGCCGGTGGTGTACGCCTTCAGGTCAGCCATCTGCAGGGTCTCCATGACGATGCCCTGGCCGGCGAACGCTGCGTCACCGTGAATCAGGATCGGCAGGACCGGGTGACCCTCAACGCCCTGCTCGTTGTAGACGTCCTGCTTAGCGCGGACGATACCCTCAAGCACGGTGTTTGCAGCCTCAAGGTGCGAGGGGTTAGCAGCCACGTAAACCTGGGTCTGCTTACCGGAATCGGAGGTGAAGACACCCTCGGTACCGAGGTGGTACTTCACGTCACCGGAGCCACCCTCGTAGGGTGCTGCGGTGCCGGAGAACTCACGGAAAATCTGAGCGTAGGACTTACCAGCAATGTTGGTCAGCACGTTCAGGCGACCGCGGTGTGCCATACCAATGGCAACGCCCTTCAGGTCGTTGTTAGCGGCCTCGTCCAGAACAGCGTCCAGCAGCGGAATCAGGGACTCGCCGCCCTCCAGGGAGAAGCGCTTCTGACCCAGGTACTTGGTCTGCAGGAAGTTCTCGAATGCCTCAGCCTCAACCAGCTTGGAGAGAACACGCAGCTGCTCCTCGCGAGTGGGCTTAGCAACGCCGCGCTCCAGACGCTCCTGGAACCATGCACGAACCTCGGGGTCCTCAGAGTACATGTACTCAACGGACAGAGAACCGGAGTATGCCTCGTGCAGACGCTCCAGGATGGTGCGCAGCGGCAGACGCTCGGAACCGCCGAAGCCACCGGTCGGGTAGACACGGTCCAAATCCCACAGGGTCAGGCCGTAGTTCTCCAGCTTCAGGTCCGGGTGCGAACGCATCTTGTAACCAACGGGGTTGGTTGCTGCGGTCAGGTGGCCGTGCACGCGGTAAGCGTGAATCAGCTGCTGAATGCGTGCAACCTTGGAAATCTCGTGAGCGTCATCGACGTGGTTGTCGCGTGCCCAACGAACCGGCTCGAAAGGAACCTTCAGGTCGCGGAAGATTGCATCGTAGAAGTCGTCGCCGCCGAGCAGGTAGTGCTCAACCAGCTTCAGGAACTCACCGGAACCTGCACCCTGAATGACGCGGTGGTCGTAGGTGCTAGTCAGGGTGATGATCTTGGACAGGCCCTGCTGGGTGATGAGCTTCTCGGACAGGCCGCGGAACTCGGCCGGGTACTCCAGTGCACCCACACCGATGATGGCTGCCTGGCCCTTGGAAAGGCGGGGCACCGAGTGGACGGTACCGATACCACCGGGGTTGGTCAGCGACACAGTGGTGCCGCGGAAGTCCTCAATGGTCAGCGCGCCGTTACGGCCACGCTTAACGATGTCGTTGTACGCATCCCAGAACTCGCGGAAGCTCAGCTTCTCAGCGCCCTTGAGGTTCGGAACGACCAGGTTACGGGAACCATCGGGGCGGGGCAGGTCAATAGCCAGACCAAAGTTCACGTGCGCGTTGTGGATTGCAACGGGCTTGCCCTTCTCATCCACACCGTAGGTGACGTTCATCGAAGGCATAGCAGCCACTGCACGAATTACTGCGTAACCGATGATATGGGTGAAGGAGACCTTGCCGCCGCGGGTGCTTGCCAGGTACTTGTTGATGGCCGCACGGTTCTCAATGAGCAGCTTTGCGGGGACCGCACGAACGGTGGTTGCGGTGGGGACAGTCAGCGACTCTTCCATGGTCGTGACGACTGCCTTAGCAGGGCCGCGGAGGGGGACAATCTTGTCTTCAGCAGGTTCCACAGTTTCAGCCTTCTTGGTAGCAGCGGGAGGGGTGGGGGCAGCAGGCGCAGCCGCAGGCTTCGGTGCCGCGGAAGCGGGAGTTGCAGCAGGCGCTACAGGTGCAGCGGCAGGTGCGGCGGGTGCCCCCGCCGGAGCTGCACTAGCGGTACCGGCGCCTCCCAGCGCCTTATCGATGGTCTCAAAAATGGGCCACCATGAAGGGTCCACGAGGTTCTTGTCTTTCTGGTAACGCTCGTACTGTTCTTCAACGAACCATTCGTTACCGGCAAATTCCTCAGGCACCAGATGTTCTGGCAGATTTGGCACGTTAAACGCCTCTTCCAATTAGTGTGAATTTATCCGTCGCGTCCGGGACTCACCCGGCATAGACGACCCGCGTCTTTGAGGGGCGAATCATCACGCTGAGCATGTGCGCATCGCCTTGGATGGCTGTTGTGTGCGAGGTGTGCACCGTACCAACCTGCCTAGCGTGCCGTGAACGTCGGGGTTCATCCGCTTACCTGGCGGCACACTCATGCTCCTATGTATAAGTGTAAAGAGAAGCACGGTGAACTTTCCAGCTCATCGCGCCATATCCGCAATGCAATTTTTCACTCTTGCCGATTCGCAATGAGCCGCGTGCGCACCAAGCGCAGTCTTGCACGTGTGAGCAGGCACTCTAAGGCACCTGGAAGAGGCGAAACCTTCGCTAAAATATGGGGTATGGATGACCCCTTGAGTAAGACTCTGACTACTAGCCAACGCAGAATACTGCTGGCACACGCTGCGCCCTATGGCATCAGCACACCCGAAAACAACCCCTCCTCGGGTGCTCAGCATCTGGACAGGTTACCCGTTGAATCTCTACACCAGAACCAGCGCAGCGCAAACCACCCCGCGGAGGCGGTGACCGCGTGGATCTGATACTCCTGTTCATCGGCCTACTCCTCATCCTGGGTACCGGCTTCTTCGTCGCCGTAGAGTTCTCCCTCGTGGCGCTCGAAACCGCGACCGTGCAGCAGGCAAAAGACTCCGGCGATAAAGCCGCCGACGCCGTCCTGCGCTGCCTCAAAACCCTCTCCACTCAGCTGTCCAGTTGCCAGATTGGCATCACCATCACTACGCTGCTGACCGGCTACACTCTCGATTCCGCCATCAAGGCGCTCACCACCGGTGTAATCAACAGCATGGGGCTGCCCAGTAGCGTGACCGATATGCTCACCCTGCTGCTGGCAATGCTCATCGCAACCCTGCTGTCCATGGTTGTTGGTGAACTACTGCCCAAGGGCCTCGCCATTGCCGAACCCTACACTGTGGCACGCCGAGTTGCCCCCGCACAGCTGGCATTCACCCGCGTCATGTCCCCGCTCGTACGCCTCATGAACGGCTCCGCCAACTGGATCCTTGGACGCTTCGGCATGGAAGCCAAAGAAGAACTCTCCGCCGCACGCACCCCCGAAGAGCTCTCCTCCATGGTGCGCCGCTCCGCAGAAGAAGGCACCCTCGACTCCGACGCAGCACGTTTCGTGGACCGCACCCTGCGCTTCTCCGAGCTGACCGCCTCCGAAGTGATGACCCCGCGCGGCCAGGTTGCCATGCTCGAAGACACCGCCCCCGTTGCCGAGGTCATCAAGCTGGCACGCTCCACCGGCCACTCCCGATTCCCCCTCTACAAGGGCGACCACGACAACATCGTGGGCGTCGTGCACGTGAAGAAAGCGGTCGGCGTGCCCCCGGAGGTCCGCGAAACCCTCGAAGCTGGTGCCCTCGCAGAAGACGTGCTGCAGGTGCCCGAAACCCTGCACCTGGACGCGCTGCTCACCCAGCTGCGCCAAGGTGCCCTGCAGCTCGCCGTGGTCCTCGATGAATACGGTGGAACCGCCGGCATCGCAACGCTTGAAGACCTCGTCGAAGAAATCGTCGGCGAAGTCTCCGACGAACACGACCGCGGCCGCACCGAACGCCCCCTACGCTACAGCAACGGCGACTGGGTGTTCTCCGGCCTGCGCCGCCCCGACGAAATCAACGCCCTTATCCCCGGGCTCGAGGTTGAGGAAAGCCCCGAATACGAAACCGTCGGCGGCTTCATGATGGAACGGCTCGGCCGCATCCCCGAAGTAGGCGACAGCGTCCCCGTACCCGGCGGCACCCTGCGCGTGGACACCCTCGAAGGACGCCGCGTGGACCGCATCCGATTCACCCCCGCACCTAGCGCACAGGAACAGACCGAGAAGGGAGGCAAGGCATGAACGACTGGGTAGCCATCGCACTGCTCGTCATCCTGCTCGCCGGAAACGCCTTCTTCGTCGCCGGTGAATTCGCCATCATGTCCACCCGACGAGCACAGATCGACCCGCTCGCCGAAGAAGGCAATAAGCGAGCGCAGACCGTCATCTACGCGCTAGAGAACGTCTCGCTCATGCTCGCCACCTGCCAGCTGGGCATCACCATCTGTTCCCTGCTGATCCTGAACGTCTCAGAACCGGCACTGCACCACATGCTGGAGGTGCCCCTGCACCTGGTCGGCCTGCCCCACGCAATCGTGGACGTCATCGCCTTCGGCGTCACCCTGATCCTGGTCACCTACCTGCACGTGATCTTCGGCGAGATGGTTCCCAAGAACGCCGCCGTGACCCTCGCCGCCCGCGGCGTGGCTCTCTGGATTGTGCCGACCCTGGTGACCTTCTCCAAGATCTTCGCCCCCGTGGTCGCCCTGCTGAACAACCTGTCCAATAAGCTGCTGGCGCTCATGAAGGTCGAAGCGAAGGACGAAGTCGCCTCCACCTTCACCCTGGGCGAGCTGCAGACCATTGTGGCAACCTCAACCGCGGAAGGCACCGTGGAAGACGACGCTGGCGTGATTGAAAGCGCCCTCGAATTCACCGAGAAGGACGTCTACGAAATCATGGTGCCCGGCGATAAGCTCGTCACCCTGCCCTTCGGTAGCACCCCCGCCGAACTGGAACGCGCCGTGGCACGCAGCGGCTACTCCCGCTTCGTCATTACCGACAGCGACGGAACCTACATGGGCTACCTGCACGTGAAGGACGCCCTCGCCATCGCCCCTGAGCGGTTCGAGGAGCCCTTCCCCTGGTACAAGCTGCGTTCCCTGGACACGCTCACCCCGACCACCGATATTGATGATGCGCTTGCCTCCATGCAGCGCAGCCGAACCCATATCGCGCAGGTTATGGATGAACAGGGCGTAACCCTCGGCGTGGTCTTCCTCGAAGATGTGCTGGAGGAGCTTGTCGGCGAAATCAACGACACCACCCAGGACGCGGTGCGTGAGCGTGTACGCCGACAGCAGTCGCGTGAAGCCCAGTAACCGCATGAAGCCCAGTAACCGCATCGTGAGATACCCCGAATAAAATACCCGAGTAAAACACCCGAGTAAAACACCCGAGCAAAACGGGGGAATCTTGAACACAGCCCGCCCCGCACTCTCGTGAAAGAGAGCGCGGGGTGGGCTGTTTTACTATCAAAAACGGTTGATGGGCGCACGTAAGGGACAGGCTCAGGCGGCGGCATGAAGCGGCGGCAGGGGAGCGGAGTAGGTATAGCTAAACATCCATGCACCATAAGCTATTGACAGGGAAAAGGGTAGCCTAACACCACTTAAAAGAGAGCAATAAAGAGTTGTTTATACGGGTGTGCGCATGATGTAGTTAAGAAACCTACAGACTAGAACGAACCGAAAGAGAGCCCTCATGTCGCACCCGAAGATCACCCGCAAGCACTTCCTCACCGCAATGGGCTCACTCGCCGCGTCCTCCCTGCTGCTGGCAGGCTGCGCAACCGAGAACAGCTCCGGTTCGTCCTCCTCGGCTGGCTCCAACAACGGCAAGGTGAAGGTCGTCGCCTCCACCGACGTCTACGCAGACATCGCCAAGCAGGTCGGCGGCGACTACATTGAGGCCACCGCACTCATTGCCTCCACCAGCACCGATCCCCACTCCTACGAAGCCACCAGCGCCGACCGCCTCAAGGCAAAGGACGCATCCCTGATCGTCATCAACGGCGCAGGCTACGACTTGTTCCTCGAAGACCTCGCCGGCAAGGACAACACCTCCCAGAAGATCGTGAACGCGGTCAAGGTCAGCGGCAAGCTCACCGACGCCGAATACACCCACCTGGTCGAGGACCACCGCGGCGGCGAACACCACGAAGACGGCGGCGACCACGCCCACGCACACGAGTTCAACGAGCACCTCTGGTACGACTTCGAAACCATGAAGAAGGTCGCCCAGCAGATTGCTGAAGAGCTCGCAGGCCTCGACTCCGCACACGCTGAGGCGTTCCGCACCAACGCATCCACCTTCTCCAAGGAACTGGACGCACTGGACACCACCGCCAAGGCAATCGCCGGTGAAGGTAAGAAGTACCTGTCCACCGAGCCCGTGCCGGACTACCTGATTTCCTCCACCGGCGCAGAGAACGCAACCCCCAGCGAATTCGCTGAGGCGGCAGAAGCCGGCAACGACGTCCCCGCACTCGTCCTGAAGGAAACCAAGGACATGGTCACCGAGAAGAAGGTCCAGCTGCTCGCCTACAACGAGCAAACCTCCACCTCCCAGACCAACGAGGTGTTGCAAGCAGCTAAGGACGCCTCGGTGAACTACGTATCCTTCACCGAAACCCTGCCGGAGAACACCAACTACTTGGCATGGATGAAGACCAACGTCAGCAACCTCGAAAAGGCGCTCTCCTAAGTGACTGACAACAATAACGGTGCCGCCCCCGCGATTTCCATTCGCGGGGGTAGCCTCGCTTTCGGGGCCCGCACCCTCTGGAAAGATCTAACCCTCGACATCGGCGCAGGCGAATACTTCGCCGTGCTCGGACCCAACGGCTCCGGCAAGTCCACCTTCCTCAAAGTCGTTCTCGGCCTGACCGGACTCAACGCCGGCGAAATCTCCGTGCTCGGCAAGCCCGCACGCCTGGGCAACGCCGGCGTCGGCTACGTACCGCAACAGAAGTCCATCCCCACCTCCACCCCGATGCGCGCCCGCGACCTGGTGGGACTAGGCGTGGACGGGCACCGCTGGGGCATCCGCCTGCACGGCCGCAAATACCGCGCCAAGGTGGACGAGCTCCTCGAAGCCGTCGGCGCGACCGAGTACGCAAACGTGCCGGTGGGTCTGCTCTCCGGCGGTGAGCAGCAGCGTCTGCGTATCGCTCAGGCGCTCGCGAACGACCCGAAGATTCTGCTGGCTGACGAGGCGCTGCTCTCCCTGGACCTCAACCACCAGTACGCGGTGGCTGAGCTGATTCACCGGTTCAACCGTGAACGCGGTGTGGCGGTGGTGTTCGTGACCCACGAAATCAACCCCATCATTGAGCATGTGGATCGCGTTCTCTACCTGGCGAACGGCCGTTTCACGGTCGGGTCGGTGGAAGAGGTCATGACCAGCGAGACTCTCACCTCCCTGTACGGAACCCCGGTGAGCGTGCTCAAATCCAATGGCCGCTACGTGGTGGTGGGTGAGACTCACGCCAGCGACCACTGCCATATTGAGGGCACCGACCAGAACATTCACGGCTCCCACCTGAAGTCCGGTCTTTCTGAACCGCAGCGCACCCTACACCTTCCGGGAGGAACCACTCGATGACCATTCTTGCTTCCCTCCCCGCCCTGGCTCCGGTTGCCGCCGCGCAGAACGATTTGCTCTCCCGCATTTTCGTCTTTGACCGCTACGGCGAGCTGTTGCAGATGCTACAGAACTCCATTTTTGCTGGCGCTGTTCTGGGCCTTATCGGCGGTTTCGTCGGTATTTTTGTGATGATGCGCGACCACGCCTTTGCGGTGCACGGCGTCTCTGAAATGTCTTTCGCGGGTGCCGCCCTTGCCCTGTTGCTCGGCTATGACGTGGTGACCGGCTCCATGGTGGGTTCGATTGCTTCGGCTTTGCTGATTGCCTTTCTGGGCTCTAAGGCGAGCAACTCGAACTCGGTCATTGGTGCGCTCATGCCGTTCGGCCTGGGCTTGGGTATTCTTTTCCTCTCCCTGTACCAGGGTCGTAGCGCGAATAAGTTTGGTCTGCTGACCGGTCAGATCGTGTCCGTGGATGCCGACCAGCTGCACACCATGATTATTGGTGCGGTGGTTATTATCAGCCTGCTGGTGATGGTGTGGCGTCCGCTGAGCTTCGCCTCCCTGGACCCGGAGGTCGCGCGCGCTAAGGGCGTGCCGATGCGCTTTCTGTCCCTGGTGTTCATGGTGATTCTGGGTATTGCTGTGGCGCTGTCGGTGCAGGTGGTCGGTTCGCTGCTGGTGCTGGCGCTGCTGATTACTCCGGCGGCTGCGGCGATGCAGGTGACTGCCTCTCCGGTGCGCACCCTGATCCTGTCGGTGCTGTTCGCGGAGGCGTCCATCGTGGGCGGTATTCTGCTGGCTCTTGCCGGTTCGCTGCCGATTAGCCCCTATGTGACCAGTATTTCCTTCCTGATTTACGTGGTGTGCCGTGTGATTGGTGGCGTGAAGCGCCGCCATAGCGCGTCGGGCCGCCAGCTGGCTGAGAAGGCATAAGACCTATAGAAAGAGCCCCACCTCGGGAATGAGGTGGGGCTCTTTCGTTGTCGTGCATAGGTGCCGCGGTGAAGGGGGATGTCCCGGTGCGGCGTGGGCTTAGTCCGTGTGGGGTTGTGTAGCCCTGTCCAGATGCCCTGTGTGTCGTGCTGTTGCGGCGTCAAAGATCTTTGAAGGCGTCAATCTTTGAAAGCGCATGTCTTTGAAAGCGCCGTATCCTTCGTTGAGAAGGTTTTCCCTCGAGGGGGGCTCCTCAGAATGAGGGGCTTAGGGGTTGCGGCTTAGCCTGCAATGTTAGCGTGCAGTGCCGCCCTGCGATTCTTCCTCGCGACGTGCCAAAGTGCAGTCCGGGCAGTAACCGGTCACTTCAACCACGTGCTCCAGCTCCGAGAAGCCGTGCTGCTTGCCCATCGCCAGTGCCCAATCCTCAAGGGCGGGTGCTTCCAGCTCAATGGCGGTGCCGCATCGGCGGCAGAGCAGGTGGTGGTGGTGATCTTTCACCCGGCAGTGGCGGTACAGAGTCTCACCCTCAATACCCTTGACCGAGTCCAGCTCACCGGCGTTAGCCAGCGACTGCAGCACGCGGTAGGTGGTTGCGAGAGAGACCTGTTCCTTGCGGTTCGCGAGGATCAGGTGCAGATCCTGTGCTGAGATGAAATCGCCGAGCTCTTCCATGGTCGCCTTGATGATGCGACGCTGGCGGGTATTTCGGGCTTCGGCGGGCTTCGTAATTCTCCGTACGGGAATATGAGTGTCCATTGCTGAACCTTTCGGGGTGGAGATCCGCCCCATTGTGTGGTCGATCTTGTCTTACGACTTTACACTAGAGGCGTTCAAAAGGTGGTTGATTTGCGCTTTATCTCAAAAATTGAAGTTACCAACAGGCACGAATGAGGGTTAACGGTAGACTAAAACTATGAAAATGACGAAGTACACCCACTCATGTATCCGCCTTGAGAATGAGGGGCGCACCCTCGTTCTTGACCCCGGCAACTTTGCCGCTGAAGGTGAGCATGCCACCGCGCTGGAAGGCGCCGATTACCTGTTCGTGACCCACGCGCATCCGGATCATTTTGATGGCCCGTCGGTGCTGCCGCTGATTGCTCAGCGCGCCGAGTCGCAGACCCCGTTGAAGATTTGGGCTCCCGAGGCTGTTGCCCAGGTCATTAAGGAGGCTGTGCCCGCTGCCGAGGTCACCGTTGTTTCCTCTGATTCTGAGTTCAGCATCCCCGGTTTTGAGGTGAAGACCTACGGTGGTCAGCACGCTCTGATTCACCCGCTGATCCAGACCATCGCCAATGTTGGTTACCTGATTAACGGTGTAGTGTACCATCCGGGCGATTCGCTGGTGGTTCCTCACCGCGTGCGTGCGAATACCGTTCTGGTGCCGATTCACGCCCCCTGGTCGAAGGTTCAGGAAGTCATCGATTTTGTGATTGCGACCGGCGCTCAGCGTGTGATTCCGATTCACAACGGCATGATTAACCAGAACGGCACCGGCATTATTGAGGGCCTGGTGACGAACTTCGGCGCGAAGTACGGCACGGAGCTGAAGCACTTGAACCCCGGTGAGAGCATTGAGGTTGAGGCGTAAGCCTGACCGTTGAGCTTCAACCGCGCCGATGACGGCGCATGAAGGAGAGTATTGTGAGCACGATTTTTAACAAGATTATTGAGGGTGAGATTCCCGGCCGCTTCGTCTGGAAGGACGAGCACTGCGTCGCCTTCCTGGACATCATGCCCCTGTCGGAAGGTCACCTGCTGCTCGTTCCCCGCGCTGAGGTCGACCGTTGGCCCGACCTTCCCGAGGAGCTGGCAGCGCACCTGTTCGCTGTGGCGCATAAGATTTCTGGTGCCCTGGACCAGGCCTTTGATAAGGACCGTGTGGCTCTGATGATTGCGGGCTTCGACGTTCCGCACACCCACATCCACCTGTTCCCGGCTGACGGCATGGCTGATTACGATCCCGCTAACGCGAAGAAGGACGCAACCGCCGAAGAGCTGGATGCGGCCGCTGAGAAGGTGCGTGCCGCCCTGCGCGAGCGCGGCCACGGTGAGTTCGTGCCCGAGGCATAAGCGCTTCCCGCAGCATAGTGTGTAGCTACTTAACACGAAGGAGCCGTCCTCTACAGGTTGAACTGTAGAGGACGGCTCCTTCGTCGTTATACCCAAACGGGCGAGAAGTTTAGTGCTTTTCAGCCTTGGAGATTTGCTCAGCCAGGTCCTCGGGGGAGAGGTTAGCGGAGGAGAACTCGGGGGTCAGCGGCAGGTGCAGCTGCAGACCGGTACCGGGGCAAATCTCGACCTTTGCGGAGCGCAACTTGAAGTCGACCACGTGGCCGCCGCGGGTGCGCTCGTCATCGATGAAGTGGGCGTGGCAGCCGGGCACCGAAATGCCCTGCTCATAGATGGGGGTGCGGAAGCCAACGATCGTGCCGGTCACGTTATCGAACTGGACGATGTCTTCGTTCTCGGTGGCGGCAACCATCTTCGGGTAGGGCTTTTCCTGCTTCTTCACGGTGCGGGTGCGGACCCACTCGAACTCGCCGTAAATTTTGATGGCGTACATGTAGTTTTTGGAGACGGTGAAGTCATCCAGAATGTGCGAGGCAGACTTACGCAGCAGGTTCAGCGGCAGTTCGCGCTTAATCATGGGCACGAAGTTGGTGACCACGGCGTAGGGGGTCTGCTGGCGCAGGTCGGGCAGAGACACGGAACCGTCGTGACGCACCTGGTAGCAGACGCCGTCGAGGACGACCATTTCGCCGTCGAGGCCGTTGAAGGTACCCACACCGAAGTTGCCGTGGCTCAGGAGCTCACCGATGGTCATCTCGCCATCGTAGATGCCGTCCAGCAGCTGGGACATGAGGCCGGTCTGAAAAACTTCGTTACGGAAAACAGTTTCACCGTTTAGGATGGTCGGCTGATATGCCATGAGATTTCTCCTCGTTACAGTGGATGCGGCGTCAGACGGGTCGGTCGGTCATCGGCGATACTCGCCCCAGCAGATGCTGAAAAGGGGAGGGCGGTGGGGAGAACACGGCGTTCGATGTCGTTTCTCGCGGAATTCGTAGGTGCCGCTGGCCGGGCGCACGCACTTTCATTGTACGCCCGTGTAGGAAGAACCCTGGGACTAGCGGGTACGACATCTTATGATGTGACCCTTGCACGGATCACCCAGGTGCGGATCACCCAGGTGTGAATTACCCAAGCGTGAATTACCCAAGCGCGGCTGACTTAGCGGGGCTGATATACCGCAAGTGACGCGAGGGCATAAAAATAGACTGGCGTTCCCTCCGGTTGCACGACGAAAAGGGAGGGAACGCCAGCACCAACAGCTTAGCCCTTAGAGCCGCTCTAAGCGCAACTCTAAGCGCAACTAAGACACACGAAGCTTATCGAGACAGAAAAATATTAGACACGAACCGTCACCAAAATAGTACGGCGAGCCTGCATTCCGCAGAAACCCTGCAGAAACCCCTCAGAACACACAACAACGGCCTATACGCTCCCCAAGGAACGTATAGGCCGTTGCCTGCTATCTAGAACTTACCCCAGAAACCCATCCCGGAATTTACCTCAGCGCGGGTGCGGGGCAAAGCTCAGAAGGAAAGATGAGACGCCAGCGAATTAGACGCCGTAGTACAGCTGGTACTCAAGCGGGTGCGGAACCAGCGAGAGCGGCTCCAGCTCGTTCTTACGCTTGTAGTCAATCCACGCCTGAATCAGGTCCTCAGTGAAGACACCGCCCTCGAGCAGGAAGTCGTGGTCAGCCTCCAGAGCCGCCAGAGCCTCCTCCAGGTTAGCCGGAGCCTTCTTGATGTCCTTAGCCTCTTCAGCGGGCAGCTCGTACAGGTCCTTATCGATCGGTGCCGGCGGCTCAATACGGTTACGGATACCGTCCAGACCAGCCATCAGCTGAGCAGCGAACGCGAAGTAGGGGTTAGCGGAGGGGTCCGGTGCACGGAACTCCAGACGCTTAGCCTTCGGGTTAGTACCGGTAATCGGGATGCGGATACCAGCGGAACGGTTACCCTGCGAGTACACCATGTTGATAGGAGCCTCGTAGCCGGGAACCAGACGCTTGTAAGAGTTCACGGTCGGGTTGGTGAACGCCAGAACAGCGGAGGAGTGCTCAATCAGACCGCCAATGTACCAGCGTGCGGTGTCAGAGAGGTTAGCGTAGCCGCGCTCATCGTAGAAGAGGGGCTCGCCGTCCTGCCACAGCGACTGGTGGCAGTGCATACCGGAGCCGTTGTCACCGAACACGGGCTTGGGCATGAAGGTCACGGACTTGCCCCATGCGTCTGCGGTGCCCTTGATGACGTACTTGAACTTCAGCAGGTCGTCAGCAGCCTTGGTGAGGGTGTCGAACTTGTAGTTGATTTCTGCCTGGCCGGCTGCGCCCACCTCGTGGTGGCTACGCTCAACCTCGAGGCCAACCTCGTCCATTGCTACGCACATTGCGTCACGCAGGTCAGCCTGCTTGTCGACGGGGGAGACGGGGAAGTAGCCGCCCTTGACGGGGGTCTTGTTGCCCAGGTTGCCGCCCTCTTCCTTGCGGCCGGTGTTCCAGGGAGCCTCGTCGGAGTCGATCTTGAAGAACACAGAGTTCGGCTCGACCTGGTAGCGGACGTCCTCGAAGACGAAGAATTCAGCCTCGGATGCGAAGAACGCGGTGTCTGCAATGCCGGTGGACTGCAGGTACGCCTCGGCGCGCTCAGCGACGCCGCGGGGGTCACGGTGGTAGGGCTCGCCGGTGCGGGGGTTCACGATGGAGCAGATGATGACCAAGGTCTTCTCAATGCGGAAGGGGTCAACGTACGCGGACTGAACATCGGGGATCAGCTGCATGTCAGACTCTGCAATGCCCTGGAAGCCGCGGATGGAGGAGCCGTCAAAAAGCTGGCCGTTGACGAAGAAATCGTCATCAATCGCCTTAGCGGGCAGGTTGAAATGCTGCTGCACGCCGGGCATGTCGGTGAATCGGATATCGACGAAGACTACTTCTTCGTTCTTGATAAAGTCGAGAACTTCCTGGGGGCTGGTAAACATGAGGACTGCTCCTTGTTTGACTGACCGTGAAGGAGGGTATCGTCCCTCATCGCATTCAGTCTGTGGTTTAGTTTTTGGCCGCGGGCAAAACCCTGTGACATATCAAGCATAGTGGTTATTCTTTGCGCGTGCGTGACTATCGTGTTTCGGTAATGTTACAAATCTTGGAAAGCTGTTGCATCAAAGGCAAACCCACAGCGCAAGGCACCAGACAAACACCCTGATTGCGAGAACAATCAGTGGACATGGTAAAAGGCTCCGGATTTTCCCCGAAAGGAAAAACCAGAGCCTTCACACCTATATAAAATCCTCAATTAGCGGCCGCGCATCGCACGACGGTCGGGGCGTGCACGCATCGGGTCAACACCCTTCGGCAGACCATTCATCGGGTTACGCATAGTGTTCAGAGTGCTCAGACGACCCGAAACAACCTGCATCTCCTGCTGAGTCAGAGCCTTCGGAAGCTTGTTCATGGTCTTCACAACGTCCTTAAGCTCAACCTGACCCTCTTCGTGACCGGTCTCAATCACATGAACCGGCACACCGGGAGCCACACGGTTCAGGTGCTTCTTCTCGGTGTTCACCAGGGAATTCACGCGGCTGTGAGGGCCCTCGGTCACCAGCACAATACCGGGACGGCCCAGCGCACGGAACACCAGATCCTGGTTGCGGTTCGCAGCAACGGGCTGCTCCTCAACAATCCAACCGCGGCGCACAGAGTTCATCGCCGCACCACTACGACCGGGCTGGTTCTCAATCTGAGCAAAAGCCGCAGTCTGCGCGCGGCGACCCAGCAGAAGCATCGCCACAATAGCGGCAACGCCCAGACCCAGAATCAGGAAAGTAACCCAGTTACCCAGAGCAATACCGATGAGGAGGAAAACCAAAAGGGTACCCAGAGCCGACAGACTCAGAATCCAACCGATATTCGGGTCGGACTTCTTGGTCATCTGGTAGACCTGCTTCATCTGGGCGAAATTGCCCGGAGTGCGTTCCTTCTTCTTTTTCTTCTCTTCGCGCTTATCTGCCACGATTCTTCCTCGGCTGGTTCTTCCGCGGCCCCGAGAAGCGCCTCAAACGCTCACGGAACCATAGTGACGTAACGATGCAGTGTATGCCTGCAATTTTTCTAGTTTACCCTACCCGCACAAGGGGCGGGGCATAAGGGGAGGCTCCCCGAACACCGGACGAACACCGGGTTCGAGGAGCCTCAACGCTCTCAGAAAGATTCTGAAAAGGCTTAGTAGCCTGCAGCCACCAGGGAGGAGGCTTCCTGCAGGGCTGCACCCTCACCCTCAATGTGGGCAAGGTTCTCAGGGATCGGGTAGCCGTTCTTACGCATTGCACGAGCCCACAGGCGACCTGCACGGTACGAAGAACGAACCATCGGGCCCGCCATAACGCCAGCGAAACCAATCTCCTCAGCCATGTTCGCAAAATCCACGAACTGCTGCGGCTTCACCCAACGCTCAATCGGGTGGAAGAGCGGGCCGGGGCGCAGGTACTGGGTGAGGGTAATGATGTCACAACCAGCATCGTGCAGATCGCACAGCGCCTCGTAAATCTCGTCATCGGTCTCGCCCATACCCAGAATCAGGTTAGACTTGGTGACCATGCCGCCTTCCTTAGCCTGGGTAATAACATCCAGGGAACGCTCGTAACGGAACGCCGGGCGAATCTGACGGAAGATACGGGGGACGGTCTCCAGGTTGTGCGCAAACACCTCAGGCTTAGCGTCAATCACCTTCTGAACATGCTCGGGAACACCCTTGAAGTCGGGGACGAGCATCTCAACGCCGGTGTTCGGGCACATCTTGTGAATCTGGCGGGTGGTCTCTGCGTACAGCCACGCACCGCCGTCTTCCAAGTCGTCACGAGCAACACCGGTCACGGTTGCGTAACGCAGACCCATGACCTTCACGTTCTTAGCAACCTTGAACGGCTCAGCATAGTCAACAGCGACGGGCTTGCCGGTCGCAATATTGCAGAAGTCGCAACGACGGGTGCACTCGGAGCCACCAATCAGGTAGGTTGCCTCACGGTCTTCCCAGCACTCGTAAATATTGGGGCAGCCAGCCTCTTCACACACGGTGTGCAGACCCTGACCGCGAGCCAGCTCGCGCATCTCGTTGTATTCGGGGCCAACGATAGCTTTGGTCTTAATCCAGTGAGGCTTCTTCTCAATGGGAACCTCAGCGTTGCGGGCCTCCACACGCAGTAGCTTGCGTCCTTCAGGTGCGGTACTCAAAAGTTTTCTCCTTGGTCTCGGTGTGCCCTCTGTACAGGTGGGCCACCTTCTATTTTACGCCCGCTCAGGCGTAGGTGAAACTGATTTTCGTATATGACGAACAAAGCCAGACGCGTTACGTGTACGGCCCGTTCGAAGCTTCTTGACTGCGTCTAACCCTGCGTTTAGTCCTGCGCCGCAATGGGCTCGAAAGACTCCGCCAGACGGTCCTGATACTTCAGAAGCTCCGCCTCCAGCGGCTCCAAAATATCGGCGGGGGTGACGGTGCGGCCCAGCTGCTCCGAAATGGTGGTAACACCCGCATCGCTAATACCGCAGGGAATGAACTGCTGGAAAGGTGCAGTGTCATTGCAGCAGTTAATCGCGAAGCCGTGCATGGTGGTGTTACGCGAAACGCGCATGCCCAGTGCCGCGATCTTCTTGTCCTGGGTGACGCCGTCGCCCAGAATCCACACGCCGCTACGACCCTCAACGCGCTCACCCTTAATGCCCAGACCAGCCAGGACGTTAATGATGATTTCCTCGATGATGCGCACATACGCCACCACATCAATGGGCTCGGGCAGACGCAGAATCGGGTAACCGGTCAGCTGGCCGGGGCCGTGCCAGGTCAGCTTGCCGCCGCGGTCAATCTTGACGACGGGGGTGGACTTGTCTGCGGGGTACTCGTGATCTTCGGTACGTTTACCGGCGGTAATCACTGCCTCGTGCTCAAGTAGAAGAATCGTATTCTGGCGGGTGCGGTTAGCCACCTCATCGTGGATGCGGTACTGCTCGTCCAGGCACTCAACATAGTTCACATAGTTCGGGGCGAAGCCCACGCGTTCAATCGTCACAGACATACTTTCTACCTTAGTACTGCTAATGGAGGGAAGAAAATTAGGGCGCCCTGAATCACGTGATGAGCGAACACGTCGGAATGTTACGTGAGGGTGTGCTCAAGGGGAGGGGGTGAATGAGCAGATAAATGCCTGAATTATTCTTTGGAGTACTTGAACTATTTTAGTTTGCTTAAAGATATTATTTGATGCAATTTGATAACATAATGGTATGAGAAGCAAAGAAGCACACGTTCTGGAAAGCATCGCCAACCCGGCTCTACCCACTCTGCAGATTGTCGAGTACCGGGGCGAAACCACCGAGAGTGCGCCCGCTACACGTTCCGTAACCTCCGCGCACCCCGGACGCTACACCCTGCGCACCATTTCTCAGCCCATCCCGCCAGCTCCTTCCGCCCAGCTGGCTCCTGCCGCACCCACTCTGCGCGCGGCAGCCAACGGGTACGGATTCGAGGAAAACACGGATGTATCCGCTCAGCGGCACGCCCAGACCCCGCAGGTAGCCGCCGCCCTACGTAACGCGCCCGGACTCGCCAAGCTCCACGCCGTTACTGGTGAGAGCACCGATAGCGCCAATCAGCTGTGCCTCTGGTACGAGCCCCTCGATGCGGGCACCCTTGACAAGCTCCTGCGCGCTCGCACCCTGACACCCGCCGAGCTCATGACCCTGGCGCGAACCCTGCACCGGGCGCTCGGCAGCCTCAAAAAGGTGGGGGAGGGGCGCGCCGAACTAAGCGCCGAATACATCGCTCTGAGCGCCGCCGGAGTGCCCAAACTCCTGCTACCTGACGCTGTCTACCGTGAAGCGGCCCCTCAAGATACGGAACAGCTCACCGCCGCTCGGGGCAACTACGCACGCTCCGCAGCAGCCCTGCTCTGGCAAGCCGCCTGCGGGCACGCGCCGGAACCCTCCACCGCCCGCGTACCCCTCTCACTGCGCATGGATTCACAGCGCATGGGAGCGGGCGGTATTGCAACCAATGGGGCGCCCAGTAGCGAGTGGATTGAGCGCCTCGGCAGAGCCCTCGAATACCTGCTGGACGCACCTGCCCAGGAGGCGGCGCTCGCTGGACTGAGCTCCGTGGTCGCCCTCGCGGAGGAGGTACCGCCTCGCCCGCTCAACGTCTACCTGAGCTGTTCAGAAAGAGCCCGCGCCCTAATTCCCGCAGCCGTGGAGCCTGCACCGGTACAGAAACTCTCAAAGGCGCAGAAAGCGCAACGCTACCTGGCGGAACACCTACCCCGCCTGAAGAAGCCGTTGAGCCCCACAAAGAGCCCCGCAAATACTGCACCCGCCCCAAAGAACGCAGACGCGACGGGCACATCCCGCCTCACGGTGCTACGCGGTGCGTTCACCCGCCCCACCGCGCGGCTGGGACTGGCCTCGCGGCTGGGCATCGCTGCGCTCGCGCTGGGGGCTATCGCGCTGCCTCTCGGGTTCACCCTCTACGGGCAGAATGCCTCGGCAACGGCACAGCCCGTATCCGCTCAAGCCGTGAACGCAGCGGGGGAGCAGGCACCCGACGGCACGGCAACGCAGGATCAGAGCGCAGAAGATAAGGCATCGCAGGGCGAGCAGATCCTGCGAGCCCTCATCGACCAGCGGAACCACGAACGGCGCATGCGAGGCGGCGCCGAGCTCACCCTAGACACCGCCGAAGAACTCAGCCGCGACAGCGAGAACATCCGCGTGATGGCGGTGGTCTCCGCACCCGGCTACCGCGCCGATAAAACCGAGCAGGAAGCCCGTAAACTCAGCGAAGAAAACGGCGTCACCCGCCAGAAAGTCATCTTCGACTTGCACCGCGGGGAGAAAGGCTGGGAGATAGCCCGCGCCGAACCCGTTCCGGCATAGCTGACGCTGTATAGCTGATACCGTACAGCTGACACCGTAGAAACGAGGGCACAACAAAAAGCAGACACAACAAAAGCGGCGGCCCCACCCACCGAAGTGGATCGAGCCGCCGCTTTTTGCTCACCGTCCGGGAAAACCCGGAGAGCTACGCTCGGCTACCCATCAGGGCACCGCCACAAGGAAACTTCCTTGAATCTTTGCAGGTCTTAGAGGCCCAGCTCAGACTCGAAGTTTGCCTCCTCCAGGCGGGTCTTGACGGTGTGCAGGAAGCGACCAGCGTCCGCACCGTCGACCACGCGGTGATCGTAGGTGAGGGACAGGTAGCACATGGAGCGGATAGCGATAACGTCGTTACCGTCAACATCCTTAACAACCATGGGGCGCTTCACGATAGCACCGGTACCGAGGATTGCAACGTTCGGCTGGTTGATGATCGGGGTGTCGAACAGTGCACCGAAGGAACCAATGTTGGTGATGGTGAAGGTCGAACCCGACAGCTCCTCGGGGGAGATGTCGCCGGTACGTGCGCGGCCACCCAGGTCGGCAATAGCCTTTGCCAGGCCGGCAATGCCCAGGTCAGAAGCGTTCTTGATGACCGGAACCAGCAGACCCTTGGGGGTGTCCACAGCAATAGCGATGTTCTCGGAGCCGTGGTAAGTAATCTGCTTGTAGTCTTCGGTCATGGAAGCGTTCAGAGCGGGGTGCTGCTGCAGAGCCTCAGCGGAAGCCTGGACGAAGAAGGGCAGGAAGGTCAGCTTAGCGCCCTCACGAGCAGCGAAGCCGTCCTTAGCCTTTGCACGCAGCTGAACGATGCGGGTCACGTCAACCTCGGTGACCTGGGTCAGCTGGGTGGAGACGTCCAGGGACTCACGCATACGCTTTGCAATAACCTGGCGGATACGTGCGGTCTTCTCGACGGTGCCACGCTTGGGGGAAACCTCGAAGGTGTGCGGTGCCTTTGCGGAACCAGCAGCCGGAGCAGCAGCTGCAGGTGCAGCGGCGGCGGGAGCAGCGGAACCCTTAGCAGCGATAGCAGCCTGAACATCCTGCTTGCGGATGCGGCCACCAACACCGGTGCCCTTGACGGTGGACAGGTCGATGCCGTTGTCCTTAGCGAGCTTACGGACCAGCGGGGTCACGTATGCTTCGCCCTCAGCAGCTGCCGGAGCGGCAGGTGCAGCGGGAGCTGCGGGTGCAGCCGGAGCAACAGGAGCCTCAGCAACCGGAGCGGGAGCTGCGGGAGCCTCAGCAACCGGAGCCGGAGCAGCGGGAGCAGCTGCAGCAGCAGCGTCGCCGATGATAGCCAGAACCTGGCCAACCTCTGCGTCCTCATCCTCGGGGATGCGGATCTCGAGCAGGGTACCTGCTACGGGGGAGGGAACCTCGGTGTCAACCTTGTCGGTGGAAACCTCAACCAGGGGCTCGTCAACCTCAACCTGCTCGCCAACTTCCTTCAGCCAGCGGGTAACGGTGCCCTCGGTGACGGACTCGCCCAGTGCGGGCAGTACGACCTCGATGCCTGCAGCAGCAGCTGCGGGAGCAGCCGGAGCAGCGGCGGGTGCTGCGGGAGCAGCAGGAGCCTCAGCAACCGGAGCGGGAGCTGCGGGAGCCTCAGCAGCTGCGGGAGCAGCAGGAGCAGCAGCGCCGGAACCGTCGCCAATGATAGCCAGAGCAGCGCCGACCTCGACGTCCTCGTCCTCGGGGACGAGAATCTGCTCGACAACGCCTGCTACGGGGGAGGGAACCTCGGTGTCAACCTTGTCGGTGGAAACCTCAACCAGGGGTGCGTCAACCTCGATGGTGTCGCCGACCTCAACGAGCCAGCGGGTAACGGTACCCTCGGTCACGGACTCGCCCAGTGCGGGCAGTACTACGGTGTGGGACATAATCTTTCCCGTTCTCCTTGTGAATGCTTGAACTAGAAAAATGTGAGCGGTGACCCGGATGCGCGCCGTATGCATTGAAGCACGTCGACGCGCATCCGGATAGGGGCGTTGTTCAGCGGATACGCCCGGCAACCGCTAACGACCAACGGTCGTCAATACTAAGCTGACGCGCTAACGCCAGTCAGCAAAAATTATGCGCTGTGCAGCGGGGTGCCGTTCAGGACCATTGCAGCCTCACCCAGGGACTCGTTCTGAGTCGGGTGTGCGTGGATGAACTTAGCGACGTCCTCGGGGAATGCTTCCCAAGCAACCCACATCTGAGCCTCACCAATCTGCTCACCCATGCGCTTACCAATAGCGTGAACACCAACGATGGGGCCGTCCTTCTGGCGGACAACCTTCACGATACCGGTAGCACCGAGGATAGCGGACTTACCGTTACCAGCCAGGTTGTACTCAGCGGTCTCAACGTTCTCAGCGCCGAACTTCTCCTTAGCCTTGGGCTCGGAGTAACCAACGGAAGCAATCTCCGGGTCACAGAAGGTGACCTTGGGGATGTTCACGTCTTCAACGATGGAGGGGTTCAGGCCAGCGATTTCCTCAGCAACGAAGATACCCTGCTGGTAACCGCGGTGAGCCAGCTGAACGCCGGGGACGATGTCGCCAACAGCGTAGATGTTGCCAACGCCGGTGTGCAGGCGCTCGTTAGCCAGGACGAAGCCGCGATCCATGGGGATGCCCTGCTCCTCGTAGCCCATGTTTGCGGTGTTCGGGCCACGACCAACAGCGACCAGAACGATCTCTGCCTCGAAGACCTTGCCGTCAGCCAGGGTGACCTTAGCACCGTTAGCGTCCTGCTCAACCTTCTCGAAGAGGGTGCCGGTGTTGAACTTGATGCCGCGCTTCTTGAACGCGCGTTCCAGAACCTTGATGATTGCCGGGTCCTCGTTGGGAACCAGGTTCGGCAGGCCCTCGATGATGGTGACGTCAACGCCCATAGCGTTCCACATGGATGCGAACTCGCAACCAATCACGCCGCCGCCGAGCACGATAGCGCTCTTGGGGAGGTAGTCCATCTCCAGTGCCTCAGTGGAGGTCAGAACGCGACCCTCAATGGGCAGACCGAAGGTCTTGGAGACCGAACCGGATGCCAGGATAATGTTCTTACCCTTGTACTCAACACCACCGACGGTGATGGTGTCCTGAGCGGTCAGCTTACCCTCGCCGGGGATAACCTCAACGCCCTTCATCTTCAGCAGGCCTGCAAGACCCTTGAACTTACCGGAGACGATGCCGTCCTTGTAATCGCGAACCTTGCCCATCTCGATGGACTGCAGTACAGCGTTAACGCCAACCTTGGACGCCTCGCGTGCATCTTCAGCCAGCTCAGCAGCGTGCAGGTACGCCTTGGTGGGGATACAGCCGGTGTGCAGGCAGGTGCCGCCGACCTTTTCCTTCTCGACCAGGCCGACGGTGAAGCCCAGCTGGCGTGCGCGAATAGCTGCAGAGTAGCCAGCGGAACCGCCGCCGAGGATGAGGATGTCGAATTCTTGAGCCACGATATTGCTCCCTTGCATAGTTGTTGGGGTTGAAACCCCTGCAATGAGTTCTTTTTACCAATTTATTGGTAGGTTCCTCAGCATGCGCGAAAGGCCCGCGAGCTCGAAAAGTCGCGCGCCCTCCACGTACGCAGAAAAACACTTAATACAACAATACCCCCGTTGAAGGTCGTTTAAGTTCACTCAGGGCGGTTTTAGCCGATTAATCGCCCAAACACCCCAAATTTTTCACTACGCAAGAAAAGGGGCGCGTCATAGAACAGTGCGGTGACAGGACCACCGCAGCGGTCGTACAGAACGCACCCTCGAAAAGACGCAGAGGAGGGCTCCCCGGTAGAAGTACCGGAAAGCCCTCCTCAGATCAGCTCTATGCTCTATGCTATGCGGCCGCACACCAGATAAGGGGCACCAGTTAGGATGCTCCAGTTAGGGTGCGCGCCCAGCCAAGCAGACTACTTAGCGTACGACTCGATGAAGTTCACCAGGGTAGCGGTACCGAAACCGGTGCCTTCCTTCGGAGTAAAGCCGTACGGGGATTCCTCGTTGAACGCGGGGCCCGCAATATCCAGGTGAGCCCAGGGGATGCCCTCGCCCACGAACTCCTTCAGGAACAGGCCCGCAGTCAGCGCGCCACCGTAACGGGAACCAATGTTCTTGATGTCAGCAACGGGGGACTCCAGGCTCTTACGCAGGTAGGACTCCAACGGCATCGGCCAGTACGCCTCACCCGCAGCAGCACCGGCTGCAATCACGCGGTCACGAATCTCCTCGTCACCGAGCAGAGCCGCAGTGCGCAGACCCAAAGCAGCCATAGCGGCACCGGTCAGGGTAGCGATATCCAAGATGACGTCCGGGTTCGACTCGGAAGCCAGAGCGATACCATCAGCCATGACCAGGCGGCCCTCAGCGTCAGTGTTCAGAACCTCAACGGTACGGCCATCACGCATGGTGATAATGTCCTCCGGGCGCAGTGCGTGACCGCCGGGCATGTTCTCAGCCAGGCACAGGTAACCGGTCACAGCAACCGGCACATCCAGCTCAGCGGAAGCAACCACAGCGTTCAGCACGGCAGCAGCACCCGCCATATCGCACTTCATGGTCATCATCGAAGCGGCAGGCTTCAGCGAGTTACCACCGGTATCGAAGGTAATACCCTTACCAACCAGAGCAACGTGAGCCTTCGGGTTCTCCGGGGTGTACTTCACAACGGCAAGAACCGGCTTGCGGGGCGAACCCTGACCAACACCGGAAATGCCGCCGAAGCCCTCCTCAGCCAGGCGGTCGTGGTGGAACAGCTCAATCTCAATGTTCGAGTAATCCTCAGCGACCTCAGCAGCGAACTCTGCGAAAGTCTCCGGGTACAGGTGCGACGGAGGCAGGTTCACCAGACGGCGAGCATCCTTAGCGGTCTCACCCAGAACCAGGGCGTGCACCAGAGCCTCTTCAGCCTCTTCCTGATCAATCGAAGAAACAATCAGAATGGACTCGATCTCTTCCTGGACCGAATCCTTGGTCTTGAAACGCAGACCCTCTTCAATGAAGTTGCCCAGCACAGCGCCGTGAGCAATAGCCTCAATTTCCTCTACCGAAGAAACGCCGAAATCGAAAGCGACCTCCTCAGCGGAACCAGCCAGCTGACGAGCCGCAGAACCGGCGGCGTAGCGCAGAGCATCCAGGCGCTCCTGACCCTCAGCGGTATCGGAGCCCAGACCCGCCAGCGCCACAATGCCGGCACCGGTGTCCTCAAGACCGGGCAGACGCAGCAGCTGATCGGGTGCGCCCGAAGCGCCCAGCGCCTCCAGCAACTCGTTAATACCCTCAACAGAGTCCTCAGACAGGGAGCTCGGCGCCAGGTACGGGCCGTCCGAACCCTTCAGAACGCCCAGAACCAGAACGTCAGCTTCGAGCGCTTCAAGGTCGGTGCTGTGAATAGACAGAGACAGAGACATCGTTACTCCTTTGCGTATGTCTTCTCAAATAGTCGGGGCACATCCTCGCGCCCGAAAAACTCAACTGTAGGCCCTCGAAGAGTGAGGATGAATACCGCCGCGCAAAGCCACGCGGACTACTGCTTCTACTCTACACGGATATGTAGGAGGGCGTGAGGTTCAGCTCTCACCCCGAACAGCTGGCAGAACAGAAAAATGCACAAGAAGCCGAGCTGCAGCGCCTTAAGAACGTCGACGAGACACCAAGCAAGTTCACCTACTGCGAGAAAAGCCCGCACACTGTCGAGACAGGGCAGTAGTGGCATAAAATGAAAGACTACGGAAAGCGTCAGATAACAGAAGACGCCCCTTCGCCCCAACACCTCGGGTACCGGCAGAAAATACTAAGCCCCCCGAACGCGGCGCGAACCAGACAGAAGTGAGGAGGCGTAATGCTCAACCCCGAAGATCTCTACTTAGCCAACACCAAAATATTGGACGACCCCAGGATGCACGGGCTAACCCTCATCATTGCCCTCTCCAGCCCGCAAGACGCAGGATCCACCGCAGGCCAGCTCGGACAGGTGCTGCTCAGCGAACTCAAAAACATTGAAATCGTCGAGTTCGACAGTGACCAGCTGCACGACTACCGTGCCCGCCGCCCCTACATCCGCTACGAAAAAGACCACTTCGAAAAGCCGCAATACCCGCAGCTGAAGCTCTACGCCGTAGAAGACAGCCTCGACAAGCCGTTCCTGCTGCTCACCGGTGCTGAACCGGACCTGCAGTGGCAGCGCTTCGAAAAGGCGGTGCTGACCATCGCCCAGCGGGTCAAGCCCTCCCTGGTCGTGCTGGTCTCCGCATTCCCCATGCCGGTGCCGCATACCCGCCCCTTCCCGATTACCGCGCACGGCTCCCGCAAGGACCTGATTCGCGGCATCTCCCCGTGGAAGCCCAGCGCGGACGTGCATGCGACCATCACCAACCTGCTGGAAGTGCTCTTCACCGAAAACGGAATCGACACCGTCGGCTTCGGCGTGAACATCCCCCAGTACATTTCGGAGGCGGACCTGCCGCAGGGCACCCTCACCGCCCTCGAACACGTGGGCATGGCGGCGCACCTCTCCCTACCCACCGAGAACCTGCGCGAAGCCGCACGCCACGTGCACAGCCAGATCAACGATCAGGTCAAGCAGAACCCCGAAATCGGTCGCATGATCACGGCCATGGAAGAGAACTACGACGAGAACTTCCGCACCTCCGATATTGCGATTCCCCTCTCGCGACGCGACGCGCACAACGTGCCCAGCCGCGACGAGATTGGTGCGCTCTTCGAGCGGTTCCTCGACGAACAATAGATGCGCGCAGTAGGGGACGCTGCGGGGGAGTGTGAGACATAGGGGAGCGGATGGGTTGCCCGCCGGGTAGCACGTTACAGATATTGCCCGCCAGGTATTGCGTGACAGATTATGACGCGGCACCCCGCGCCGCTGTGGACAAACCTCGGTGAACAAACGAACAATACGAATAAATCTGTGGAACCTTCGGACACATGAACCGAAGTATCCACAGATTTATTTGTATAACCTGCGCACCCGCGCAAACCATGCCACCGTGAAGGCATGAACGCAAACAATACCTCCAACGGCAATATCCCCAACAACGACCACCTCCGCAGCGACCACCTCCACGGCGACTACGACACGCCCCCGCCCATCCGCAACGAATACGACGTGCTCAGCTGCGCCCTCCACCAGCACGGCTACTGGCCCGACCACTCACTCATCATCCTCACCGCAACCGACAACACCCTCGGCCCCAGCCTGCGCGTCAACCTACCCGACGAACCCTGCACCCACAGCGAACGCGCCGACTTCCTGCACGAAACCTTCGCCAAACTCCCCACCTGCCACAACGGCGAAACCCTCACCCGCTTCTACGCCATCATCATCGACGGCGACAACACCGTACGCCAACGCCAACTGCACCCCAACACCGCACAACTTGCCGCCATCGAAGAAATCCAACGGGACGTCGACACCCAAATCCCCATCAACGCATGGCTCCACCTGCTCCACGACCCGCGCATCGTCAGCGAACTACGTTGCGAAGACGTCATCTACGCAGGCGGCGCCAGCATCTGGGCGCTTGACCCCGAACAGCAGGCACTCACCCTCCTGGCACCCATCGAAGAAATCCGCCACAGCAGCTACTACACCTGGCTCACCCGCCACGGCGACACCATCGCCGACACCGCCGAACACAACTACGCCCACAGCCCCTGGGACACCGACCCCACAACCAACCCCGAAACCCGCCACGACTGGGAAAACGCCGTAGAACTCTGGGACCACACCCACACCACCCGCCACGAAGAAGCCCGCAAAGGTGTCCGCACCATCTACCGTCAAGCCCAAATCGACCTCTGCTACTGGGACGCCGCCATCAACGCCGCCGCGCACCTGCTCACCACCCACCCGGTTGATGATGCCGATGCGCCCACCATCGGCGACGCGCCCACCATCGGTGACGCACTCCGCGAACTCATCCCCGCCGAAGTCGCCGGGCACCTACGCGCCTCCATCGCACCGGCAGCCCTCAACCCCATCACCGCCGAAATGCTCACCTACCTCGCCGGCTACGGACTCAACCACGCCCAAAAAGCGCTCGCCTACCTGCACTACTCCGCCCAATACACCTACCACGCCTTCGGAGGCGAATACCCCAGCACCAACCTCGCACCGCTCGAACCGCCCCACTACGGCACCCGCATCACCCGCAAAACCTATATACCCGCCAGCTTCACCCACGCGTTCAGTACCGCGCCCGGCATCGAACAGGGGTACGTACGCGCCGTGCCCGAAAAATGCGTGCAATGGCAAGACTGGATCCGCCGCACTCACCGCACGATTCAAGAGAGCCGCACCATTCAACAGAACCGCAGCAACCAGCACACCAACCTCAACGGCTGGGCACTCGAAAACCTCACCCCCGCCGACCTCGCCAGCGCCGCCGAACTCAACACCATCAGCCGCGACCTGCTCCCACGCCTCGAGGAACACCCCAAAGACCACAACGCCCACAACAAACTCGAAAACCTCAAACAACGAATCGACGAAAGCTGCACCAACAGCGAATACCTCACCAAACACCACGCCGTCTACACCCACTACCTCAACGCCCTCAAAGGAAAACTAGACAGCCCCCACTGGGCACGCCTCAACGCACTCGAACTACTCACCAGCCTGCTCACACCCCACAGCACCGACGGAGAATACGCCGAACTACGCAACACCCAAGCCTGGGCCAACTGGTACAAGGGCTACAGCACCTACGCCCGCATGCTCCGCCAAGAAGCCCACCGCCACACATGCGGAAAGGACCTCAACATCCTCGATGTACACCTCAACGCAGGCAACCTACCCGCCTGGATCAAATACACCATCTGCGGCGAACCCGGAACACACCGCGAACCCATCAGCACCCTCAAACCCCGAAAACCTTAAAAGCCCGGCACCTAAAACCGGCACCTAAAAGCGAGGTACAAAACGAGGGAGGGGCGCGCCACCGGGCACGCCCCTCCCGCACACAGCCGCACTCACCCAAAACCAGGCCCACAAGCCACCCAAACAGCGCGTCAAGTTGAAAGCAACCAAAAATCTGCAATACTTATATATTGACCCCGTACAGTCAATGCGCTATAACGCGCCCTCAAACCGCTCCACACAACGAGCAACGGAACCCTGCAAACCGCCCAACGCACGCGGAATAAAACCCGCCCCCACAGCGTTAAACCAGATAAACGCAGCAAACACCCCGACCGAGGACGCCAGCACAGACTTGACAGGGTCTTAGGTGTTTTGCAAACAAAACACCCCACCACAAGCCAGAAAGGGTTCTAGTGGCACCTGCAACCAGCAAGAAGACCGTGACCGGCGACGCAACCGAAGAAACCGTCGCAAAAACCACCACCAAGACCACCCGCACCAAGAAGGCAACCACCAAAGCCGCAGCGGCAACCGAAGACACCACCGGTGCAACCGCCGAAACCGGTGCTGAAACCACTGCCGAAACTACTGCCGAAACCGAGGCAGACAAGCCCAAGCGCACCCGCAAAACCACCACCAAAACCGCAACCAAGCGCAAGACCGGTGGCCGCCGCAAAAAGAGCGACGACGAATTCGACCTCGCACTCGACGAAGACCTCGACACCACCGACAGCGAAGACGAAACCGACGAAGAAGACGAAGAAACCGCAGCCAAAAAAGAAGAAAAGAAGGCCGCAGAAGAAGTAGCAGCCAAAGGCTCCGGCTTCGTCCTCACCGCAAACGACGACGACGACGCACCCGCACAGCGCGTCGTCACCCCCGGCGCAACCGCCGACCCCGTCAAGGACTACCTCAAGCAAATCGGCAAAGTCTCCCTGCTCAACGCACAGCAGGAAGTCGACCTCGCCAAGCGCATCGAAGCAGGCCTCTACGCCGAACACAAGCTCGCTGAAAACCCCGACATGGACAAAGACCTCAAGAAAGCCCTGCGTTGGGTCGTCCACGACGGCAAGCGAGCCAAAAACCACCTGCTCGAAGCCAACCTGCGACTCGTCGTCTCCCTCGCCAAGCGCTACACCGGCCGCGGCATGCTCTTCCTCGACCTCATCCAGGAAGGCAACCTCGGCCTCATCCGCGCCGTCGAAAAGTTCGACTACTCCAAGGGCTTCAAGTTCTCCACCTACGCAACCTGGTGGATCCGCCAGGCCATCACCCGCGCAATGGCAGACCAAGCCCGCACCATCCGCATCCCCGTGCACATGGTAGAAGTCATCAACAAGCTCGCCCGCGTGCAGCGCCAGATGCTCCAGGACCTCGGCCGCGAACCCACCCCCGAAGAACTCGGCAAGGAACTCGACATGACCCCCGAAAAGGTCATCGAAGTCCAGAAGTACGGCCGCGAACCCATCTCCCTGCACACCCCCCTCGGTGAAGACGGCGACTCCGAATTCGGCGACCTCATCGAAGACTCCGAAGCAGTCGTCCCCGCAGACGCAGTGTCCTTCACCCTTCTGCAGGAACAGCTCCACTCCGTACTCGACACCCTCTCCGAGCGTGAAGCCGGCGTGGTCGCAATGCGCTTCGGCATGACCGACGGCCAGCCCAAGACCCTCGACGAAATCGGCAAGGTCTACGGCGTGACCCGCGAACGAATCCGCCAGATCGAGTCCAAGACCATGTCTAAGCTCCGTCACCCGTCGCGTTCGCAGGTACTGCGCGACTACCTGGACTAGGAAACATCACCTAGATTGAGCGGACGTAGCCGGTTCCCGCTCGCGGGGGAGTGCCCCCTCTGCGGCGCTGAGCGCCTTGAGGACGGAGCCCCCGCTCCGCGTGACCGGCTACTCCGTAAAGGCTTAGTTTTGCTAGTTCTAGCACATACAGAAAAGGCTCTCCGAGATACCGGAGAGCCTTTTCTGCGTATATAAACAGTTTGTATATGCGGCACGCGGTCGATGCTCGCGTAAGTTTTGCACAGCCGGCTTGCGGACGATGCTCGCGGGGGAGTGCCCCCTCTGCGGCGCCCCAATAAGTAAATGAGCCAGCCGCCTTGAGGATGGGGCCTCCGCCATTACGCATGTCCGCTGCGCCGTTGAGGTTCAGCGCCGCTACAGGCTCAGCTGGCGCAGATAGCGGTCCGCCACCGCCTCCACCTGATCCAAACCACTCACACGACCCAGCGCCTCCGACCACGCATCAGCCTCATCGCCACCCACCGGGAAACCAGCCGCCGCCCACAACGCCGCCGTCATCGCACCCACCGAATCCGAATCCGAATCCACCGACACCGCACGGCACAACCCCTCAAACAGGGCACCACGCACCGTCGCATCATCAGCATCAGCCGGCAGACTCTTCACAGCATCCGCCGCGCACCAGAGAGCCACACCCAACAGCTCAGGCGCCGTCCAACCCGTACCAAAATGCTCCGCCACAGCCTCCGGAACCGGCACCGTACCGCCCTCCAACAGCTCGATGGCACGACTCAACGCCGCCGCCGTACGCGAAGCATCACCCGGAATCGAATCATCCGCCGCCACCGAACCACACCACGACAGCACACAACGCGCCGCCTCCAACAACGCACCAAACGAGCCCGACGGAGACGCCAACAAGTCACGCACCAGTAACGCATACGCCGCCGCCGAAGCCAACGCCTCCGGATGCCCATGCGTCAACGCCGCCGCACGCACCGCCAACAAAACCACCGTACGCTCCTGCGCCACCGGCAACACACCCAACGCCGCCGAACGCACCAACGCACCACTACCCAAAGCATCAGGATTCAACGACTTCGACACCAACTGCATCTCACCCGAACCCAACGCCCGCAACGTCGCCGCACCCGGACCACGACGAGCCGTCAACTCCGACGAACCATCAATCTCACGATCCAACGAAAACGGCGCAGACTCCGGCAGGCTCTCACCAATACCGCGGAACCACCGCAAATACGCCAACCACAGACACGCCAACTCATCCGCCGCCGCGCCCTCATTATTCCACTCCAAAACCTCAGTCAAAGCGTCCAGCGTGAAACACGTCAGCTGCGTATCATCACTGACCAGCAGCTCACCAAACGCCGAATCCCACGGCTTAGGGGCGCGCTCCGCAATCTGCTCAGCCGACAACAACTCCAACGGATAACCCAGCGCATCACCCAACGCAGACGCACGCAACAAGCCGCGCACCCTGCCCGCAAACTCAGCCGAAACCTCAGGTGCATGCGTGAACTCAACAGAAGAAAAACTCATAGGGCGATTATCCCACGGGTGCTTAGGATGCGTGGGGGATGTACCAGTCGACTTTGTGCTCAGGATGTGCGGGGGTACCAAGTGGCTTCGTGCTCATGCTCGCGGGGGAGTGCCCCCTCTGCGGCGCCGGGGCGCCTTGAGGACGGAGCCCCCGCTCCGCATGAGCACTTACGCCGCGGTAGGATGCCTACTCCGCGGATGGGGAGACACCGGGGAAGGAGCCCTCGCTCCGCATGAGCACCTACGCCGAGGATGGTTGGCTACTCTTCCTCGCCGGGAATGGAGAGGCTTAGACAAAAACGGCTTTGCGCTCATGCTCGCGGGGGAG